>DATFRY010000097.1:0-12109 GCA_035262925.1 Kofleriaceae bacterium | reverse complement strand
GCCGAAGATGCGCTCGGCGGCCTGGTTGAACTCGACGATGGCCCCGGTGTGGTCCATCGTCACGATGCAGTCGAGCGCCGCCTCGAGCACGGCGGCCTTGCGCGCCTCGCTCTCGCGCAGGGTCTCTTCGGCGGCGCGCGCGGCGGTCCGGTCGCGAAACACCAGCACCGCTCCGCGCACCACGCCGTCGGCGTCGCGGATGGGAGCGCCGCTCTCGGCGATGACGCGCTCGCCGCCGTCGCGCGCGAGCAGCAGCACCTCCTCGGCCCGGCCCAGCGCGCAGCCGTCGCGCAGCACGCGCTCGACCGGGCTGGCCACCGGCTCGCGCGCGGCCGCGCCGACCACGCGAAACACCTCCTCCACGTCGCGCCCGGTCGCGTCGGCCGGCGCCCATCCGGTCAGCTGCGCCGCCACCGGGTTCATGCGCACGATGCGGCCGCGGCGGTCGGTCGCGATCACCGCCTCGCCGATGCTGTCGAGCGTGATGGCCAGGTCGGCCTCGCGCGCGCGCACCGCATGCTCCGCCCGCCGCCGCGCGCCGTCGGCGCGGTGCAGCGCGCGCGCGATCCACAGGACCAGGCCGGTGAAGAAGATCATGCTGGCGGCCGCGAACAGGGCCAGCGCGAGCTCGACGCCGAAGATGCGCCCCCGCTCGCCGGCGAGGGCGAGCCAGCCGAGCGCGACCGGCACCAGGATGGCGGCCGGCAGCATGCGCCGGGCCAGCACACCGCCGGGCGAGGTCGCGACCGCGAACTGCATGAAGCCGAGCTCCGGCCGCGACGACAGGACCGCCGCTGCGAGCGCCGCGAAGCCGATCGCCGTGTGCGGCGCCACCGCCGTGTTCGAGGGCAGGGCGTAGAGCGGCGGCACGCCGTAGAGGTAGCCGAGGACGGTGAGCAGCGAGGACACGCCCACGATCGCGGCAAGGCACTCGGTCGGCCGCGGCCGGGAGGTCGGCGACGGCACGTCGATGAGGAGCAGCGACGCGCCGATGAGGGCGAAGTGGACCGCGGCCGCGGCCGACATGCGCCCCGGCGAGGAGGTCGCGACGCCAAGGGCCGCGTCGTGCGCGAGGAGCTGGTCGATGCCGAGATCGATCTGCACCACGTACTCGAGCAAGGTCGCGAAGCCGAGCAGCGCGACCGCCCCGGCCAGCGATCGCGCGGCCCGGCGCCTCCAGGGTGCGGCCCTGTCCTGGTCGAGCCAGAGCGCGGCGCCGGCCAGCAGGAAGCCGGCGGCGGTGTTGACCTTCATCGACACCAGCGACGGATGCAGGCTCTTGAGCGCGCCGATGTCGAACGCCCATCCGGCGAGCACCGCCGCTCCCATCCCGGCCACCGCGGCCCCCGCCCACCTGGAGGCGGAATGAAGGCGGCGGGCCAGGCCCGGATCGATCGATGATCTCGCTCCCTTCATCCCACTTCTCACCCGCTGTGCCGCTGTCGCGGCCGAGGAAGGCGCGGCCGCATCCGGACGGCAGCGGCTCGAGCGGCCGCATGGCCGTGGGCCCGGATCATAGCCCGTCTCGCACAGGAGCCATGAGGGGCCGTCGCGACTTCCGTCGGGACTGCTCTCGCCCGCTCGCCCGGGCGGACTCCCGCTTCAACCGGGCTGCAGTTCTACAGGTCCGGGCCGCGGCCCGGCGCGCGGCGCCCGCGCGAGCTCACCGGGAGGGAGGGCATGGACCCGCGGTTCGCTGGTGTCGAGCCAGTGTGCGGTGCGCTGCAGCGAGGGGACACAGCGCGGGTAGGACCGCGTGGCCGGTCGGCCGGCGGCGCGGTACCTTCCCCGCCCGATGTCTGGAACCGTGGCCTTCTTCGACCTCGACCGCACGCTCATCGACGTCAACAGCGGTCTCCTGTGGGCGCGCCACGAGCGCAGGAACGGGCACATCAGCGCCTATCAGATGGCCCGCGCGGTGGTGTGGACGGCGCTCTACCACGTGGCCGCGATCGACATGGAGACGGCGGTCAATCGCGCGCTCGATCACTACCGCGGGGTCGACGCGGAGCACCTCGACCAGCGCACGCGCGCCTGGTTCGAGCGCGAGGTGGCGGGTCGTCTGCGCCCGCGCGCGGCCGCGGCAGTGGCGGAGCACCGCGCGCGCGGCGACGTCCTCGTCATCCTGACCAACAGCTCGTCGTACGAGGCGCGCGCCGCGGCCGAGCGCTGGGGCTTCGACGACTACCTGGCCAACGAGTTTCCCACCGGCCCGGACGGCCGCCTGCTGGGCGCGTTTCGCCCGCCGCTGTGCTACGGGGCGGGCAAGGTGGCGCGCGCCGAGGCCTGGGCGAGCTCGCGCGGCGCCGACCTCGCCGGAAGCTACTTCTACAGCGACTCCTACTCCGACTTGCCGATGCTGCAGCGGGTGGGGTCGCCGCGCGTGGTGCGGCCGGATCCGCGCCTGCGAATGACCGCGCGCCGGCGGGGCTGGCCGATCCTCGACTGGTGACGCCGCGCGCGCCGCGCGCCGCCTGCTCCGCGCTTGTGATACAAGGCCCGGCATGGCCGACCAGGATCGCGCCGAGGCGTTCTGGATCACCGCGCCCGGGTGCGGCGAGCTGCGCGACGCGGCGCTGCCGCGCCCCGGTCCCGGCCAGGTCCTGGTCGAGACGCTGTACAGCGGGGTCAGCCGCGGCACCGAGATGCTGGTGTTCGGCGGCCGCGTGCCGGCCGGAGTGCGCGCGCGCATGCGGGCGCCCCACCAGGAGGGCGAGTTCGACTTTCCGGTCAAGTACGGCTACGCGAACGTGGGGCGCGTGCTGCGCGGCCCGGCGGAGCTCGCCGGCGGCGCGGTGTTCTGCCTCTACCCGCACCAGACCCGCTTCGTGGTCGACGCCGGCGATGTCATCGCCCTCCCCGAGGGCGTGCCGGCGGAGCGCGCCGTGCTGGCGGCCAACGTCGAGACGGCGGTCAACGGCCTGTGGGACGCCGGCATCGCCGTCGGCGACCGGGTCGCGGTGGTGGGCGGCGGCGTGGTCGGCTGCCTCGTCGCCTACCTCGCCGCGCGCGTGCCGGGCTGCGAGGTGGAGCTCGTCGACGTCGATGCCGGGCGCGCGACCGTGGCCGCCGCGCTGGGTGCCCGCTTCGCCAGCCCCGCCGAGGCGCGCCCCGGCGCCGACCTGGTCGTTCACGCGAGCGGCGATCCGGCCGGGCTGCGCACCGCGCTGTCCCTGGCGGGAGACGAGGTGACGATCGTGGAGCTGTCGTGGTTCGGCGACCGGGAGGTCCAGCTGCCGCTGGGCGAGTCGTTTCATCACCGGCGGCTGACCCTGCGCTCGTCGCAGGTCGGCTCGATCGCGCCGGCCCGGCGGGCGCGCTGGACCCACCGCCGGCGGCTCGCGCTCGCGCTCGAGCTGCTCCGCGATCCGGCGCTCGACGCGCTCATCACCAGCGAGGGCCTGTTCGCCGACCTGCCGTCGGACATGGAGCGCCTGGCCCGGCCCGGGCCGCACCTCTGCCACCGCGTGCGCTACGGCGCGTAGCCGGGCAGCAGCGGACCGAGAGCCGGCCGAAAGCTGGCTATCTGCGCAGGGCGCAGTCGAACAGGATGTCGGGGCCGAGCGCGAAGTGGCGGCACTCGAACGCGATCGCCTCGGACAGCTGCTCGATGATCGGCAGCGAGAACGCGGCGCGCCCGGAGCCGAGGATGCAGGGCGCCACCGCCACGTGCAGGCGATCGAGCGCGCCGGCGGCGAGGAAGCGCGACAGGGTCACGCCGCCGCCCTCGATGAAGATGCGGTGCAGGCCGCGGGCGTGAAGCGCCTCGAGGATGGACGCGACCGGCAGGGCGCCGCGCTCGTCGCCGCCCGCGATCGCGATCACCTCGGCGCGCCCGTGCCGTGCATCCACCGCCGCGCCGCCGGCGCTGGCCGCGCAGATGACCAGCGTCGGGGCCTCGCCGTCCTGAAACATGCTGTACCCGTCGCTCAGCCGGCGCTGCGGATCGATCACCACGCGGGTCGCGTGCGTGCCCGGGACCAGGCGGGTGGTCAGGCGCGGATCATCCTTCTCGACCGTGCCGGCGCCGACCACGACGGCGTCGAACAGCGCGCGCATGCGGTGGGCGTGCTCGAGGTCGGCCTGCCCGCTGATGAACTGCGACGCGCCCGACTCGGTGGCGATGCGCCCGTCGAGGCTCTGGGCCAGGTGGCCGACGACCATGCGCGCAGCCGACGCGCCGACGCAGAGCGGCATGTAGAGATCGAGCAGGGTCTCGACGTCCCCGGCATCGCCGCGCCCGCGTCCGCGTTCGCCAATCCCGCCCTGCGGATCGGTCGCGGCCTGGTCTGGCTCCGGCCACGACCAGCCGCTGGGCGCCTCCGGGCGGGCGACGATCCAGGCATCCGGCGACCCGGCCGCGACCTCGACCGCGCCGCCATCGCCGCGCACGGTCAGCCCGCCGGCCCGCTCCACCGGTCGGCCCTGATGCGCCCGCTCGGCCAGGCCGCACAGGAGCGACCACGCGCGCTCGAGGTCGAGACGCCCGCCGCTCGCCGGCGCGGCTCCGTTCGATTGGCCGACGGCCAAGGCCGGTGGAACGTATCGTACCGGCCTCGCCGGGGCAATCGCGCGGTGCGCGACCGGTGGTCCGGGCGAGGGTCGTGGCACACAATGAGGCGTGAGCAGCCGGCGCCTCGTGTTCGTGTTGCCCGACGCCAGCGACCTGGTCACCGGCGGCAACATCTACAACCGCGAGCTCGTGGACGCCGCGCGCCGCCACCGCGCCATCGAGGCCGTGTCGGTGGCCGACTGGGAACGCCATGTCGCGGCGGGCGAGCCCGGCACCTACTTCGTCGATACGCTCAACATGCGCGAGCTCCTGCGCGCAGTGCCCGCGCCGCCCGAGGCACGCCGCGCGGGCCGGCAGCGCTTCGTGCTGGTGGTCCACCTCCTGCCCAGCATGGACCCGGCGCGCGCCGCCGGCGATCCAGCGCTCGCCGTCGAAGAGGCGGCAGTCCCGCGCTTCGACGGTTTCCTGGTCACCAGCGCCTACACGGCGGGGGTCCTGCGCGCGCGCGGGCTGACCCAGCCGTGCCTGGTGGTGCCGCCCGGGCTGCCCCATCGCCCCCGGCCTCCGCTGGCCTACCGGCCCGGCGCGCGCGCGCTGCTCGTCGGCAACCTGGTCGCCAACAAGGGGGTGCTGCCGTTCATCCACGCGCTCGCCGCCGCGCTCCCCCGCGCCGGTGGGCGGGGCGCGGCGCCGACCGTCCCGCTCACGATCGACGTGGTCGGGCGCGCCGACCTCGATCCCGATCACGCGGCCGCCTGCCTGCGAGCGGCGCGCGCCGCGGGCCTGACCGGAGAGGCAGACGGCGATGGGGGAGGCGGTGGCCGCGCGGAAGGCCATGGCGAAGCAGAGGGCGGCCCCGCGATCATCCGCTTCCGCGGACCCACCGCGTACGACGACATGGACCGCCACTACCGCGACGCGTCGCTGCTCCTGTCTCCGTCGCTGATGGAGACATTCGGCATGGCCCTGCAGGAGGCGCGCGCGTTCGGGTTGCCCATCCTTGCCTGCCGGGTCGGCAACACGGCCGCCCACATCGAAGAGGGCGTGACCGGCCATCTCTACGACTCGGCCGCCGACCTCGTGAACGGCCTCCTGGAGCTGGTTCGCTCGCCCGACCGGCTGCGCGCGCTGTTCATGTCGGCGCAGGCCGCGCGCGCCGGCGGCGACTACACCTGGGACGCGGCGGCCCGCGAATTCCTGCGCCAGCAGGGCGACCTCGAGGCCGCCGCGGCGGGGCCGGGGGCCACGCGCTAGGCCCTGTGTTATAAGTCGAAGGCTCATGCAGGGACGTGTTGTCGCCCTCGGGGCCGCTGCGGCGTTCGTCCTGGCTGCCATCGTCGTCCTGTCCATCAAGGTGCGGGCCGCCGCGGAGCCCGCTCTGTCCGACGAGGCGGTCAAGCAGGCCATGGTCGGCTACCAGCGCTCACAGCTCGGCCGCTCGGCGGAGCCCGGCGCCGGGTCCGGCGGGCGCGCGCCCTCGATCTCACGGCCGCCGCCCGAGGCGTCGGAGCGGCGGCCGGTGCCCTCGCTCGGGGAGGTGAGCCGGCCGCGCCGCTCGACCGGGGACCGGCCGTGGAGCCCGCAGTCACCCGGGCCCGCTCGCGACGGCGCGGGCAGCTCCACGGGCCTTCCGCCCGACGCGAGCCCGGAGCTGGTCGCGAAGCGCGAGGCGGCGCGCGAGGCCTACGACCACGGCGACTACGAGTCCGCGCTGAGCAGCGCGGAGGAGTTCCTCAAGGCCAAGCCCGACGACGCCTACATCAAGCGCATCGCGGCGGTCTCCGCCTGCGCCACCGGCGACGAGGCCGCCGCGCGCAGGCACTTCCAGGAGACCACGCCCGACAACCAGCGGATCGTCGCGCTTCGCTGCCGGCGCTACGGCGTCGAGCTGTGACCGCGATGAGCAAGGTCCGGGACTACTACGACGCGAACACGTGGAAGTGGCTGCTGTCCGGGACCGACGGCGCGCTCCACCGCGAGCTGTGGGGACCGGGCGCGGCAGACCGGCGCGACGCGCTCCACTACGTTCACCGCCGCGTGCTCGATCAGGTGACCGCGCTGTGCCCGTCGGGGCAGGCGCGCGTGGTCGATCTCGGCTGCGGCGTCGGCGCCGGCGCGGTGTACCTGGCCCGCCACGTCCCGGCCGAGGTGCACGGCCTCTCGCTCAGCCCGCGCCAGGTCGCGCACGCCGAGCGCCGCGCGCGCCGGCATGGTGGGGCGCTGCGCGGCACGTGCAGCTTCCACGAGGCGGACTTCTGCGCCCTGTCGCCGGCGGTCGCCGGCGCGGTCGCCGGCGCCGATCTGGCCTACGCCATCGAGTCGTTCGTCCACGCCGAGTCGGCGGCCGCCTTCTTCGACCAGGTCGCGCGCGTCCTGCGCCCGGGCGGCCGCCTGGTCCTGGTCGACGATCTGCTCACCGCGGCCGGCGCGGCGTCGCGCGAGGAGCCGATGCTGGCCGCCTTCCGCGCCGGCTGGCAGATCCACAGCCTGCTCGGCGCCGACGATGTGGCCGCGCTGGCCGCGCGATCGGGGCTGGCGATGGTCGGCCGCACCTGCCTGTCGCCGTTCATGCGCCTCGGCCGCCCGCGCGACCGCTTCATCCGCGCGCTGCAGCCCATCCTGCGCCAGGGCCAGCGCTACAGCCACTGGTGCCAGTCGCTGGTCGGCGGCGACGCGCTCCAGCGCTGCCACCAGGCCGGCCTCCTGGAGTACGACGAGCTGGTGCTGGCCCGATCATGAGCGACGCGAGCGACGAGCAGAGCCGCGAGTCGCTGCACACATGGTCGCTGGCCATGGCGGGCGCGAGCCTGGTGGCGATGGCCGCGTGGATCGCGGCGCCCCGCGCGCTCGCGCCGACGGCCATGACGCTGGCCTACGGCGGGTGGACGCTGGTCGCGTTCGGCTACCTGTTCGCGCGCATCCGCGGGCACCGGCGCGCGGCAGATCTCGTCACCGGCGCGCGCGTGCTCCTGTGCGTGGTGCTGTTTGCCAGCCACTCGCTGGAGCCGAGCCCTGCCTGGTGGAAGGTGGCGGTGGCGATCGCGATCATCGCGCTCGATGCGGTCGACGGCTGGGTGGCGCGGCGCGCGGGCCCGAGCGAGGTGGGCGCGGTGTTCGACATGGAGAGCGACGCCTTCTATCTCGTCACCATGTGCGGCATCGCCTATCTCTACCTTGGTGTCCACCCGGTGGTGTTCGTGATGGGGGCGCTGCGGCCGCTCTACGTGGTCGGGTGGGCGGTGCTGCGGCTGTTCGTCGAGCCGCGGAGCCCCAACCGCAAGGGCACGCGGCTGGGCCGCGTCGTCCACTTCGCCACCGTCGTCGCGCTCATCGCCGACCTCAGCCCGGCGCTGCCCGTCGGCGCGAAGACCGCGATCGCGGGCGCGGGCTCGGCGCTCATCCTCTACTCGTACGCCATCCATATCTGGCGCTGGGCGTGACCGGGACGCGGCCGCCCGCACCGCGTTGCATATCCGGCGGACTCCAACTATAAACACCCCCTCGCCCGTCCTCCCTACTGTTCCATTCGAGAGGTTCTGAGCATGTTTACGCTGACGATCCGTGACTACCTGAAGTGCGCGCACTCGCTCAAGGGTGAGATCTTTGGCCCGGCTCAGCTCATGCACGTCATCACCTACGAGGTGGAGGCGGTGTTCATGACCGAGGAGCTGGACGAGTACGGCCTCATCGTCGACTTCGCGTCCACCCAGAGCGCCCTGCAGGATCTCCTGGGCGAGATGAACTTCAAGAACCTCGACGAGCTGCCCCAGCTGCGCGGCAAGAACACCACCACCGAGTTCCTGTGCCAGTACCTGCACGAGGGCATCGGCAGCCGGGTCGCGGACGTGTTCAAGGGCACGCTGCGGGTGGTGCTGCGCGAGAGCGCGGTGGCCGAGGTCTCGTACGAGAAGCCGGTCCCAAGGAAGAAGTAGGCTGGTCGGACCGCGCGGATACCGGCGGCTCGGGCTCTGCCTCCTGGTCGCCTACGCGGCCGTCGTCGCGCTCCATCTGCTGAGCGGCCTCGATCTGGAGGCGTGGGACGACTCCTACTTCTTCAAGCGCATCGGCCTCCACATCCTCGAGCACGGCAGCGCGGCCTGGAACGTCGCCGACGGGCCGGTGTACGGCAACACGTCGCAGAGCTTCCAGCTGGTCGCGCTGATCCCGCTCCTCATCGACGCCGACCACTACATCGCGATCGTCAAGGTCCTGTCGGCGCTGTCGCTGGTGGGCCTGTTCGCGCTCTACGCGCGCGCGGCGCGGACCCTGGTGGCCGAGGGTTCGCGCGAGGGGTGGGCGCTGGCGCTCGGCGTCGCCCTGCTGGCCGCGTCGGCGCCGTACGTCCTGCTCCTCGTCCACAGCGGGATGGAGACCTGCCTGGCGTTCGTGGTCATCGCGATCAACCTGCTCGCGATCCATCGCGGCGCGGAGTCTCGCAGAGACGCGGCCGCGGTGGTGGCGACCACGGTGCTGGTCTACCTGACGCGCCCCGATGCGGTCGCCATCTCGCTGGTGAGCATGGCGCTCTGCTACTGGGGGCGCGAACGCAGGGTGCCGTGGCGCATCCTGCTCGCCTGCGGGCTCGCGCTCGTCGCGGTGCTCGGCCTGTGCCAGCTCTACTTCGGCACGCCGCTGCCGCTGGCCTTTCATCTCAAGTCGCGCGCGCTGACCATCTACACGGCCGACTTCGTTCGCATCGACCACGCGGTCAAGGTGCGCAACCTGTTCGGCCTCCTGGTCATGGCCGCGCCGCTCCTCTACGTGGCGGCGCACGGGCGCAGCGCCTGGACCGCGGCGCTGGTCGCGTCGTTCGCCCTGTTCACCGGCTATCACTACTTCTCCACGATCGAGGTGATGGGCTCGTACGCGCGCTTCTACCTGCCCGGCCTGGTGCCGCTCGCCCTGGCCGCGATCGAGGCCGCCCCGCGGCTGCGCGAGCGATCGCGGCCGCTGGTCACCATCCTCTTCTGCGCCCTGTACGCGGCCGGCGTCGCCTACCTCCACCACCACCGCATCATCTATGACGGCAAGGACCAGCTCATCTCGCGCGTGGCCGGCGATCTCTACATCGGCTATGCGCTGGCAGCGACGATCCTGCTCGCCGGCGCCCGCCTCCACGCCGGCGCCGTCGCCGCGCTGGCCGGCGTCCCGATCCTGGTGACGGCGGTGACCGGGCTGCGAGCCCCGGCCCCGCGCCTCTACTCCGACCGCGAGCTCCTGGCCCGCCACATCGAGCGCCCGACCACGCTGCGCGGCATCCGCGCGGTCGAGGCGTGCATCCCGCAGCCCTTCCACCTCTATCACACCGAGATCGGCGTCCCCGGCGTGCTCTTCCCCGACTCGACCGTCACCGACATGGCCGGCCTCATGGACCAGCAGATCGCCCTCCACGGCATGGACTTCGACGCCCGCTGCGCGCGCGATCGCCCCGAGGTCATCTTCCTCCCCCACCGCAACTACCACTCCCTCCGCGACCAGATCGCCCACGGCACCTGCATCCACGACTACCAGCGCGTCGTCCGCGACTCGAGCTCCCCCCTCTACATCCGCAAGGACCTCATCCCCACCTTCCTCCCCTGCGCCCACCGCCTCGGCGACCGGTGGATCGACGGCGGGAGGGCGAGCCCGGCCGAAGGGCCGCGCTGACGAGTCGCATGGGGGGACGCTTCACGGGCCGCATCGCGCTCGCCGTCGCCTGCGCTGCCGCGCTCGCCGCCGCGGTGGTCGCGCTTGCGCTCAACGCGAGGCACTACTACCCGTTCATCTCCGACGACTCGTTCATCTCGCTGCGCTACGCCCAGCGCCTGCTCGCGGGCGACGGCCTGACCTGGACCGATGGTCCGCCGGTCGAGGGCTACAGCAACCTCCTCTGGACGCTGGCCTGCGCCGCGCTCGGCGGTGCCGGCCTGGACCTGGTCGTCGCGTCGCGCGCCCTCGGCCTGCTCGGGTTCGCCGCGGCGCTCGTGGCCATCCTGTGGGCCGTGCGCCTGGCGCGCATGAGCGAGGTCGCGGCCGCGCTGGTTGGCATGCTCGCGCTGGCCGCGTCCGGCGCGGCGGGGGCGTGGGCGGTGGGTGGCCTGGAGCAGCCGATGGTGGCGGCGCTCCTGGCCTGGGCGCTCGCGGCGTGCCCGCCGCTCCTCGCCGAGGAGCCCCCGACCCGGCGGCAGGTCGGAGTGCCCGGCCTCCTCCTCGCGCTGGTCACCCTCGCCCGCGCCGACGGTGCCGTGCTGGTGGCGGCGGTGTGCGCCGGCGTGGTCGTGATGCACCGACTGCGCTGGCCTGGCTGGCGGCGCGGGCTTCTCCTCGCCGCGCTGCCGGCGGCCGCTTTCCTGGGCCAGCTCGCCTTTCGAGTCATCTACTACGACGCGTGGATCCCGAACACGGCGCTGGTCAAGGTCGCGTTCACGCTCGATCGACTGCGCGGCGGCGGCGCGTATGTGCTTGCAGCGGCGCGCTCCTCCGCGCTCGTCCTGCTCGTCGCCGCGCTGCCGCTGGTCGCGGGCGCGCACCGGCGCGGGCCGCGCTGGCGGCACGCTTGCCTCGCCTGGATCGTGGCCGCGATCTGGGCGGCCTACGTCGTCTTCATCGGCGGCGACATCTTCCCCGCGCACCGCCACTTCGTGCCCGTCCTGGTAGCGCTCTGCATGGCCGCGGCCCTCGGCCTGTGCGCCCTCGCCGAGAGGTGGCCGCGCGCCAGATGGATCGCAGTCGGCGCCGGGCTCGCGGCCGTTGCGGTGTTCGCGGCTCTGCAGCCGGCGGACAAGGAGAACCGGCGGGCCGTGTCCGAGCGCTGGGAGGGCAACGGCGAGGTGGTCGGGCGGCTCCTCGACAGCGCGTTTCGCGATCGCGAGCCCCTCATGGCCGCGGCCGCAGTCGGCAGCCTGTGCTACTGGGCGAAGCTGCCCGCCCTGGACATGCTGGGGCTCAACGACCGCCACATCGCCAGCCACAGGCCGGGCGACTTCGGCACCGGCCTCATCGGCCACGAGCTGGGCGACGGCGCCTACGCGATGAGCCGTCGGCCCGATCTGCTGGTCTTCTGCGGCCCGACCGGGCGGTCCAGGCCGTGCTCCCGCGGCGAGAAGGAGATGGTCGCGGACCCGCAGTTCGGCCGCGCGTACCAGCTCGTGCGGTTCCGCGGCACGGTTCCGCGCGCGGTCGATGCGCAGATCTGGGTGCGCCGCTCCGGCCGCATCGGCATCGAGGCCAGCCCCGATCTGGTCCGCGTGCCCGGCTACCTCCTCACCGGTCGCGACGTGCGCGCCGAGCTCGACGAGGAGCATCGCATCGGCCTGCGCCTCCCGCCCCGCGGTTCGGCGCAGGTCACGTTGCCGCTTCCGGCGGGACACTGGCGCGCGCGCCTCGAGTCGGCCGCCGCTTCCGGACTGGCCATCTCGGTGACGAGCTCGTCGGATCATCGCGAAATCTCTCGAGCCGAGACCGGTGAGGTCGTGTTCGAGGTGGACGACGTGTCGGCTCAGGTGAGCGTGCGTGTGGAGTCGCGATCCAGCGGGCGCCCGCACATGCGCGCCGTCGTGATCGAGCGCCGCCCGTGAGCAACACCTGACGGCCGAGTCCGATAATGAGCGGCATGAG
>DATFRY010000096.1:0-5335 GCA_035262925.1 Kofleriaceae bacterium | reverse complement strand
CGTCCTCGGTGTGCGCGGCCACCTCGAGCTGGGATACGGCGACGGCCGCCACGTCAGCGGCGCCCTGTCGGTGGCGCTGGGCCGCAGCACCTACGACAACACCGTGCCGCCGCCGGAGTCGGTCAACCCGGAGTCGAGCCTGCACGTCAACCGCGTCGGCTTCGGCGCCGTCGGCGAGGGCCGCCTGCCGCTCGGGCGCATCACGCCGGTCCTCGGCGCCGGCGCGTACCTCGACCGCCTGAGCGCCAAGGCGCGCGGCTCTGCGCTCGGCATCCGCGTCGACTACTTCGACCGGAGCGACGTGGCGCTCGGCTTCGAGGCGCGCGCGGGCCTCGATCTGCGCGTCCACCCGGCGGTGGAGCTGGGCCTGCGCGCCGGCTGGTACTGGTCGCGAGCCGACTTCGACGAGCTGACCGGCGGCGCCGCCTGGCTGTCGGGGCCGTGGATCGAGCTCCGGGCGAGCTTCGACGCCAGCGGGTTCAGGATGGGGCCACCGGCCAGCCGGCGGCGGTAGCCAGCGCCGCGCGGATCAGCCCGGGTGGCCGCCCTCGCCGATGCTCGCGATGAGGATGGCCACCGCGCGGCGCGCCAGCTCGGCCGACTCGCTGTCCTGGTAGACGGCGTGGATCGGCACGCGGCCGTTCTCGAGCGTGGCGAGCACGCGCAGCCGCCCGGCCGCCACCGCGTCGCGCGCGACCGTGCGCGGCACGAACGCGGCGAACCCGCCGCGGGCCGCCACCTCGAGGAGGAGCATCACGTCGTCGGTCTCGCCCACCGTGCGGGGCCGCAGACCCTGCTCGTCGAGGTACGCGTCGACCTTCCAGCGCGAGGAGGACACCGTCCGGTACTGCACGAGGCCGACGTTGTCCCAGCTCGGGTTCGGCTGCACGGCGGGCGGAGCCACGGCGACCAGCGGCGAGCCGGGCAGCTCGGTCATCTCGAGCCCGCGCGTGGCGCTCTCCGGCGGGATCGAGTCGGTCAGGACCAGGTCGCTGTCACCCGATCGGACGTCGCGGATGAGCTCCAGCGAGTCCCCGCTGCGGATGCTGGGGACACAGTCGTCGATGGCGAAGAGCGGCATGAGGAAGTCGGCCGCCACCGAGCGCGAGACCACCGCGCTCAGCCCGACGCGCAGGGTGCGCGGCACCAGCGCCGGCTTGTCGCCGAGCGCCGCGACCAGCCGCTCGCCGGCGCTGAACATGACCGACGTGTGCTCGTGCGCGAGCCGGCCCGCCTCGGTCAGGCGCAGGCCGGTGGCGGTCCGCTCGAACAGCGTCACGTTCAGGGCCCGCTCCAGGGTCCGGATCTGCTCGCTCACCGTCGGCTGGGTGACCCCGAGCTGCGCCGCGGCCGCGGCGAGGCTCCCCTCGTTCGCGGCCACGTGGAAGTAATAGACGTGGTTGAAGTTCAGCACGGGTGCCTCCAGCGAGACACGCCCGCGCGCGTCTCCGACCCATCGATCGCGACCCTGGGCGGACCATCAGCCCTTGTGCGCGAGGATGCGGAGAATATCCCCCACGTGAGGCGGCTTGACCAGATGCTGGTCGCAGCCAGCGCCGAGGCTGCGCTCGAGATCGATCGGCCGCCCGAAGCCGCTGAGCGCGATGATGCGGGTGAGCGCGCCGTCCTGCGCGCGCAGGCGCCGCGCCACCTCGTAGCCGTCCATGACCGGCAGATCGAGGTCGAGGAAGATGACGTGCGGCACCCAGGCGCGGCCGAGGTTCAGGGCCGCGTCCCCCTCGTACACCACCCGCACGTCGTGGCCGAAGGTGGTGAGGAGCTCGGCGAGCGTATCGGCTGAGTCGGTATCGTCGTCGACGATCAGCACGCGCAGGGGGGTCGTCGTCACTGGCGATTCATTCATCCGGACGCGCAGTCTAACGTCGCCGTGACAGCAGGCAAGGCCACATAATTGCTAAGCAAAGCCTATGGGCAGGTCACGGCTTCACCGAATGCCCGGCCCGCACGCTCGCCAGGAGCGCGATTCTCCGCTTTCGGGCCGGCGTCGCCTCGCGCACCGACGCCGCGCCTGGAGCACATGGTGTCAGGAGCGCGTCGCCTGTCGCATCATCCCGATGACCGTCCTCAGCCGCGCGCGATACCTGCGCACGGTGATCACGTCGGCCTTGAAGCCCGCGTCGGCCACCACCAGCATCTCGGCCAGGTCGCGCGCGCCGATGCCGCTCACCAGCCGGATCTCTCCGCGCCGATGCGCGGCGCCGAGCGCGCCGGCGATGGCACCGACGAGGCGCTTCTCCTTGCTCGCCATCACCGGCCTGAGCAGCGTGGCCTGGGTCGCCCACAGCTCGGCGGCGTGCTCGGAGCGCTCGAGCTCGCGCACGTGCGGCACGTTGCAGGCCTCGAATGCGGCGCGGACCCGCTCCCACAGATCGCCGGGGCCGGCCAGCGCCGCCACCGCCTTCTCGTGCGCCTGGTCGAACAGGTGGGTCGCCGCGCTGACGAAGAGGCGCTCCTTGCTGCCGAAGCGGGTGTAGACCGTCTGGCGCGAGACGCTGGCCTCGCGGGCGACGTCCTCCACGGTCACGCGGCCAAGGCCGTGACGGAAGAAGACCGCGATGGCGGCGCTCAGGATGTCGTCGCTGGTGTCGCGGCCGGTGCGCGCCATGACGGGCGATCCTAGCCGCGGCCGCCGGCGATGTACACGCGCCGCGCCGGCCACGGAGGCGTGGCCCGACGCTTTGTTCGCACGGCGAGCTCGTCGTCACCCGAAGAACCCACCGTCGGTCGGGCCTTCGGCCCGCCCTTGGCTTTTTTACAGATTGACTTATCGCGTCCATTTGTAAAGATGGCCGCCCCCATGCGCGCCGTACCCGGAGCTGGACTCCTGCCCCCGCTGGTCGCCGGCCTGCTCCTGGCCGCGCTGCCGCGCGCGGCCGCGGCCGACGGCGACCCGCCCTTCACCATCGGCCCGCGCCCGGCCTGGTTCCTGCTCGGCGGCGTCACCGGCGGGGCCACCCTGGCCGAGAGCGAGGGCGGCGGCGGCGGCGGCTTCGTCGGCGGCGAGCTCAGCCTGGTGCGGCTGCGCGATGGCCGCTTCGCCGGCCTCTATGCCGACGGCTACCGCGACTTCGGGGGCGACGCGACCTACCTGTCGGCCGGGCCCGAGCTCGGCGTCCACCTGCGCAGCGCCAAGGGCATGCAGCTCTCGTTCGGCGCGGACGCCGGCCTCGCGCTGCGCGTCGCCGACGACAGCGACGCCGGCGCGGCCGGGCGCCTGTCGGTCACGCTGTTCGGGCTGTTCTCGATCTACGGCCGCGCCATCTATCTCGCCGCCGACCGGGACGACATGGTGGTCCAGGCCGGCGCGATGCTCAAGTTCCCGCTTGCCTCGCCGTTCGGCGGGTAGCGGCTGGAGGAAGCGTGAAGCTCAGGATCAACGGAGGCGAACGAGACGTCTCGGTGCCGGCCGACACCCCGCTCCTGTGGGTGATCCGCGAGGAGCTCGGTCTCACCGGGACCAAGTTCGGCTGCGGTCAGGCCCTGTGCGGCGCCTGCACGGTGCACGTCGACGGCGCGCCCCGGCGCTCGTGCGTGACCGCGGTCGGCGACGTGGCCGGCCGCGACATCGTCACCATCGAGGGCCTGGCCCGTGACGGCGCGCTCCACCCGGTGCAGGAGGCGTGGCTGGCCGAGAACGTCCCGCAGTGCGGATACTGTCAGGCCGGACAGATCATGACGGCGGTGGCGCTCTTGGCCCGCAAGCCGCGCCCCACCGACGACGAGATCGACGCCGCCATGTCCGCCAACCTGTGCCGCTGCGGCACCTATCCGCGCATCCGGCGGGCCATCCGGCGCGCCGCCGGCCTGCCGGGAGAGACCCCGTGAGCGCGGCGAGGCGCGAGGAGCTGACGCGGCGCGGGTTCCTGGGCGGCGCGCTGGCGGGCGGCGCGCTCTGCCTCGGCGTCTCGCTGGCCGGCGGCGCCTCCGGCTGCGGCGGCGGTCAGCGGCGCATGATCCGGCGCGCCGACCAGACCGGCGAGCTCTCGCCGAACATGTACATCACGGTCAAGCGCGACGGCCGCGTCGCGCTCGCGCTCGGCAAGGTCGAGATGGGGCAGGGCGTGGCCACCTGCTACAGCACGCTGGTCGCCGAGGAGCTCGAGGTGCCCGTCGATCACATCGACACCACCTTCGCCGACTCGCTGCCCGAGTTTCGCACCAGCGGCGCGGAGGGCGTGCCGCTCTTCCGCATCCACGCCACCGGAGGCTCGACCAGCACGGCCGAGGCCTACGTCCCGCTGCGCCGCGCGGCGGCGGCCGCGCGCGAGATGCTGGTGGCGGCGGCGGCGCGCCGATGGGGCGTGCGCGCGGCCGACTGCACCGCCCTTGCCGGCCGCGTGCTGCATCGCGCCAGCGGGCGCGCCGCCGGCTACGGCAGCCTGACGACCGGCGCCGCGCGCGAGGAGGTGCCGGAGGAGCCGCGGCTCAAGCGCCCGGGCGAGTTCCGCGTCATCGGCGTGCACTCGCGCCGCGTCGACGCGCGCGCCAAGGTGCTGGGCCAGACCCGCTTCGGGATCGACACGGCGGTGCCCGGCATGGTGCGGGCGCTGGTCATCCACGGCCCGGTTTACGGGGCCGAGCCGGTCCGCGTGCGCGCCGGCGCCGCCCGCCGCTCGCCCGGCGTGCCCGGGCTGCCCGGGCTCATCGACGTGTTCCCGTTCCGCTGGGGCGTGGCGGTGGTGGCCGAGAAGTACTGGCAGGCGCTGCGCGCCGCCCGCCTGGTCGAGGTCGAGTGGGGCAAGGGGATGGTCGAGGGGCTGAGCACCGCCGAGCTCCAGCGCGCGGCGCGCGCCTATCGCGGCGCCGGGCTGGCGGTGCGCAGCGAGGGCGACGCCGCGGCCGCGCTGGACGGGCCGGAGTCGCTGGCCGCGGTGTACGAGGTGCCGTACCTGGCCCACGCGCCGATGGAGCCGCAGAACTGCATCGTCGCGCTGCGCGGCGACACCGCCGAGGTGTGGGCGCCGTGTCAGGTGCCGACCGTCATCCAGGAGGCGGTGGCCGGCGCGGTCGGCATCGCCAGCGGCGATGTCCTGGTCCACACCACCTTCGCCGGCGGCGGCTTCGGCCGGCGCCTGCTGGGAGACGTCGCGGTCCAGGCCGCGCTCATCGCCCGCCGCGTGGGCCGGCCGGTGCAGCTCATCTGGTCGCGCGAGAGCGACATGGGGCAGGGCTTCTATCGCCCGGCGGCGACCGCCTTTCTGCGCGGCGCGGTGGCGCGTGACGGGCGCGTGGCCGCGCTGTCGTGCCACTCGCTGTCGCAGCCGATCACGCCCCACCAGCTGGAGTCGCTGCGCGGCGGGCAGCCGGCCTGGCT
>DATFRY010000095.1:0-29316 GCA_035262925.1 Kofleriaceae bacterium | reverse complement strand
GGTTGAGGTTGAAGTGGAAGTCGAGGCCGCCACGGTGGCTGTCGTCGTCGTCATCGCCGCCGGCGCCCTCGTCCTCGTCATCGTCGTCATCGTCGTCGCCGACGCGGCGCGGAACGTCGCCGACGCCGCCCACGTGGATGTCGATGCCGCCGTGAGAGTCGACGTCGACGTCGAAGTCGAGGTCGTCGATCCCGCTGGCGTTCAGAGCCTGCGCGACCGCCCCCTCGACCAGGTCCTGGATGTCGTCGGCCGAGAACCAGGGCACGCCCCCCAGCGAGACCAGCGCCGCGCCGCCATTGCCGGCTCCGGCCAGCTGAGGCAGGCCGCCATGGTCGGGCGAGCCGAGCAGCTGGGCCAGCGCCAGCCAGTCGGATACATCATGACCGCCGGCGTGGCCGGCGCGCAGCTCCTCGAGCAGGCGGTGGGCGTCGACCTTGTCGTCGTCTCCCTCCAGTGACTTCGCGGTCGCCGGCGCGGGCGCGGAGGCGACCGGCCGCTCGGTGCTCGCCGACGCGGTGAAGAACCTCGGGGCCGGCGGCATCGGCGCGGCCGGGCGCGGGCTGGCCATCTCGGTGGCGCCGGGCGCCGCGAACACCACCAGCGCGAGCGTGCCGGCCGCGAGCGGGACCGGCCAGCGATCGCGCCGGCGCGGCGCCGGGCCCAGGCCGGCGGCGACCAGGCGGCGGACGCGCCGCCCGAGACCCGAGCCGCGCCGCGCCATGGCGGGGACCGACGCGCCGAGCGGCGATGCCACCCAGCCCGCCACCTCGGTCAGGCAGCGGGCCAGCGCGAGCGGGCGATCGGTCCGCTCCACCGCCCAGTCGTCGCACAGGACCTCGGAGGCGCTCTCGAGGTGGGTCGCTGCCACGCGGTTGAGCGGCTGCAAGAACAGCACGCGGTGGATGAAGCCAGTGATGAGGCGCCACGCGGGATCGCGGCGGATGAGGTGGGCCAGCTCGTGGGCCAGCATGGTCTCGAGCTCGGCGGACTCGAGCTGGACCAGCGCGCGCTCGGGCAGCACGATCTCGGGGCGCAGGACGCCGATCGCGATCGGCACGTCGACGCGCGTGCTTGCGCTCAGCCGGATGCGGCGCCGGACGCCGACCACGAGATCGTCGAGCAGGTCGCGGGCCTGCCCGTCACGGATGGGGCGCCGGTCGGCGAGCACGCGGCGCAGGCGCCACCACGACCTGGCCAGGCCGAGGCCGAAGACCAGGGCGAGCACCGCCCAGGCCAGGAAACCGGCCATGAGCCACAGCCTGGCGTCCGCGCCGTGCGCCGCGCTCGAGGCGGACGGCGGGCGGGCCGAGCTCGCGGCCGGGTCGGAGCGCGGGATCGCCGCGACCGCGCCGGCCAGCCAGCCCGGACCGGCGCTCGCTGCTGCGGCCGGGTCGCCGGGGGCGGGGGCACGGGCCGCGCGGTCATGGGCCGCGGCGGAGGCGGAGGAAGAAGCGGACGGAGAGTCGGAGGCAGAAGATGTGAAGGCGGACGAAGAGTCGGAGGCAGAGGCGTCCGCGGAGCCGGACACCGCGCCCGGGTCCGCGCTCGAATGGGCGCTCGAGTGCCTGCTCGCGCCGGCCATGTGGCCCGACGCGGGGAAGCCGGCCCGTGCGCGGCGGCTCTCGTCGTGCGCGGTTCGCGAGGCGAGCGCGGGCAGCCCCGGGTCCAGCGCCGGCGCCGCGGCCGGGTCCGCCGCGCTCATCTCCTGGCCGGGATCGTGGCCGGGCTGGCCGGCGCGGATGGTCGGCCGCGCGGCCGCGGCGGCGCCGGCCGAGAGATCGAGGCGCCCGCCGATGGGAGAGACGCCGGCCGCCGTCTGGAGCGTCGCGGTCAGGAGACCGCCCACCAGCGCGGTCTTCCACAGCGCGTCGAGGGCCGCCGGCCGCCCCTCGAGGCGGCGACTGATCAACCAGATTGCAGCGATGAGCAGGGTGCTGTGGATGAGGTACGTCAAGACCCAGGCCGCTCCTGGAGCGACCCATTGCTGCCAGTCTTCGACCATCACGATCGATCCCTCCGTCTGCTCTGACGTTCCGCCTGGCCCACGAGCCGGTTGAGCTCCGCCAGCTCGGCCCGATCGATGTCGTGTTCCGCGATGAGGTGATTGACCAGCTCCGTGACCTTGCCGCCGAACAGCCGGTCGGTCAGGTCGGCGACCATCTCGCGCGTCACAGTCTCCTCGCTGACCGCCGGACCATAGATGAAGCGGCGGCCGTCCTCGCGATGGTGGACCAGACCCCGCGCTTCCATCTTCTTGAGCATGGTCGCGATGGTCGTGGGCGCAAGGCCGCGCTCGGCATGAAGTGCGACGTGGACGTCTCCGGCCGTGGCCTCGCCGTGGGCCCAGAGGACGCGGAGGATGGCGAGCTGCAGGTTTCCGAGCTGTGATGTCTTGCTCATGGACGCCTCGAGTCGTCGAACGCGGGGATTGACCTCCCCAGGTCGTTTGCATTCGACTACCAAGGTAGTACTATCGGGGTAGTCTTGTTGTCAAGGCCCTCGCTCACCACCCGGCCGCGCGACACGCGCCCCCGGCTCGTCGCCGGGCGGCCCGATCTGCCGGTCCCGGGATGCCTCGCCTCGCTGACCCAGCCGGCGCCCGGCGCGCCGGTCGGCGCGGTCATCGACCTCGCGCTGCTCGGCGCGCGCGCCGCCGGCAAGACCCAGCTCCTCTATCTCCTGCTCCGCACGCTGCGCGCCCGCGCGCCCGAGCTCGACGGCGAGGAGGAGGCGCAGCAGCGCGCGCTGGTCGCCGCCGCGCTGGGCGGTCCGCCGCCGCCCGCCGCCGCCGGCCCCACTCACGCCATCGCGTCCTTGCCGGTCGCGTCGCTGCTCGACGAGGTCGGGCCCGGCGGCCGCGCGGCGTGCTACTGGCGCGCGGGGCTGGCCCGCTCGCTCCTGCTGAGCGCGATCGCCGGGGCCGCCGTGCTGAGCGCGCTGGTGCTGTGGCGCCAGCAGGTCGGCGCGCTCGCCGTGCTGCTCGCGCTCGGCTTCGCGGCCGCCGGGGCCGGCTTCGGCTGGGTGGCGGCTCGCTCGCGCTGGCTCGATCTCGGCGAGATCGAGATCGCGCTGTGGGATCCGGCCCGCTGGCCCGGAAGCGGAACGATCCGCCTGCACGCGGTGCCGCCGCCCGGCGAGCCGGTGCCAGAGCACGGGCCGCCGGCCGGCCCCGCCGACCTGCACCCGGTGTTCTCGCAGCTGGTGCGCGAGCGCCGCCGGCGGGGCGCGCCGTGGCGCCGCCACGCGTTCGCGCCGATCCTGGTGGTCAACCCGATCGATCTCGGCCGCGACCCGGAGCTGGGCGACGTCGGCCGGCTGCGCCGGCTGCTGCCCGTGTTCGCGGCGCTCGGCGCCGAGCCGCCGCGCGCGATCATCGCGATCAGCCGCTGGAGCGCGGTCGAGGCCGTCTGCCGCCCCGACAGCGATCGCCGCGCGGTGGTGCGGCTCGCAACCAGCGGCATGGGCGGCGAGGGGGTGGCCAAGGTGAGCCGCGAGACACTGCGCCGGCTGTGCCTCGACGCCGAGGACGGGCGCGAGGGCGACACGTCGATCCACTACCTCCGCTACGACGCCGGATGGGCGGACATGAAGCTCGATGAGGGCGTGCTCGACGACGGCGCGGTCGACGGCGGCGCGGTCGGCGACGGCGCGGCCGCGGCGACGCCGGCGGTGGGCGACGACGATCGCGACGCGGCCGGACCGCCGGCGCGCGCGAGCGTGGCCGTGACGTGGACCGATCCGATGATCGGGCTCGAGGGCGAGGCGCGGCGGGCCTTCTTCCGCTTCCTGGCCGCGCTGCTCGAGCCGCCGTCCGCCATGGAGACCGCGCACGCGATGCCGACCGGCCAGGCGGGCGCGGGCGAGTGACGTGACGCAGCTCGTCGCCATCCTGTGGGTCGGCGCCGTCCTCGCCCTCTTGCTGGTGGCGCGCCGCGCGCGGGCCGGTGCGCGCACCGGCGATGGACCCATCCCGCGCTGGACCGCGGCGGCGGCGGCCGCGGCGCTCGCGCTGCTGGCGTGCGGCGGCGCGCTGGCCCTGGCGGTGGCGCCGGCGTGGAGCGGGCGGCGCGCGATCGAGTCGGGCCCCGCGGACGGTTCGGGGCGCTCGCCGGCCCGCGCTCGCCTCTTCCTTCATTATGTGCAGCTCGCGCTGCCGGCCGCACCGTCGGCCATCGCGGTCGGCTACGGGCCGGACGCGCCGCTTCGCCTGCCGGCCGTCGCGGGCGCGGCCGGCGCGCTCGACGAGGCGCAGCGCGGCTGGAACTTGCTCAGCGTCGCGGGGCGCGGGAGCGGCCTGGTGCTGGCGGCGCTGCCGCCGCCCGAGCCGACCCCCACGCGCGTCGTCGCCGCGGCGCTGCCCGGGGCCGCGCTCGACGTCGCGGCGCTGGCGCGGCGCGCCGATCTGGTGGCGCGCGCCTGCCGACCGTCACTGCCGTCGCTGTCGGCCGCGCTTCCCCGGCCGATGGGCGGGCCGCCGGCCGCCGCGCCGCCGCGCGATCTCGCGAGCGGAGAGGTCGCGCTGGCCGGACCCGGCGCGCTGGTCGCGGTCGCGTGCAGCGGCGCGCGTCCGGTCCTGGCGCTCGCCTTCTCGCGCGCGCCGGGCGGCGCCGCCGATCTGGTGCGCGCGGTTCCGCTGGTCAGGCGAGGCAATCGCTTCGAGCTGCACCACCTGGAGATCGGGCCGCGCTCGCTCGTCCAGATCGGCTCGTCGTCCGACTCCGCGCCGGGCGTCGAGCTGTGGGAGGTGCCGGCGCCGCCGGGCGCGACTCGCCTGCTCATCCCGCCGCCCGATCCGTTCGCGCCCTGCGCCCGGTGGCGCGCGTCGCTCGGCGAGCCCGCGGCCGCCGGCGCTGGTGGTGGTGCCGGTGCCCGTGCTGTCGGCGGTGCCGGTGCCGGTGCTGCGCCTGGCTCGGCCGCTGCCGCTGCCGCTGCGGCGTCCGGCGAGGGCGACGGCGAGGCGGTGTGCGTGCTGCCGTTCGCGGCTCCATTCGCGCTCGAGGTGCGGCGGCTCCTGCCCGACACCGGCGGGCTCGCGACGCGATCGCTGTGGGCGGCCGCCATGCTGGTGCTTCCCGCGCTGGGCTGGCTGGTGTGGCTGGCCGCGGCGCGGCGCAGCCGCCTGACCCGCGCGCGCCTGGCCGAGGCGCTGGCCGCGTCGTGGATGGCGCTGGTCGTGGCCGGGCTGTCCGCCTGGCGACTGCTCTGGGCCCACCGCATCGACATGCTGCGCGACCACGAGGCGTTCGGCTGGCGAGTCGTGCACAACCAGGTCCTGGTCGTGCTGGTCGCGGCCGCGCTGGGCGCGACCTGCGCCTCGCGCGCCGAACCGGGCGCGAGCGCGCGCCGGCGCCTGCTCCTGGCGCTGGGCGGCTGGTCCGCGGCCCTCCTGCTCGGCGCCTTCGCCCTCGGCCCCGACCGCGCGTCGCTGGCGAGCGACCGCGCGATCGCCGGCGCGCTGCTCTCGCTCGCGCTCGGCGCCGGACCGGTCGCGGCCCCGCTGCTGCTCCGCCGCCTGCGCGCCGCCGCGGCCGCCAGCCTGCCTTCGGCCGCGGCCGCCGCCATCGGCCGTCCGACCACCGCCGTCACCGGCGCGGCGCCCGCCCGCGGCCCCAGCGACGCCGGCCGGGGTGCCGCCCGCGCCGCCACCGCCGAAACCAGCGCGGCCACTCTCCGGTGGCCCCCCATCGACGCTCGCGCGGCTGCCGCCCGCGCTGCCACCGACGCCACCGACGACGCATCCCGCGCTGTCACCGACGGCGGCGCCGCGACGGACGACGCCAACGCCGAGGCCCGCACGACCACCGCCGTCACCGCGTCGGCTACCGCCCGCTGGGGGACCATCGAGCCCGGTGCGTCTGCCGAACGCGCTGCCACCGACGGCGCCGCCGCCACCGACGACGCCGCCACCGACGACGCCGCCGCCATCGACGACGTCACCGCCGCAGCCCGCGCTTCCACCGACGCCACCACCGCCACATCCCGCGCTGTCACCGATGGCGCCGCCGCCACCGACGACGCCACCGACGACGACGCCACCGCCACTGCCCGCACCGTCACCGCCGCTATCGACGCCACCACCGCCACATCCCGCGCTGTCGCCGACGGCGCCGCCGCCACCACGACAACCCGCACTGTCACCGCCACCGACGCCACCGGAGCCGCCGGTCGCGCTGACACCGCCGGCACCATCGCCACTGCCCGCACCGCCACCGACGACGCGGCCAGCGAGCCCGCCGCCGCGGCGGGTCCCGGCACCGCCGCGGCCACCACCGCCGCGCCCTTCTCTGCCCTCGCGGCGCCCGATCTGCGCCTGGCGCCGATCGCGGCGCTCGTCGCCGCGGGCGCGGCCGCGGCGATGGCGGCCGTGGCCGCGCCGCGCGAGCCGTCGCTCAAGCTGGCCCTGGCCTGGACCATCGCGCTCCTGTTTCACGCCGCGCTCGGCACGGCCGTGCAGCCCGACCGCGTCCACCGGCGCCGCCTCTACGCCGCGGCCGGGGCCGGCGCCGCCGCCGCGCTGGCCGCGCTCGCCCTCGATCCGGGCATCGCCACCGCCATCGTCCTGCCCGGCCTCGTCTTCGCCATGCTGTTCGCCGCGCACGACGCCAGCTTCGACGACCGCGCGCTGCGCCAGGTCGGCAGCTACCGCCGGCGGCACGTGCCGCTCGCCGCCTGCCATGCCGCCCTGGTCCTGGCCATCGGCGGCGCCGCCGCCGTGTGGGCCGCGAGCGGGCTGGTCGAGGGCGGCCGCGGCGGCGAGCCGGGCCGCGAGCTGACCGCCGCGGCCTTCCACCTGCCGCTCCTCGTGGCCGGATTTCTGGCCCCGGCCGCCATCCTGGTCGCGCGCCGGCGCGGGCGCGCCGCGGCCTGGCCGTGGATCGTGGCCGCGGGCGCCGCCGCCGCGCTGTGGATGGGACGCGGCCCGCTGCTCGACATCGTGCTCGCCTCCGACAGCCAGGCCGCCTCGCGCATCGCGCTGGTCAGCGATCCCGGCTACGCCCTGCTCCACAACCCGGACCGCTTCCTCGCCGGCCTCACCGCGTGGCGCGAGACCGCCATGCCCGCCGCCGCCAGCGCGTGGACCGGGCAGGGATACTTCGGCGCCCAGCTCATCGACCCGGGCGTCCTGCTCAGCGTCGAGAACGACTACCTCGCGCTCCTGGTCCTGCGCGAGTCGGGCGCGGCCGGGCTCCTGGCGCCCGCGCTGCTCCTGGTCGGCGCCGCCGCCGGCCTCTTCCTGCTCGCCGGCGATCGCTTTCGCCGCGGCGGCGCGCCCGAGCGGCGGCGCGCGCTGGCCGCGCTCCTGCTCGGCGTCCTGGCCGTGTATCAGCCGCTCGCCGCGCTCGGCGCGCTCCCCCTGACCGGCCTGCCGTGGCCGGGGCTCGGCATCGACAGCCCGTCCGACTTCTGGCTGCTCGTGGCCCTCTTCCTGTTCGTGGCGCTGTGGGGCCGGGCCGACGACGCCGAGCTCGACGCCTACGACGCCGCGCTCCGGCGCGAGCGCCGCTACGCGCGCCTTCGCCGCGCCGAGCAGGCCGCCGCGCTCCTGCTCATCGCCGCGGCGGTCCTGGTCCTGGCCCGCGCGGCGGTCGGCGCCGCCGCCCGCCCGGCCATGCTGCCGGGGACCGACACGGCGCTCGCCTACGCCCGCGGCCTCAGCTGCGCCGACGGCGGCGACGGCACCGGCGACGGCGCGTCGGTGCCGCGCGATCTCGTCGGCCGCCCGGCCGACCCGGGCAGCGAGCGCTTCCACGGCGAGCTGCGGGCGCGCTGGCAGTTCGAGCGAGCGCGCGCGGTCGCGGTCGCCGCGCGCCTGGCCGCGCGACCGGCGCAGGGCGAGGCCCAGTGCGCCGCCGCCGCCGGCGACACCGGAGCGTGGCGCGCCGCGCCCGGCGACGCGCCGGGCGAGTGCCGCCTCCTCCTCGCCGCCGGCCTGCCGGAGATCGAGCTGCGCGTGTCGCGGCCGTCGGCCGGCGAGCCGATCCACGTCGCCTGCTCGGTCGCGCCGCCCGACGAGACGCTGCGCCGCCTGCGCCTGCCGACCGAGCGGCCGCTCGAGGCCGCCCGCGTCCGCCTGGTCAGCCGCGCGATGGGCGCGGCCGCGCGCGACGTCGGCGAGCTGGTGTCGGGCACCAGCGTGGTGCGCCTGCGCCCCGGCGCCGAGCTGGTCAGCCTGGTGTCCGATCGGCCCGGCCTGGCCGCCGCCGGCCGCGTCGTGCTCGGCGGCGGCGCGGTGGTGCGCGCGGCCGACGAGGGCGCGCGCCTCGAGCTCGCGGCCGACGCCACCCCGGGCGACGTCATGCTGCTGGTGCGCGATCCGGGGACCAGCGCCGCGTGGACGCGCGCCGCGCTGGACCGGCCGTCGACGCCGCTCGATCGCATCGCGCTGATCGTGCTGAGCGGCCGCGCCGGCTCGGCCGGCGGCGTGTGGCTGTTCCGCCCGCGCACCGAGTGGCCGGGCTCGCCCGACGACGCCGGCGCGGTGGTCGATCCGATCCTGGCCGACGACACCGCCAGCGCGGCCGGCCCGACCCGCCGCGCCTACCCGTACGGCGCGCTCTTGCCCGAGATCGGCTGGGTCAACCGCTTCCAGCGCCGGCGCTCGCTCGGCCTCGACGGCTGGGTGCGCGTGGCGGTCGACGAGCTGACCGCCTCGCGCCGCGGCGCGGCCGGCTCGCCGTGGTCGGCCGCGCCGGCCGCCGCCGCCGACGCGCGCTGCGGCACGCTGGACCCTCCGCCGGCCGACCCGGCCCGCGTGTGCGCGCTGGCCGCCGACGGCGTCATCGAGTGCCGCGTCTCGCTGCAGCCGGAGCTGGCGGTGCGAATGCGCCACCTGACCGAGCTCATCAGCCTCGACCCGGAGCGCAACGTGGGGGGCGGCCGAGGCTTCGCCCCACCGCAGCGCGCCTCGTTCGTGCTGCTGCGCGGCGACAGCGGCGAGATCCTGGCCGACGGCGAGTTCGTGCCCGGGCGGGCCAGCTCGCTCTACGCGCCCGCCACGGCGGCCGCCGAGCTGCGCCTCATCCGCGCGCGCGAGGACCGCGATCTCGAGACCGGGCGCGCGCTGCCGCCGGACGAGCGCGGCGAGGCCAGCGGCGAGAAGGCGGAGTGGAACCAGCCCATCGCGATCGGCTCGGCGCTCAAGCCCCTGGTGGCGCGCGCGTTCGAGCGCGCCGATCCGGATCTCGCCCGCCGCATCGTCCTGCGCGGCGCTCCGTTCGACGGCGCCGAGTGCCGCGGCAGCCGCGCCCACGCGCTGCTCGGCCACTGTCCCCCGACCGACACGCTGTGGAACCACCCGGAGGAGATGCGCATGGTCGACTTCCTGGCGCTCTCGGCCAACTGGTACCAGGGCGCGATCGGCATCCTCGGCACCGCGCTGCCCGACGGGCGCATCGGGCTGGGCGACCGCGAGGTCGGGCTCGACGAGCTCCTCTCGCGCGACGTCGGCGATCACGCGACCGACGCCGCCCTGTGGACCGAGCGCGACGGCCGCGCGATCGTGACGGCCTCGCACGTCATCGACCTCGACGCCCTGCGCGAGGCGCCCATGTGGAGCCAGCTCGAGGCGGTCGTCGGCCGCCGCCTGTGCTCGCAGGGCGACAAGGCCGCCTGCCGCCGCGCCGGCGACCGCGGCGACCTGTGCGCCGCGCGCGCGATGCCGGTGGCCCGGCCCACCGCGGACCTGCGCCACCTGGTGGCCGCCGGCCCGGCCGTGTTCGACTTCTATCCGGAGACGCCGTCGCGGTCGTCCACCCGGCTCGCCACCCTCGAGTATCTGCAGTTCCTGCGCGGCTCCGGCGTGCACCCGCTCGGCTCGCTGCTCCAGCTCGGCGACGCCTTCGGCCGCGTGGTGTACGAGCCGGCGCCCGGGCCGCGCGGCTATCACCTGGCCGCGTCGTGGTTCCCGGTGCCGCCGGCGGCGCGCCCGCCCGCCTCCGACTGCGCCCAGGCCCCGACCGGCGACCCGGTGCGCGACGGCCTGTGCGAGGTGGTGCGGCGCGGCACCGCGGCGCGCGCGCTGGGCCCGCTGCTGTCCGATCCGTCGCTGGCGATCTACGGGGCCAAGACCGGCACCATCGACTCGCTCGGCGAGGTGGCGTCGAGCCGGCGGGCATGCCAGGCCTTCAACGAGGCCCACACGCTGGCCGATCGCGAGCGGCGGCCGGCCGATCAGCCCTACTGGCTCGACTGCAGCGGCGCCCAGCCGCCGGACGACAGCCTCCTCCTCGTCGCGTTCGGCGTGCCGACCCCGGGCGGCGGGGTCACGCCGCTCACCCTTGGCCTCCGCTTCCAGCGCGCCGGCGCCGGGTTCGCCGCCGAGGCATCCCGGCTCTACATCGAGCTGGTGCGCGACTACTTCGCGCCGCCGGCCGCGCGGCGCTTGCCGTGAGACGACAGCTCGGCCAGCTCGACGCAGATGCGATCGGGCGGATCGATCGGCTGCCACGGCGCGGGCCGCGCGCCGCCGGTGCCGGTCTCGACCGGGCCGCGCTGCCGGCCCATGCGCTGCGGCACCGACGCGCTGCGGTCCACTTCGGCCGCCCGCCGCGAGGTGCGCGCAAGGGCCGACACGTCGAGCCGGCCGCTGTCGTCGACCACGCGAGCGTCCAGGAAGCGGGCCACGCGCGCGACCACGGTGTCGGCCCCGCGCAGGCAGAGCGTGCGCGACCCGGCCGCCGGCGCGGCGGCCCTCGCCGCCCCCGGCGCGCCCTCGGCGCCGGCCGCGGCGGCCTCGCGCTCGGCCAGCGCCGCCGCGTAGGCGTGGCGCTCGCCGCGCCGCTCGCCGGCCAGCTCCCTCGAGATCGCCGCCGCACCGCCCGCGGCTGCGAGCGCCAGCACGATCCCCACCCCGGCCGCGGACCGCCGCCTCATCACGCTTGAAGTAGCACGGCCGCGCGCCGCGGCCAGCTCATTCCGCGCGGCGCAGCACGGCAGCATCGACGGTCGGGTGTGATGTACGCTAGCGGGCGCATGGCCCGGGCCGCGCCATCCGTCCTGCCCGCGCGCGATCTCACGCGATCGTCGCGCGACACGCTCAACCTGTCGTGGCTGGTGCGCGTGCGCTGGGGGGCGGCGCTGGGCCAGGCGATCACCGTGGTGGTCGCGGGCCACCTGCTCGACGTGCACTTCCCCGAGGGGCGGGTGTGGTCGCTCATCGCGCTCGAGCTCGTCTCCAACATGATCCTGGCCGCGCGCCTGCGCGCGGGCCGGGCCGCGCGCGAGGGGCAGCTGGCCGGCATCCTGGCCGGCGACATCCTCATCCTGACCGCGCTCCTCTACCTGACCGGCGGGCCCTTCAACCCGTTCAGCTTCGTCTACCTGGTCTACATCTCGCTCGCGGTCGTGCTCCTGCGATCGCGCTACGCGTGGATGCTGGCCGGGCTATCGCTCGGCTGCTCGGCGCTCCTGTTCCTCGCCCACCTGCCGCTCGAGATGCCGGTGCTCTCGCACGAGGATCACATGCGCTGGCACCTGTGGGGCATGTGGGTCGCGTTCGCGGTGGCGGCCGTCTACATCATCTACTCGCAGGTGCGCGTGCTGCAGGCGCTGGCCGCGCGCGAGGCCGAGCTGGCCGACGCTCGCGAGCGCGGCGCCCGCCAGGAGCGGCTGGCCGCGCTGGCCACGCTGGCCGGCGGCGCCGCCCACGAGCTGGCCTCGCCGTTGTCGACCGTCGCGGTGATCGCGTGCGAGCTCGAGCGCGAGCTCACCCAGCGGGCGGTGGCGCCCGATCTCATCGACGACGTGCGCCTGGTCCGCGCCGAGCTCGACCACTGCCGCGAGATCCTCGATCAGATGTCGGATCAGGCCGGCGAGGGCGCCGGCGACGGCGTGTCGACCGCGTCGCTGGCCGAGCTGCTCGATCGATCGCTGTCGGGCCTGCCTCCGGTCCCGCCGGTCCGCCTCGAGATGACCGACGGCGACGAGCGGCTGGTGTGGTCGCACCGGGTGGTGGCGCGCGCGGTCCGCGCCCTGGTCCGCAACGCGCAGGACGCGTCCCCGCCCGGCACCGCGGTCGCGGTCTGCGCCCGCATCGACGGCGGCGCGCTGCGGGTCGAGGTCGCCGACGAGGGCGCCGGCATGACGCCCGAGGTGCTCGCGCGCGCGGGCGAGCCCTTCTTCACCACCAAGCAGCCCGGCCAGGGCATGGGCCTGGGCCTGTTCCTGTGCCGCGCGATCGCCGAGCAGCTGGGCGGAGGCGTGGAGCTGTCGTCGCTTCCGGGGCGCGGCACCACCGCGCGCCTGGTCGTGCCGATCGCGCCGCCCGCACCGGAGGCGGCGCGGCCATGACCGGCGGCGCCGACCAGGTGGCGCAGCCGGAGGCCGGTCCCTCCCTGCTCCTGGTCGAGGACCACGCGCTCCTGCGCGAGCGGCTGGCCCGCGCGTTTCGCGCGCGCGGCTACGACGTGCGCACGGCCGCCAACGGGCTCGAGGCGGTCACCCTGGCCCGCGAGGAGCCGCCCGAGCTCGCCGTGGTCGACCTCAAGATGCCGGTGATGTCGGGGCTCGAGTGCGTGCGCGAGCTGGCCGCCATCGATGCGTCGATTCGCATCCTGGTCCTGACCGGATACGGCAGCATCGCGACCGCGGTCGAGGCGATGCGGCTCGGCGCGGTCAACTACGTGCAGAAGCCGGCCGACGCCGACGATCTCATCGCCGCCTTCGAGCGCGCCGGCGCGCCGCCGCTCGCGCCCACCGAGGTGGACTACAAGGCGCCGTCGCTGGCGCGGGCCGAGTGGGAGCACATCAACCGCGTGCTGGCCGACTGCGGCGGCAACATCAGCGAGGCGGCGCGGCGGCTGGGCCTGCAGCGGCGCAGCCTGCAGCGCAAGCTGGCCAAGTTCCCGCCCTCGCGTTGAGCGGGCCGCCGGCGGTGCCGGCGCCGCATCACAGCCCCGGGTGGTGATGGAGGGTGCCGGCGATCGCGTCGAGAGCGCCCTGCTCCTCCTCGGGCAGCCCCTCGCCCGCGAAGTCGATGCCGTCGAGCCAGAAGTTGGTGAGCCCTGCGAGCGTGAGCCGGATATCGCGATGGTCGCCGTCGAGCACGAGCGGGGTCGGCCGGCCCTGGTACACATCCACGAGATCGATGAGCGCCTGGCGCTCCTCGCTGCTCTCGATGATGAAGTGGCTCGGCCGCGCCGCGCCGGGCGCGCGGTAGCTGCCCTCGAGGTAGAGGCTGAGGCCGACCATGTCGATGTCGTCGGGCATGCCCAGCGCATCGGTGTCGGCCGGCCCGATGGTGACGCGCACCTGGCAGTAGCGGCCGGGCGGCGGCGCCATGGTGCCGACGTCGCCGAGCGCGAAGTCGGCGCGCAGCGCGCTGTCGATGTACGGCACGCCCAGCACCGTCGGATCGCCGCTGGTGTCGTGCGCGCGGGCGAGGCCGCGCGGCCACAGCGCGCGGCGGAGCGCGGCGCCGGTCGCGCCGGTCGCGCCGGTCGCGCAGTCCACCAGCTGGACCCGCTCGATGGCCAGGTAGGCGCGCTGGAGCTCCACCTCGTAGCCCAGATCGGTGGTGAACCGGCGCGGCGCGCCGGCCGCGTTCACCTCGGGGATCTCGTCGGTGCGCTGCCCGAAGTGGTGGAGGATCTCCACGTCGACCGCGATGCCCGCGTCGTAGTCGGTGCAGGTCGGCCCCAGGAGGAGCATGGCGCCGGCCGCGGCGCCGAGCGCCGCCCGGCTTCGCCTTCCGCGGCCTCCTCCGCTCGCCCGACTACCTCGTCGCGCGGCGAGCTCGTCGTCGGCCAAGGAACCTATCGTCGGGCGCCGACCACCGCGGCTTCCTCCGCTAAAAGTCATACGTGACCGCGGTCTGGGCCACGACGCCCTCGTCGTGGAAGCCGGTCAGTCGATTCACGGCCGGCACCCGCAGCGACGCGCTGACCACGAGGTCCATGGCCGGGCTGTAGACCAGCTCGGGCGACACGAAGGCGATGAAGCCGCCGCTGTCGGGCTCGTCGCCCATGTCCCGGTTGCGGCTGCGCTGGTCGAGCCGCGTGTCCACGGCGAGCCGCGCCGCCCACGCGGTGTCGATCTGATACTGCCCGGCCACGGTGCCGAGCAGCGATCGGCCCGGTTCGATCCCGGCGCGCGAGCCGGTCGGCAGCACCGCCGTGATGCTGGCGTAGGCCGACCACGGCTCGCGGAAGTAGCCGTACGACGCGCCGGCGATGGGATCGATTCCGCCGGTGCCGAGCTGCGCCTCGCTGGGCAGGACGGCGCCCTCGCCGTCGCGCTGGGTGCCGGCGGTGGGCAGCTCGGCGCCGGCCTGGAGCGCGATCAGGTGGCGCGGGGCGAAGCCGCGGTCCTGGTAGAGGAAGTACTTGGCGCGCAGCTCGGCGTCGCCGATCCCGACCACGCGCTGGCGCGCGAGGTTGACGTAGGTGAGATCGCGATAGGCGAGCGGCAGCATCAGGCCGACGAACAGACGCTCGATCGGCGCCCACGTCACGGCCAGGTCGAGCCGCTCCTCGCGCAGCTCGACCCGGTTGACGCGCGGCTCGCCGACCGCGTCGGTGCGGTAGCGGAGGTCGATCGACGCGCGCAGCCGCCCGGCGAAGGGCTTCTCGTTGCCCATGGTGGTCAGCGTGGGATCGCCGCACGAGCAGGTGGCGCACGCGTGGGCCGCGCGCGGCGCGACCACATGGACCGAGGCCGCCGATGCGAGACCGGTCGCCACCAGAACCGCGAGCGAAGAGCGCGCGCGCACGACCGCAGTATCCGCCCGCGCGCTCGGCTCGACCACGCGACCGATCGACGCGCCGGCCCGGGAGCGCGCCCGCGGCGGCGGGCTGCGGCATGTGGTCGCGCCGATTGTCCTGGAGCCGCCCCCTCTCCCCCCGCCCGCAGGCCAGCGAACCGCGATCCGGTCGCCCGCGCGCGCCGTATGTGATCCTTTCATGCGACCAAATGACGCAGTGCGCGGGCGGCGCACCCACAACCGGTCCCGGTGTTACGAGGAGCGCGGGTAGAGTCGGCCCGTCACCTGCCGAGGAGGACCATCGATGCTGTCACGCCGTTTCGCGCTGCTCTCGACCACCCTTTCGCTCGCCCTCGTCCCCGCGCTCGCCGCATGCGGCGGCGACGACGACGACGGCGGCAGCGCGACCTGCGAACCCGCCGGCGGCGCGGTCGCAGGCGATCCCGACACGCACTGCACCGCGGCCCAGCCGACCGACGAGGCCGCCTGCCACCCGGACGTCCCCGACGCCGGGGCCGGCGAGCCCGACGCCGGCGAGGACGATGAAGGGAACGAGTTCGGCCCGACGCAGTTCGGCAGCGAGGGAGACGAGGACGAGTGCAAGTACCACGTCTCCTGGACGTCCACGAAGATCTGCCAGAACGCGGACGTGACCTTCACGGTCACCGCCGTGACCACCGTCGACCAGACCGGGGTCACCGGCGCGCAGCCCTACATCGAGGCGTTCCTCGACGAGACGCACCCGGCGCCCAACACCGACTCGAACTTCACCGACAACGGCGACGGCACCTACACCATCGGCCCCGTCCAGTTCGACGCGCCGGGCCGCTGGAACGTCCGCTTCCACTTCTTCGGCGACTGCGCCGACGGTGAGGAGTCACCGCACGGTCACGTCGCGTTCTTCGTCGACGTGCCTTGAGGCGCCGTCCCGACCACGCGCCGCGAGGGCGACGGCCCGGCTCAGCCCTGGATGCAGAAGCTGAACTTCGCGCTGTCCGAGACGTCGCCCGATTCGGCGGTGATCGTGATCTCCCACAGCCCGGGCATGAACAGGTAGAGCGGATCGACCGTGTACTCACCGTCTCCTTCACCCGCCGTCACCTGCGGCACCACCGACGTGCCATGTCCGTGGTCCGGCATGAACGGGCGCACGGTGACCGTCGCTCCGCTGAGCGGAGCGGCGTCGCTGTCCCTGACTTGCACAGTCCAGGTGTTGTTGCCCTTCACCGGCGGTGCCGGATCGCCGGCCTCGAGCACGAAGCTCAGCATGCCGTTCATACCGTCGCGCTCCATGTTGGCGACGAAGGTCTCGGCCCGCGGATCCTCGAGGCAACCGATGCCCGAGTCGAGGTCCCCCGACCCGGCGTCGACGCTGTCGTCGTCATCTCCTCCACAGGCGGCGAGTCCGGACAGCGAGACCGCGGCAGAGAGGAGCGCAGCAATCGTCACGGGCGGCAGACGTCGGTGCATGCAATAGTCTCCTGTTCCACTACGCATACGCCGCAATGCGGTTTCGCGCCAGATGTACCTTCGCAACGGTGACCGAGATGCCTGAAAGTGCGCGAGCTCGCGCGTCCGTCTCTCTTCGCGCGCTCCTGCTCGCGTTCGCCCTCGCCGCGAGTGCGCCGTTCATGTTCGCCTGCGGCGGCGGCGGGTCGAGCGACGGCTCGTGTCCCAACGATCTGCCCGACCAGTCGGAGTGCGAGGGCGATGTGACGAACTACCAGGACGACGCGGCCGCGATCATCGACGCCCGCTGCGTCGCCTGCCACGGCCCCGGCGGTCCGGAGGCCTCTCGTGACCTCTCGACCTACGCGGGCGTACATGGCCAGGCCGACGCGGTGCTCAGACAGATCTATAGTTGCCGGATGCCGCCCAGCGGCGTGGACCCCCTCGACCCGGAGGAGCGTGCGACCCTCCTTCTCTGGCTTGTCTGCGGTGCCAAGGAGAACTGACCGGATGATGGCCGCCGCGGCGGCCGCGCTCTACCTGGTGCTCGCGGCCGCATGCTCGTCCGACGACACCGGTCAGGTGCCGTCGTGCGTGGAGGACCTCGACCTCGCATGCCAGCCGCTCGTCTCTCCGCCCACCTTCCAGGCGGTCTACGACACGACGCTGCAGCCGACCTGCGCGAGCGGTCGCGGCACCTGCCACAGCGCCGACGGGGCGATGGGTGGGCTGGTGTTCGACGATCCCGACACCGCCTACGGCCTCCTGCTCGGCGAGGGCGGCGCGCGCGCGCGCGTGGTGCCCGGCGATCCGGCGTGCAGCCTGGTCGTCGAGCGGCTCGAGTCCCAGGACCGCGACTTCCGCATGCCGCCCGGCAACGACTCGCTGCCGGCGCCCGAGATCTGCACCATCGTGCAGTGGATCTCGCAGGGAGCGAACCGATGAAATGGACCATTCTCAGCGCCGCGGCCGCGGCCCTGATGGCGGCCTGCGGCGGCGGTGGCGGCGGCGGGCCCGACTTCAAGACCCGCGAGGAGCTCATCGACTCCGAGACGTGCAAGGACTGCCACGAGGACCACTACCGCGAGTGGTCGGGCAGCATGCACGCCTACGCTTCGGACGACCCGGTGTTCCGGGCCATGAACGCGCGCGGCCAGCGCGAGACCGACGGCGCGCTGGGCGACTTCTGCGTCAAGTGCCACGCGCCGATGGCGGTGCGCGAGGGAGCGACCACCGACGGGCTCAACCTGGACGACGTGCCGGGCCAGCTCAAGGGCGTGACCTGCTTCTTCTGCCACTCGGTCGACAGCGTCGACGGGGCCCACAACAACCCGCTGGTGCTGGCGGATGATCTGGTGATGCGCGGCGAGTACGACGATCCGGTCGACAACGAGGCCCACCCGGCAGCCTACTCACCGCTCCACGACCGCGACCAGGCCGACTCGGCCCAGCTGTGCGGCACCTGCCACGACATCGTGGTCGACGAGCGCGCCGCGATCGAGCGCACCTTCACCGAGTGGCAGGCGTCGGTCTTCTCGCAGCCCGGCGGCGCGACCTGCGGGCAGTGCCACATGGACCAGAGCACGAACCTCCGCCCCATCGCCGACGACGAGAACGCCGACGTGGCGGCGCGCCGCTACCACAGCCACATGTTCCCGGCCATCGACGTGGCCCTCACGCCCGACTTCCCCGAGGCCGACGCCCAGCGCGATGCGGTGCAGTCGTTCCTCGACTCCACCCTGCAGAGCGCCCTGTGCGTGGCCCCGTTCGGCGCGGGGGAGGACGCGAAGACGGCCATCCGGGTGGTGCTCGACAACGTCGCCGCCGGGCACGGCTTCCCCAGCGGCTCGGCCCAGGACCGGCGCATCTGGATCGAGGTGGTGGCCTATCGGGGGGACGAGGTCGTCTACCAGAGCGGCGTGGTGCCCGAGGGAGAGCTGGTCACCACCCCGCCGGACCCGCCGGACCCGGACCGCTGGCTCCTGCGCGACTGCATGCTCGACGCCGACGGCAACCCGGTGTCGATGTTCTGGCAGGCCGACGACTACGAGACCAACCAGCTGCCGGCCCAGGTCACCTTCGACGCCAACGATCCGGCGTTCTACAAGAGTCACATCGTCCAGTTCTTCCCGCGCGACTCGCGCGACCCGAGCGCCGCGCTCATCCCGGGCCTGATCGACCGGGTCACCTTGCGCGTGCTGGTCCAGCCGATGGGGCTCGATGTCCTCGGCGAGCTGGTCGACAGCGGCGACCTGAGTGCGGACATCGTCGACCAGATGCCGACCTACGAGATCGATCTCGGCGACGGTCCGGTCCTGGAGTGGACGGCGGACACCGCCAACCAGGAGTACTCCGATCTGGATCTCCACGTCACGGCCAGCTGCATCTCGCTGACCAACCTCAACGCGGCGGCCGACAAGGTCCCGGCCACCAACCACACCGCCTGCCAGCCCTGAAGACGACGGCGAGGCCATGCCCTGGGGTGGGCCTGGCCTCACGCTGCCGGCGTCAGCGCGAGCGGAGCGGGCTGGTCGCCGACTCGCGCGTGCGCGGCTGCGGGCTCTGCCCCTCGGCGTCGCGCAGCATGCGGTAGCCCTGGATCCAGCGGCTGACCGCCGTCGCGCTCGAGCCCACTCCGACGATGAGCAGCGCCACGCCGATGACGTGGATGCCGTACTCGCGGGTGTCGTGCGCGGCGTTGAACCAGGCGGTGATCAGCGTGCCGATCGCGACCAGCGCGATGCGCTCCGCCCGCTGCATGGCGCCGCCGTCGAGCGCGATGCCGAGCGCCTCGCCGCGCGCGCGCGTGTAGCTCACCATGATCGAGCCGCTGGCCGCCGCCATGACCGCGAACAGCCAGCCGGTGTCGTGCAGGAACCAGGCGAAGCCGGTGAACACGAACAGCTCGCACCAGCGATCCGTGACCGAGTCGAGGAACGCGCCGGCCTTGCTGGCGTGGCCGGTGGCGCGGGCCAGGCGGCCGTCCAGCACGTCGAGCGCGCCGGCGAAGATGTAGAGCCAGCCGGCGGTCGCCATGTGGCCGGTCGCGATCGCCAGGCCCGAGCTCGCGCACGCGGCCAGGGAGGTGAAGGTCAGGTGATTGGGGGTGAGGCTCGGGTTCTTGAGCAGCGCGCGCTCGACCGGGCGCAGCATCCACAGGAAGTAGTCGATGAAGAAGTAGAAGAAACGGCTGTGCTTGCGGCGCTCACCGGTGTCGGGGCGCTGACCGATGAGGCAGAGCCCGGAATAGACGACCAGGGCGACGAGGAAATAGGCCACCGGGACCAGCGCCGGTGCGAGGATGATCACCCGTTCCACGTGGATTGCCCTTCTGACCCAGGACTGCAGCGCATGTGTTCACATGAGAGCAAGGGCCGCGCCAGGTGCCCGGCTGGCCTCTGCTTTCAGCGGGGTTGGGAATCTAAGACGAAACACGGACACGAATTCAACCTGATTCACATTACGCATCGAGCCCACTTCTCGGCGCCTGCCACGTGCGGCAAAGTCAGGCCGCGCAAAAGGTTCTGATCCCATAACGATGGACGCAGGCGATGCCAAGTCAGGAGCGGAACGGCCGGGAATCGGGTCCCGGCTGGGCGTCCTCGTGGCCACGGTGCTCGGGATCGGCTACGCGCCCCTGGCTCCGGGCACCTGGGGCACCGCCGCGGCCATCCCCCTCGTCCTGGTCAGCGGCGGCCTGACACAGTGGGCGTACCTTGTGCTGTGCGTGGCCGTCACCGCTGTCGCCATCGCCGCGTCCGGCGCGGCCGACCGCGCCTTCGGGGACCACGACTCGGGACGGATCGTGGTGGACGAGGTGGCCGGCTACTTCTGGACCATGGCCGCGGCCGCCGACCGCACCGACCCGCTGCTGCTGGCGGCAGGCTTCATCCTCTTCCGGGTGGCGGACATCGTGAAGCCGCCGCCGGCGCGCGCGATCGATCGCCGCATGGCGGGCGGCACCGGCGTGGTGCTCGACGACGTCGTCGCGGGCTGGTGGGCCGCCGCGGCGCTCTTCCTCCTGGAGCGCTCCGGGCTGCTCGCCCGCGTGCCCTGGCCGTGGCGCTGAGACCGACCTGACAGACTGCCACCGCAGCTGACAGCGCGCCTGACACCTGGCCTGACACCAGGCCCGACACCGCAACCGACACTGAACCCTTGTCGACCGGCTACGCGCGCGAAGCGACACGGGTCACGCCCGTCGACGCGGGGGTATCCACATTTCTGCCCCGTCGCTATCATCTGGTGCATGCGACGTACCTCGTTTGCTTGCGCCGCGCTGGCCGGCGCCGGCCTGGCCATGGCGGCGGCCGCGGCCACGGCGGTCGACAGCCACGCCAACGGAAGGCCGCCGGCCACGACCAACGTGCGCTTCGGACCCGACACCGAGACCATCTACCTGCCGGTCACCTTCGGCCTGCTGAAGTCGAATGACGGCGGCGGGACCTTTCAATGGGTATGCGAGGTGGCGATCGGCTACGGCGGCGTGTTCGACCCGGACTACGCGGTGGCCCCGGATGGGAGCATCTACGCGACCACGTTCGAGGGGCTGCGCGTGAGCCACAGCGGTGGCTGCAACTGGGAGGCGACCAAGGGTCTGACCGAGGACATGTTCGTGTCCGAGGTCGAGGTCGGATCCGACGGGCGCGTGTGGGCCGCGACGTCGACCGGCGGCGGACCCAACAACGTCTACGTGTCCGAGGACGGCGCAAACTTCGTCGAGTCCAACCTGCCGGAGGAGAAGGCATGGTGGACGACCCTGCGCGTCGCGCCCGGCAAGCCCGACGTCATCTATGCGACCGGGTTCCTGCCGCAGGACACCACGACCACGGAGGCGGCGCTCCTGCGCCGCTCCGACGACGGCGGCGCGACGTGGAACGAGCTCCCGCTCACCGACTTCCAGTTCGGCGATCACCCGACCTTCTATCTCGAAGACGTGTCGCCGACCGACGAGAAGGTCGTGTTCCTGCGCGTGGCCGGCGCGGTCGAGCCGGCCGGCGACGCGCTGTACCGCTCGGAGGACGCCGGCGAGACCTGGACCAAGGTGCTCGAGTTCTCGACGTCGATCTCGGCGTTCCACATCCGGCCCGACGGACAGACCGTGATCGCCGCGACCATCGACGCCTGCGCGGGGGATCCGGATCCCGCGGCCAAGGGGTGCGTGCAGATCTCGAGCAAGGCGGGAGCCGAGGGCAGCTGGGCCCCGGCCGAACAGCAGCCGCGCCTGGCCTGCATCGGCGAGCGCAGCGACGGCGTCCTCTACGGCTGCGGCGCCAACTGGGAGCCGGACAACTTCGCGCTCGGCAAGTCGCAGGACGGCCAGACCTGGGAGAAGGTGTTCCGCTTCTCGGAGACGGTCGGCCCGCTCGAGTGCGAGGGCGACAGCGCGCAGGCGGAGTGCGCGGCGACGACGTGGCCCACCCTGTGCGTCATGTTCGGCATCTGCGCGGGGCCCGACGCGGGCCCGATGGCGCAGGACGGCGGCGGTCTCTCGGGCGACGGTGATGGCGGCGGCGGGGACGGCGGCTGCTGTCGCGTGGGCGGAGGCAGCGACGCGAGCTGGGTGCCGGGCCTGGTGGTGGTCCTGTTCGGGCTCGCCTGGCGCGGTCGCAAGCGCAGGTAGCGCGGAGATCGCGCGTTGCGGCTGTACGCGCTCGAGGTGGCGGCCCTGGCCGCCGGCCTGGCCGGCGCCGGCGCCGCCATGGACGCGGGCTGGAGCCACGCCAACGGACGGCCGCCGGCCAGCACCGGCGTGCGCTTCCCGCCGGGCGACGACGCGGAGACGATCGTCTTCCCGGTCACGTTCGGCCTCCTCATCTCGACCGACGCCGGCGAGAGCTTCCGCTGGGTGTGCGAGGACGCGATCGGCTACAGCGGCATGTTCGATCCCGACTACGCGGTGACCGCCGGCGGCACGCTCTACGCCAACTCGCACCAGGGGCTGCGCGTGAGCGACGACGGCGGCTGCACCTGGCGCACGATCGGCGGGGCGCTGAGCGGCGATCCGTTCATCTCGGAGGTCGAGGTCGGGCCCGACGGCCGTGTGTGGGTGGCGACGGCCAACGGCGGCGCGCCCAACGATGTCTACGTGTCGAGCGACGGGGAGAGCTTCGCGTCGGCCAACCTGGCGGCGACGGATTCGTGGTGGGTGAGCCTGCGCACCACGCCGGCCGACCCCGAGCGCATCTACGTGAGCGGCTTCCAGCCGCAGGGCGGCGACGTCCCGGAGAGCGCGCTCCTGCGCCGATCGGGCGACGGCGGCGAGTCGTGGGACGAGCTGCCGGTCGACGACTTCACGTTCGGGCAGGAGGCCGACCTCCTGCTGGCCGGCGTGTCGCCCACCGACCCGGACGTGGTGTTCGCGCGCGCGGCGCAGGCGGTGGCCAACTCGGGCGATGTCCTCTACCGCTCGGGCGACGGCGGCGAGACGTGGGAGCAGGTCGCGGCCTTCGCCGACACGCTGTCGGCGTTCCTCATCCGCCCGGACGGGAAGACCGTCATCGCCGGCTCGGTCAGGGCCTGCCCCGAGGACATCGGCGACGGCGGCGTGCCGGTGCACGGCTGCGTGCGCATCTCGCGCGACGGCGGCGTCACCTGGGAGCGGGCGGCAGAGGAGCCGCGCCTGGCCTGCATCGGCGAGCGCAGCGACGGCGTGCTGTTCGGCTGCGGGGCCAACTTCGACCCCGACAACTTCGCGCTCGGCCGCTCCGACGACGGGGAGACCTGGGACGCCGTGTTCCACTTCGAGGAGACGGCCGGGCCGCTCGCCTGCCCCACCGACTCGGCGCAGGCGGAGTGCGCGCTGGCCACGTGGCCGACCCAGTGCGAGGCGCTGGGCGCCTGCCCGCGCGGCGGCGGCGACCCGGCGGGAGACGACGAGGGCGGCGGAGACGGCGGGTGCTGCCGCGTCGGCGGCGAGACCGGCGGGAGCCTCCTCCCGGTGGCCGCCGTCGTGCTGGTCTTCTGGCTGGCGCGGCGGCGGCGAGCCGGGCCGAAAACCTAGCCTGGCGCAACCGCGGTCAGATGGCGCGTCACCAGGCGACTGGTCTCCACCCGTCGCGGTCTCGCAGCGCGCCGCCGCCGCCATCTCCCGAGTACTGGCCCTAGCCGCGCCTCGCGGCCCGGTGATGCGTCTCCTCGGCCAGCGACTGGCGCAGGCCCTCCCGCCAGGTCGGAAAGGCAAGCTCGACGCCCAGCTCCTCGATGAGGCGGCGGTTCGAGACGCGGCGGTCGCCGCCGAGGAGCTCGCGCGCGGCCGGCGAGGACTGATCGGGCGCGACCGTGGGCGGTGCCGGAACGCCGAGCGCGGCGGCGAGCTCGTCGGCGTAGCGGCGCGCCTGGGTCGGCTCGTCGTCGGCGACGTTGTAGACCGCGCGCGGAAGGCGAGGCGCGAGGGCCGCGGTCAGGATCGCGGTCCCCAGATCGTCGACGTGGATGCGGCTGACGAAGCCGGCGGTGTCGGGCACACGGTGGGTCCCGGCCGCGATGGACACGTGCGAGCCGCGGTGGGGGCCATAGATGGCCGCCGCCCGGAGCGAGACCGCCTCGATCCCGGCGCGCCGCGCGGCGGCGAGCAGCGCGGTCTCCGCCTCCAGCCGGCGCCCGCCGATCGGGCCGGTGGGCGAGACCGGCGCCTCCTCGTCGATCCACTCGCCGGTGCCGCGGCCGTACACGCCCGACGACGAGACGTAGACCAGGCGGCGAGCGCGCGCGGCGGCTGCCGCGCTGACCAGGATCTCCTCGCCCGCTCCCGCCGGCGCCGACGGAGGCGCGGTGTGCACGATGAGCGCGCCGGCCGGCACCAGGTCCGCGACGCTGGCCTCGCGCGCGAGGTCGACGACGCGCACGTCCATGTCGGAGCCGAGCTCGGCCGCGGTCCGCGCGGCCGCCTCGGCGGTGCGGCGCGTGACGCGCACGCTCGCCCCGGCGGCGAGGAGGCGCCGGGCCAGGCGCGTGCCGGTATAGCCGCAGCCGACCAGGAGCCATGGCGCGTCGGTCAGCTGCATGCGACGAGGATACGGTACGATCGCGCCGTGCGGGCGGCCCGGGGGTGGCTGAAAGCGGCGGCGGCGGCAGGTGTCGCGCTGGCCGTGGGCCCGCAGACGCAGGGCTGCGCGCGCGGCCGTGGCGCGCGCTCCGTCGCTGGAGTGCGCGGCGACGGACGCGACGAGACCGTGGGGCATCATGGGCGCGGCGGGAGCGCGGGGCGCGTCGGCCCTCACGGCGTCGTCGACCCGGTCGACGGCCGCGACGGCCGCGACGGCCGCGACGGCGTCGATGAGCTCGACCGTGCGACGACGTGGACGCCCACGCCCCTGTCCGGCTATCGAGCCGACTTCGATCTGCGCTGGCGCGGGCACCTGGCCGGCCGCGCCCGCGAGGAGCTGATCGCGGGCATCCGCGGCGGCTACCGCTTCTCGCGCCGAGAGAGCTGGCGCGTCGCGCGCGGCGGCAGCGTGCTCGAGTGGGAGACCGAGATCGTCATCGACGCAGATCGCGAGCTGCGCGGCGAGCGCGTCTGGCTCTACCGCGACCGGCGCCTGCGCGGCAGCGCGCGCCGCGCGCGCGCCGGCTGGACGATCGAGGTGCCGGGCGAGAGCGTCCGCGGCGCTCCGGCGGCGGCCGAGCCGGTGGAGCTGGTCCCCCTGCGCCTGGCGATGCGGCGCGAGGCGCGCTGGGCCGGCCCGGTCCTGCTGGCCGGGTTCGAGCTCGCGGTGGCCCGGCTCACCGTCGAGCCGGACTCCCTTCCGGGCGCCCGCGCGCCCCGGCGCCGCGTCGTCCTGTCCGGACCGGGCGGCCGCATCGAGAGCCGCGTGCAGCTCCGCGCCGACGGCACCGTCGACAGCGAGGCCGGGCCTGACGCGAGCCAGGTCCGCGTCGCCGGCGCGGATCCGCGGGACGCGCCCGGCGAGCCGCCGCCCGGCGAGGCGCCGCCGGATCTCGTCGCGCTCGGCGCCATCCCCGTCTCCGGCCGGCCGCCGCGCCGGCGCGAGCGCGGCAGCCGCGTCGCCATCGCGATCGCGATCGAGCCGGAGCGCGGCGCGGCCGGCGCGCGCCGCCTCGCCCTCGCCCCGCCGCCCGATCTGCCGGGCCAGCGCGTCCGCGCCGCGCCGGCCGGATGGCTCGTCGAGCTCGGCGTCCCCGCACCGCCGGCAGCGCGCGCCGCGGCACCGCGCGAACCGGCGCCGCGCATGCCACCACGCCCGGGAGCCACGCGCGCATGGCCGCCGCCCGCGATCCCCGATCCGGTGCCCGATCCGGCGCTGCGCGCGCTCGCCGATCGCGTGGCGGCGCGGGCCGGCGCCGCGCCTCTCGACCAGCTGCGCGCCCTGGCCCGCTACACCGCGGTCTCGATCGACGGCGACCTCTCGCGCGGCGCCGTCACCGCCGCCGGCGAGGTCCTGGCCGCGGGCCGCGCCGACTGCGTGGGCCACGCGGCCCTGTTCTCGGCGCTGGCCCGGGCGCGCGGCTTCGACCTGCGCCTGGTCACCGGTTATCGCCTCGACGGCGGCGTCCTCGCGCGCCACATGTGGGCGGTGGTCGCGGTCGGCGGCGCGCTCGTGGCGATCGATCCGACCCGCGGCGAGGCGCCCGCCGCACCCGGCCGCCTGCTCGGGCTCGCCGTCCACGGCAGCGCGCCGGCCGAGATCGCGCTCGCCGCCGAGCTCGCCTTCGCCGGCCTGTCAGGCGCGCGCGCCCGCTACGCCGCCGAGTGATCGCGCGGCCCGACCGCCGTCGCTCACCGGCCGGCGGTGCGGCCGGTCCACTCCTCGTACTCCTTGATCCGCTGCGACAGCGCCGCGAGGTCCTCGCCGGCGCGCGTGCGCTCGTCGGCCGCGACCACCAGGAGGCCCATCGCCGCCTGCAGCAGGCGCCCACCCGGCAGGGGCAGGTTCGCGCCGCGCACCGCGTAGTCGCGCACCTCCTCGACGCGGAACGCCACCGAGCCGACCGAGAGATAGCCCTCCGCCACGCTCACCACGTCGTCGCCGACCAGCAGGCCGCGCTCGAGCTCGCGCCGGGCCCGGTCCTTGCGCCCCTCGATCTGCGCGCCCAGCCGTCGCCGCGCGTCCTCGTACACCTCGGGCCGGGTGATCGGGGCCTCGCGTGTGTACGGTGCCAGCGAGTCGGCCAGCCGCTTGGCGGCCTCCGCGCCGTCGGCCACGTGCAGCGCCACCTCGAGGTTGCCGAGCGCGAGCAGGAGGTCGCGCGAGCGGGCCCGCCGGCGCGCCTCCGACAGGCGCTCGTGGGCCAGGTAGGCCAGCCCCGCGCACGCCAGCAGCCCGCCCGGGATGAGCGAGAGCGCGCCGGCCACCGCGCCGCCGGCCGCCGCCGCCGACATGACGACCGCGCTGGTCGGCGAGCGGCCGATGAGCTCGATGCGATCGAGCAGGCGCGAGTCGAGCGCAATGACCGGGTTGCCCGGCGGGGCGATGATGAGGTAGGGCCCGTCGATGCCGATGCCGCTGCGCGGTAGGAGTCCGGGTCGGTTCACAGCCTCGAGCTCTTGGCCGGATCGTACAGACAAATCAAGGCTCGCGCTGTGCAGGGCGGCGCCCGCGCCGACCGCGGGCCGTCGAGTGACGGGCCTTGAGCCTGAGCGAAGTTGAGATAGACTGAGGATCCGAGTGGTTGCAGCCGCCCCGGACGGGGCTCACAGGAGTCAACGTGCCCAGAGTGCGAAAACCGATTGTCCTCGTCGCCGCCGCCGGGATCACCGCGCTGCTCGGCGTGAAGTACCTGACCCTCCTGTCCCCGGCCCAGGCCCGCGAGGTGAAATCCGCGTGCACCGCCGTCAAGCCGAGCGCCACCAACAAGAGTCTCGGCACGCTGCCGACCAAGGCGCCCGACTTCACCGCCCAGGACCATACCGGCAAGATGGTCAAGCTGTCCGACTATCGCGGCAAGGTGGTCCTCGTCCGCTTCTGGGCCAGCTGGTGCGAGACCTGCAAGGCGGAGCAGCCCAGCCTCGAGGACCTCGCCGGAGACGTCGACCTCGACAAGGCGGTGGTGCTCTCGGTCGCGTCCGACCCCAGCTGGGACAAGGTCCGCAAGAAGCTGCCGCACGGCAGCAACGCCGAGGTGCTGCTCGATCCGCCGGTCGGCGAGGACAGCCTGATCGGCAAGATCGCGGCGGCCTACGGGGTCGAGAAGGTGCCGGAGAGCTTCATCGTCGATCGCGACGGCATCATCCGCTACTACATCGTCAACAAGCGCGACTGGAACAACGCGGCCGCCCGCACCTGCCTGCGCTCCGTCATCGACGGCTGATGGCCAAGATCCTCGTCGTCGACGACGAGCCGGACATCGTCCGCTTCGTCGCCAAGCTCATGAGCGCCCGCGGCCACGAGGTCAGGACCGCGGTCGACGGCTTCGAGGCGCTCGAGCTGGTCGGCGCCGAGCGGCCCGACGTCATCATCCTCGATCTGCACCTGCCCACCATGGACGGCTTCGAGGTCTGCCGCCGGCTCAAGGCCGACGAGGCGACACGCAGCATCCCGATCGTGATGATGACGGCGGCCTACGTGAGCATCGACGACGCCCGCAAGGGCGAGGACTCGGGGGCAGACGAGTACGTGGTGAAGCCCTTCCTGCGCGAGGTGCTGATCCACAACGTCGAGCGCCTGCTCGCGCCGCGAGCCTGAGCGCCCGCGTCAGCTCGCGGCGGCCGCGCAGGCCCACAGGCGGCGGGCCAGCAGGTCGTCGTCGACATCGTCTCCGATGAAGACGAGCTCGCTGCGGCGCGGCTCGCCGGTCGACCAGCGCGGGCCGGGACGCAGGGCCAGCTCGGTGCCGGCGAGCTCGAGGAAGGCGCGGCGCTCGTCGCCGGCCAGGTGGACGAAGCCCTTGACCCGCACCAGCCGCGCGCGCAGCTCCTCGACCGCGGCCATGAGCGGGCCGGCCAGGAGCGGGGCCGGATCGGAGAAGCAGGCGCAGGCCAGCTGGCCGTGGCGGTGCGCCGCCGCCGCCTGGCCGGGCGCGGCCGGCGCCCGCCGCGCCAGCAGGAACGCCGACAGCGCCCGGTCGCCGTCGACCGACGCCGGAAAGCCCGCGCGCTCGGCCGTCGGTCCGATCTCGGCGAGCAGCCGGTGCGCGGTCGCCACGTCGTCCGGCCGCGCGCGGTCGAGCTTGCTGAGCAGGAGCCGGTCGGCGCACTCGACCTGCACGCGCGCCTCGTCGCGCCGCGCCAGCACCGCGGCGCAGGTCTCCGCGTCGACCACGCACACCACGCCGGCCGGCGCGATGCGCTGGGCCAGCGGCTCGGGCAGGCGGCGCAGCCCGGCGAGCAGCGCCGGCGGCTCCGCGATGCCGGTGGTCTCGAGCACGACGTGGTCGGGCGCCGAGCGCTCCACCACGTCGGCGATCCCGTCCCACAGGTCGTTCTTCACGTCCATCTTGCAGCACACGCACCCGCCGGCCAGCTCGAGCACGTCGCCGCCGGTCTGGTTGATGAGCCGCCCGTCGATCGCGATGCGGCCGAGCTCGTTGACCAGCACGGCGATGCGGCGGCCGAGCGGCTGGCGCAGGAGTCGATTGAGCGCGGTCGTCTTGCCCGCGCCGAGGTAGCCGGTCAGGATGGTGAACGGGACCGCGGCCGGCTCGCTCATTTCGCCACCAGGAGGCGGATCTCGTGGCGCCCGTCGCCGGCGGCCAGCTCGCCGCCGGCCGGCTCGAGCACGCGTCGGGCCAGCGCGTCCAGCTCGGCCTGCTCGCCCGGGGCGCCCGATCCCGCCCCGCCCTCCGCGCCGATCACGATGAGCACGCGGTCGCGGCCGCCCGCCGCGCCCGATTCCCGCTCGCGACGGATCGCGACGGTGAGCCCGCCCGACGCCGCGCGCGCCGCGTCGCCGGCCGAGATGAGCAGCCGGGCCACCAGCAGCACCAGCTCGCCGGGCACGATGCGCACCGCCGGCACGTCGCCGAGATCGATCGAGAGATCGATGTCGTCGCCGAGCCGGTGGCGCGCCAGGGCGATCGCCTGCTCGACCAGCTGGTTCACGTCCGCCGTCTCCGGCGCGTGCCGGTGGACCGACACCGCGCGCGACATCTCGCTGGTCAGCCGCGTGACCGAGCGGCTGAGCAGGTAGGCCTCGGCGATGCGCTCGCGCAGGGCCTTGGTCTCGGCCCAGGGATAGGGCTGCGGGCCGCGGGCGCGCGCGAAGTGAAGA
>DATFRY010000094.1:0-6021 GCA_035262925.1 Kofleriaceae bacterium | reverse complement strand
GAAGGCGGGGCATCCAGGACGCCGCGGCGACGCGTATCGGCTCAATCAACTAATCGTCGCTCCGCCGTCGATCACGATGGTCTGGCCGGTCATGAAGTCGCCGGCCTTCGATCCCATCAGCACCGCCGCGCCCGCGATCTCGTCGGGCTGGGCGTGGCGGGCGAGCGGCGTGCGGCGCACGGCGTGGTCGCGCAGGGCCGGGTTCTGCACGATCGCCGAGGCGAAGCGGGTCTCGACCAGGCCCGGCGCGATCGCGTTCACGCGCACGCCCGAGCCGCCGAGCTCGAAGGCCAGCGTCTCGGTCATCGAGATGATCGCCGCCTTGGTCATGCCGTAGACGCCCTGCATGGGGGCGGCGCGCAGGCCGGCGATGCTCGCGACATTGACGATCGACCCGCGCGCCTCGGCGCCGGCCGCGCGCAGCGACTGCACCATGGTCCGCGAGGCGAGCCAGTAGCCCTTGAGGTTGGTCTCGAACGTCTTGTCGAACGCCGCCTCGGGGCAGTCGAGCGTGGGGCCGAAGAAGGGATTGGTGGCCGCGTTGTTGACCAGGCCGTCGATGGTGCCGAGCTCGCCGGCCGCGCGGCGGAACACGCCCTCCAGCTCGTCGGCCCGCGCCGCGTGGGCGGCGATGGGCAGCGCGGTCCCGCCCGCCTCGCGGATGGCGCCGGCCACGCGGTCGAGGTCCGGCTGCTTGCGCGCCACCAGCACGACCCGGGCGCCGGCCGCCGCGCACGCCACGGCGATGGACTCGCCGATGCCGCGGCTCGCGCCGGTCACCAGCACGACTCTGTCTCGGAGATGAATCTCTGCGGCCATGGAGCGGCACCCTACACTCGATTGGCCGGCCAGCGGCAGGGCTTGGCGCGATTGACGCGATGCATTAGAATCTGAATGAATCCTCATTCAGCTCGGATTCAGACGATCGATGAGCCCATCGAGGCCGCGAACCACAACCCTGGAGGCGCTCCCGTGACCCAGGCCGTCAACCGCTACCGCTGCGATCTGCGCGACATGCGCTTTCTCCTGTTCGAGCAGTTCGGGCTCGACGCCCTGCTCGGCAAGCCGCCCTACGCCGACTGGTCGCGAGACGACGTCACCGCCGTGCTGGAGGAGGTCTATCGCTGGTCGTGCGAGGTGCTGGGCCCGATCAACGCCGGCGGCGACCGGATCGGCTGCGTCCTCGAGAACGGCCACGTGCGCACGCCGCCCGGCTTCCGCGAGGCGTGGAAGTCGCTCCGCGAGCACGGCTGGCGCGGGCTGGGCGTCAGCCCCGAGTTCGGCGGCCAGGGCGGGCCGCTCGCGGTCTCGCTGCTCGCCGGCGAGATGATGAGCGGGGCCAACACCGCCTTCAACATGTACCCGGGCCTGTCGCAGGGCGTCGCCGAGGTCATCGAGGCGTTCGGCACGCCCGCGCAGGTCGCCGCCCACTGCCGCAAGCTCTTCACCGGCGTGCACGCCGGCACGATGTGCCTGACCGAGGCCCACGCCGGCTCCGACGTCGGCGCCGCGCTGACCCGCGCCACCCCGGTGGGCGACGGCAAGTACCACATCGAGGGCACCAAGGTCTTCATCTCGGCCGGCGACCACGACCTCACCGACAACATCATCCACCTGGTCCTCGCGCGCACGCCCGACGCGCCCGACGGCACCAAGGGGCTGAGCCTGTTCATCGTGCCGCGCGACAGGCTCGACGGCGACGGCACCAACCACGTCGTCACCGCGTCGCTCGAGCACAAGATGGGCATCAACGGCTCGGCCACCGCGGTGCTCGTGTTCGGCGAGGGCGGGCCGTGCGTCGGCGAGCTGGTCGGCACCGAGGAGCGCCGCGGGATGGCGCAGATGTTCAAGATGATGAACCTGGCGCGCATCGGCGTCGGCCTGCAGGGGCTCGCGGTGGCCGGCGCCGCCTACCTGTGCGCGCTCGAGTACGCCGGCCAGCGCGTGCAGGGGGCCAGCATCAAGGAGTGGAAGGACCCGGCCGCGGCCAAGGTGCCCATCATCCAGCACCCCAACATCCGCCGCATGCTGCTCGACATGAAGGCGCGGGTCGAAGGCATCCGCGGCCTCATCATCAAGCTCGGCCTGCACCGCGATCGCGAGCTGGCCCTGCGCGCGGCCGGCGACGACAAGGCGGCCGACGCCGAGCTCGGCCAGGTCGATCTCCTGGTCCCGGTGGTCAAGGCCTACGCGTCGGACCAGGGCTTCCAGGTCACCGTGCTCGCCATCCAGTGCCTGGGCGGCGCCGGCTACATCAAGGACCACCCGGTCGAGCAGTACTGCCGGGACTCGAAGATCTTCTCCATCTACGAGGGCACCAACCACATCCAGGCGCTCGACCTGGTCGGCCGCAAGCTCGGGCAGCGCGGCGGCGCCAACTTCCAGGCCCTCCTGGCCGACGTGCGCCGTTTCGTCGCGGAGCAGAAGGATAGCGACGTGCTGGCTCCGGTCATCGGGCGCCTGGCGGCCGCCGCCGACGCGCTCGGCGAGGGCGCGATGCGCCTTTTCAGCTGGTTCCAGTCGGGCAGGAACGAGCTCATCGACCTCTACGCCAACCGCTTCCTCGAGATGATGGCGCGAACGACGGTGTCGTGGGTCCTGCTCCACGGCGCGTCGGTGGCCATGCGGGCCAGCCGATCATTGCCACCCGACCACCCGGATCGGGCGTTCTATGCTGGCAAGCTTCACGCCGCCATGCATTACGCGCAGGTAGAGCTGCCGGTGGTGGTCGAGGGAGCACGCTTCATGGCACAGGAGCTGCGCCACTCGATCGAGATCCCGGACCTCGGTTTCGGAAGATTTGAGTGAGCCCGGCCACCTGCATTCTCATCACGCCTCTGTCAGAGTACGCTCGCCGCCAACCAGGCGAGTGAGCGCGCCAGCAGGGCCGTTGCTCGTCGGCGCGCTCGCTCGACTGCATGACGACGGACACGATAGATTCTTCGCAAGTGGGTGCTCTGGTAGGCGAAACGGTGGGCAGCTACCGCGTCACCGACGTCATCGGCCAGGGCGGGATGGGCGTGGTCTATCGCGCGGAGCACGTGCTGCTCGGCAAGCGCGCCGCAGTGAAGGTGCTCCTGCCCGAGCGCTGCACCAGCCGCGAGATGGTGGACCGCTTCTTCAACGAGGCCAAGGCGTCCACGCTGATCGAGGACCCGGGCATTGTTGACATCTTCGACTTCGGCCGACTCCCGGACGGCAACGCGTACATCGTGATGGAGCTGCTCGAGGGGGAGACCCTGGGCGAGCGGCTCAAGCGGGTGGAGAAGCTGTCCCCCAACCACGCCGCAGCGGTTGCGCGCCACATCGCCGGCACGCTGGCCTCGGCGCACACCCACGGGATCATCCACCGCGACCTCAAGCCGGACAACGTGTTCCTGGTCAAGGACCCGGCGCTGCCGCGCGGCGAGCGGGCCAAGCTGCTCGACTTCGGCATCGCCAAGCTGGCCAGCGGCACGCAGCCGAGCGACATGGTCAAGACCGAGACCGGCCGGCTGATGGGGACGCCCTACTACATGTCACCCGAGCAGTGCCGGGGTGCCGGGAAGATCGATCACCGGACCGACATCTACTCGCTGGGCTGCGTGCTCTACCAGATGCTGACCGGGCGGCCGCCCTTCGTCCTGGAAGGCGCGGGCGAGATCCTGGCCGCGCACATTCACGTGCCGCCGCTGGCCCCGCGCCACTACGAGCCGTCGGTGCCGGCGTCGCTCCAGGCGGTCGTGCTCCGCATGCTGCAGAAGGAGCCGGTGCGGCGCTTCCAGAGCGCGGCCGACGTGGTGGCGGCGCTCAACGCGGCGACCCAGCGCTCGGTCGCCGCCGAGGATGTGCCGGAGCCGAGCCTGCGCGACTCGGGCGTGCACCCGGTGCAGATGATCAGCCGCACGACGTCGAGCTCGCGCGCCTTCACCAACGCGACCACGGTCAACTCGACCGCGGGCGAGGTGCCGGTCCTCCCCGCTCGGCTCGCCGACCGCAGCGTGCGGACCAGGCTCCACCGCCTGACGCCGTGGATCGCCGGCGGCTCGCTGGCCGCCGTCGCCGGTGCGCTGATCATGATCGCCGCGATGAGCGGGCGCTCCGAGGTGAGGAAGCAGCGGGCCAGCGCGCGCCGCGCGGCGCAGGAGAACGCCGGCGCGCACGCCGTGCAGCCGCCCGCGCCGGTGCCGGTCCCGGCGCCGCCTCCCCCGCCGAAGGAGGAGGCGAAGACGCCGGCGCAGGATCCGATCGTGCGCGCGCTCGCGGCCAGCCAGGACGAGACCGTCAAGCTCATGGTCAGCTCGCACCCGGAGGGCGCGACCGTGTACCGCGAGTCCGACGGCGTCCGGCTGGGCAAGACGCCGCTCGAGGTGCGCGCGCGCCGCGGCCGAGGCGAGGCGGTCTTCATCCTGCGCCGCAACGGCTTCCGGGCCGAGCGGCTGGCCGTGCCGGTGGACAAGGACCAGGAGCGCCTGGTCGCGCTGCGGCCGCAGCGCGCCGCGGTGCCGCCGCCGCGCACGCGGGGCGTGCCAGTGCCGTCGCCCGCGCCGGCTCCGGCGGCGCCGCCGACGACAACGACGACGGCTCCGCCGACGACGGCGCCGACTGACGCCGAGCCGCCGGTCGGGACCGCGCCCTCCACTGTGCCGGCAGGAGGCAACGACGCGGCCGCGGGCGCTCCGACGGCGCCGGCAGCAGAGGACGGCGGCAGGGCCAAGGGCGGCGACAAGGCCAAGGGGAGCGACAAGGGCAAGGGCAGCGACAAGGGCAAGGCCGCGGACGACAAGAAGACGCGCGGCAAGGACGACGCGCTCGATCCCTTCAACCGGCTGCGCCCGTCCGGCGACCAGAAGAGCCACGGACCGAGCGCGCCGGGCGACGTGGCGCCCGACGCGGCGCCCGACGCCAGGCCCGACGTGAAGGAGGAGGAGTAGCCGATGGGTCGAAGACCGGTAGTCCTCGCGGCGCTGGTCGCCTCTGCGATGGCGGCGACCGCGACGGCGGTGCCGGCGACCGCCGTTGCGCAGCAGCCCGGCGAGGGCGCGAGCAAGCCGGCCGGTGTGACCGCCGGCGATCGGGCCGTCGCTCGCCGGCACTTCACTCGCGGCAAGGAGCTCCACGCGGCCGGCAAGTACCGCGAGGCGGCGACAGAGTACCTCGCGGCGTACGAGCGCTTCCCCGCGCCCGCCTTCCTCTACAACGTGGCGCAGGTGTACCGCCTGGCCGGCGACAAGAAGAAGGCGCTCGCCAACTACCGCAAGTACCTCGAGCTCGAGCCCGAGGGCGAAGGGAGCGCCGACGCCGGCGAGTTCATCTCCGCGCTGGAGGCGGAGATCGCAGCCGAGAGCGCCGGCCCCACGACGAGGGCGAAGTCCCCGCCGCCCGCGGCGGACAGCAACGCGCGGCCCGATCCGATCGACCCCATCCAGCCCATCGATCAGGTGGACAGCGCGTCGCGCGGCAAGCCGGGACGCGGCAAGAAGATCGCCGGCATCACCATCGGCGCAGCCGGTGTGGTAGGCCTCGGCGTCGCGGTCGCGTTCGGCCTCAAGGCCCGCAGCGCCGACGACGAGCTCAGCGGCTACGAAGGCCCCTGGTCCGACAACCAGCAGTCCACCTACGACGAGGGCAAGTCCGCCGAGCGCACCGCCATCATCGGCGCCGCCATCGGCAGCGCCGCCGTCGTCACCGGCGCCGTCCTCTACTTCCTCGGCAGCCGCGATGCCCGCCGCAACGCCGAGCGCCGCGCTCGCACGATGGTCGACGTCGGCGCCACACCCACCCGGGACGGCGCCCTCCTCGTCGTCGGCGGCGGGTTCTGAGCGCGCCGATCTCCGCCGGCCCCGGCGTGTCGTCGTCGATCGCGGGGCCGCGCCCACCTGGCGCCGCCGCGCGCTGATCGTCGGTGGCGGCGCGTTCCGAGCGCGCCGATCTCCGCCGGCCCCGGCGCGTCGTCGTCGATCGCGGGGCCGCGCCCACCTGGCGCCGCCGCGCGCTGATCGTCGTCGGCGGCGCGTTCCGAGCGCGCCCATCTCCGCCGGC
>DATFRY010000093.1:0-9991 GCA_035262925.1 Kofleriaceae bacterium | reverse complement strand
TGTCGCCGAGCGCGCGGGCGAACTGCGCGACCGCGAAGTCGGAGGCCGAGTACTCGAGCGAGTCGGACGGGTCTTCGGTGATGTAGCTGCGCTGGATGTAGCCCGACTGGCGGCCGCGGATGGGCGAGCCCTGGGCCGTGCCGCCGTTCGAGCTGCGGTCCATGAGCGTGAGCGCGGCCGCGGTGTCGAAGCTCCGCACGCCGAACGCGTACATGCTGGCCACGATGATCGGGCCCGGGTCGCCGGTCATCACGAAGTTCTCGGTGTTCTGCTGCGACCACTTGGGGAGCAGGCCGCCCTGCTGCCCGTCGAGGACCATCGACTTCACGATGTCGACCGACTCGACCGGCGCGATGAGCGCGACCAGCGCCGCCCACGAGCGGTAGATGTCCCAGCCTGAGTAGTTCTGGTACACGACGTGGCTGGCGGTGTGGACCGCGTTGTCGAAGCCCATGTACTGGCCGTTGGTGTCGCTGGCGATGTTGGGGCTCTGCAGCACGTGATAGAGCGCGGTGTAGAACTTCTGCATGTCGGTCGCGCTGCCGCCGGTCGCCTGCACGCGGCCCAGGATCGCGTTCCAGGCCCCGCTCGCGGCGGACTGCACGGTCCCGAAGTTGAAGGTGGGCTGCTCGGCCGACAGGTTGCCCTGCGCGTTCGCGATGCTGACGAACGACAGGCCGACCTTGAGCTGCACGGTCTGGTTCGAGGTCGTGTCGAAGGTGACGAAGCCGCCCGAGTTGACGCCGCTCGTGCTCGTCGAGCCGTTCGAGATGGTGCCGCCCAGCCAGGTGCCGGTGCCGGTGGGGGCGCGGTCGAACTGGATCGCGAAGAAGATCTTGAAGGTCTTGGACGAGCCGCAGAAGCCTCCGGCGGTGACGCTGCCGGTCATCTGGCTGCCGCTGATGGTGATCGCACCGCTGCGGCTGCCGGTCGCGCTGCGGCTGGTGTTGACCAGCACGCGCGCGGCGGTGGTGGCCGGGAAGGTGAGCCGCGCGATGCCGGTCCGGCGGGTGGCGCTCAGCTCGACGGTGGTCGAGTAGCGGTCGAGCCGCGTGCGGTAGAAGCCCGGCGCCGCGCTCTCGTTGGCCTTCGTGATGGCGGAGGCGTAGCTGGTCCAGCTGGTCCCGGGCGAGGCGCCCAGGTTGCCGGTCACCGGCAGGATGCCGATGTCCTCGTTGTTGGGGCAGCCCGCCCCGTCGAAGTGGGTGAGGCTGAGCTCCTCGACGGTGGTGTCGCCGAAGCGGTACCCGGAGGGAGACGCGGTCGGGGTGTCGGGGCTGAACTGCACCATGCCGAAGGGCATCACCGCGCCCGGGTACGTGCTGCCGCCCGCGCCGCCGCCGACCGGGTTGGGCGAGTTGCTGTCGTCGGTGCCGATGAAGGGATTGACGAACTGGGTCAGGTCGGGCTGCGCGTGCGCGACCCGGGGCGCGGCGAGCGCGACCGCCAGCGCGCCGGCCAGCGGCAGGACGAGGGACGAGAACCTGACCGGGGAAGACGGCCGTCTTCGCGACATGGACCACCTCCTTGTGAGCCCTGGGCCGCGCGGGTTTCAGGGTCACTGACAACGTTGTCAGTGGATGGCGGACGAGCGACGCGGGACGAGGGCACCGCCGAGATTGCTCCTCTCGCGGCTCGGCCCGCAAGGCGCACCTCGAGGATCGTCTCCGCGCTCCCGCGTGACGAGCCGCGTCGGGAGCGGCCGATCGACCGAACCCTTCTGCAGGTGCGACGGCGGTGCATGACGGCTCCACCGGTGGCGGCCCGGCCCGCGCTGGCGTGCAGCACGACCCGCCGTGCGATGGCGAGCCCGCCGACAGCGTCATCGGCGCATGGAGCTTCGCGCTGCGCCGCAGCGGCGACCGGTGGGCCGTTCGAGGCTGGACGTCGCGCAGCGCCGACCGGCCGATGGCTGGGCCGCCCGCTGGTCCTCGGGGCCGCCGCAGATCGGGTAGCCACGAGCCGCCCGCTCCTCGCCCCCCGGCCACACCGCGCGGCCAGGATCTCGCGCGACGCGCGGACCTCGGTGCGTCATCCTTCCCGGCATGATCACCATCTTCGGATCCACCGGCCGGATCGGCGGCGCCGCGGCGGCCGAGCTCCGCCGCCGCGGGCTCGACGTGAGAGCCGCGATGCGCGACCCGGCCCGCGGCGACGCCCTCGCCGTCCTCGGCTGCGAGCTGGCCGCCGCCGATCTGCACGAGCCGGGCGACGTGACGCGCGCGCTCGACGGCGCCGACGGCGTCCTAGTCATCTGCCCGGTCCAGCCGGCCGCCGGCGACCTCGAGGCCGACGCCGCGCGCATCATCGACGCGGTCGGCGCGGCGCTGGCCAGCGCGCGCCCGCGCGTGGCCGTCGCCATCTCCGACTACGGCGCGCATCACGCGTCCGGCACCGGCATCACCATGATCTTCCATCGCCTCGAGGAGCGGCTGCGAGCCGCACCGACCGCGATGACGTTCCTCCGCTCGGCCGAGCACATGCAGAACTGGCGGCGCCATCTGACGGCCGCCCGCACGCGCGGCGAGCTGCCCAGCCTGCATCACCCGGTCAGCAGGGAGTTCCCGACGGTGTCGGCGCCCGACGTCGGCCTGATCGCGGCCGAGATCCTGGCCGAGAGCCTCGCGGCCTCACCAGCCGCGCTGCCCTCGTCCCCGCGCGTCATCCACGTCGAGGGTCCGCGCCGCTACTCGGCGCTCGACGTCGCGCAGGTCCTCGGCAGGCTGGCCGAGCGCCCGGTCGCGGCCCGCGAGCTGCCGCGCGAGAGCTGGATGGCCGCGCTCGCCGCCGGCGGCCTCGGCGAGAGCTACGCCCGGCTGGTCACCGAGCTGCAGGACGCGCACAACGCCGGCCGCATCGAGGTCGAGCCCGGCGGCGAGGTCCGCCGCGGCTCGACCGAGCTGGCCGACGCGCTGGCCATGGCCCTGGCCCGCTGACGCGTCGGCCCGCCGGCGGACGCGCCCTTCCGCGACGCCGCGGTCAGTCCTGACCCAGGAAGCCGCCGATCAGATCGCACAGAGGATCGTCCGGGCAGCAGAGATCGTGGCCGCCGAACTGCTCGGTGTGGAAGCAGAGCTGCGATCCCTGGCTCGGGTAGTAGTAGGCCCAGAAGAAGCACATCTCGTCGTCCACCGACTCGCCGAAGCCCACGTCCTGCTGGCTGGCGTTGTGCCACGTGCACTGGAAGCGGAAGCCGCCGCCATCCGGCAGGGTCAGCGCAGGATCGTGGTAGATGGTCTCCGGCTCGTTCCACTGGAAGTTCTCCGGATCGTAGATCGTCGTGCCCTCGTCGGCCTCGCCGGTCACCATGCTCGCGGTGACCCCGGTGCCCCACTGGTGCTCGTGGCCCGTGACCGCGAAGACCTGGATGCCGGCCAGCCGGTCCGGAAGCGGCAGGAACGGCGTGTCGAGCGTGAAGTCGCTGCCCGCCGGCACGTTGATGTCCGGGTTGCCGATGAACATGAAGTCCGCCTCCTGCTCGAACTCGTCCTCGGCGATCTCGACGAACGTCGACGATGCGGTCAGCTCCACTTGCTCGTCGGTCGCGTTGATGAAGTGGAGCTCGATGCGCACGAGCTGTCCCGGGTCGAGCGTGAACGCGACGCCGGGCGGCAGCGCGATGGTCTCCGACGACTTCTGGGTCACCGCCATCGGCGCGCCCTTCGACGGATCGAGCACGTCGACGAACGGCGTGCACTCCTCCGGCTCGGCGGTCTCGTCCCCGTCGGCCAGGCGGTAGACGATCATGTGGTGCGACGCCGGGCCGAGCTCGTTCACGATCTGGCCCACGCGGATCGGGCGGTCGGTCGGCAGCCGCTTGCGGATGCACATGGTCTTCTCGACCCCGGGATCGACCGTCACCGGCCCCCAGTCGACCTTGAAGCTGGTGTCGCCGCCGGCGCCGTCGCCGTCGTCCGCGCCGCTGCCGTCGTCGGCGGTCCCGTCGTCCTGCCCGCCCCCTCCGCCGTCGTCGCTCGCGGTGCCGTCGTCGCTGCCGGTGTCGCCGGCGCCGCTGTCGTCATCGGAGTCCGACGAACACCCTGTCGCCGCGGCCAGAAGCGCGGCGAGACCGACGGACCAGATGCGCGGCATGGGGACGGCCATTCTCTACCTCCTTGAGCGACACCCGGCGGCGCCCGCAGTATAGGCCGCACCCGGGCAAACCCCGCGACTTTCGCGCGCACGCGCGACACGGCGCGACACGGCGCGACACGGCGCGGCGCCCCGCCCTCACTGCGACCCTCACCACCGTCCCTGGCGCGCGTCTCGCCGCGTCTAGCTCCGGCGCAAGAGGGCGATCGATCGCGCCGCCACGGCGATCTCGCGCCCCATGTCCGGCCCCGGCTGCGCATCGAATGCGCGCTGCGTCGTGTCGAACACCCGCAGCCAGCGCTCTCCCGCCAGCCCCGGCGGCATGACGAACGACACCGACTCGGCGTGCGCGTTGAGCAGGAGGTAGAAGCTGTCGTCGCGCACCCGGTAGCCGTGGACGTCGCGGCTGTCGATCTCGTCGCCGTTCAGGAACACGCCCAGCCCGCGCGCGGTCGCCGCGCGCCAGTCGTGGTCGGTCATGTCGCTGCCGTCGGGCCGGAACCAGCCGATGTCGCGCAGGTCGCTGCCGCGGATCGACCGCCCCTCGAACCAGCGCGCCCGCCGCAGCACCGGGTGGTCGCTGCGCAGCGCGATGAGCTGGCGGGTGAAGGTCAGGAGCTCGTGGTCGGCGTCCAGCCAGTTGAACCAGGAGACCTCGTTGTCCTGGCAGTAGCCGTTGTTGTTGCCGCCCTGGCTGCGCCCCAGCTCGTCGCCGGCCAGCAGCATCGGCACGCCCTTCGACAGGAACAGCGTGGTGAGGAGGTTGCGCTGCTGCTGCGCGCGCTGCGCGAGCACCGCTGGATCGTCGGTGTCGCCCTCGGCGCCCATGTTCCACGACCGGTTGTGCGACTCCCCGTCCCGGTTGTCCTCGCCGTTGGCCTGGTTGTGCTTCTCGTTGTAGCTGACCAGGTCGCGCAGCGTGAACCCGTCGTGACAGGTGACGAAGTTGACGCTCGCGTGCGGCCGCCGGCCGGAGCTCGAGTAAAGGTCCGAGCTTCCGGTCATGCGATAGGCCAGCTCGGCCAGCGTCTGATCCTGCCCGCGCCAGAAGTCGCGGACGGTGTCGCGGTACTTCCCGTTCCACTCCGACCAGCCGGGCGGGAAGTTGCCGACCTGATAGCCGCCCTCGCCCAGGTCCCACGGCTCGGCGATCAGCTTGACTCGCTGCAGCACGGGGTCCTGCTGGATGAGATCGAAGAACGCCGAGAGTCGGTCCACCTCGTGCAGCTCGCGCGCCAGCGCCGACGCCAGGTCGAAGCGGAATCCGTCGACGTGCATCTCCTGCACCCAGTAGCGCAGCGAATCCATGATCAGCTGCAGCACGTTCGGGTGCCGCATGTTCATGCTGTTGCCGCACCCGGTGTAGTCCACGTAGCGGCTGGGATCGTCCGGCGCCAGCCGGTAGTAGGCGCGGTTGTCGATGCCGCGGAAGCAGAGGGTCGGCCCGCGCGCCCCGCCCTCGGCCGTGTGGTTGTAGACCACGTCGAGGATGACCTCGATGCCGGCCTGGTGAAGCACCTTGACCATCCGCCGGAAGTCCTGAACCTGCCCTCCCCGCGGCGGCGCGTTCGCGTACTCGTCGTGCGGCGCGAAGTAGCCGATCGAGTTATAGCCCCAGTAGTTGCGCAGCCCCCGCTGGACCAGGAACTTGTCGTGCACGAAGTGATGCACAGGCAGGAGCTCGACCGCGGTCACGCCGAGCGTCCTCAGGTACTTGATGCTGGCCGGATGCGCGAGACCGGCGTAGGTCCCGCGCAGCGGAAGCGGCACGTCCGGGTGCAGCTGGGTGAATCCCTTCACGTGCACTTCATAGATGACGGTCTCGTGCCACGGCGTGCGCGGCGGGTGGTCGTTGTCCCAGTCGAAGTACGGATTGACCACCACGCAGCGCGGCATGTACGGTGCGCTGTCGAGCTCGCACACGCGCGCCGGCTCATCGAGGTGGTGACTGAACATCGCCTCGTGCCAGCGCACCCGACCATCGATGGCGCGCGCATACGGGTCGAGCAGGAGCTTGCTGGGGTGGCACAGGTGACCGCGCGCCGGGTCGAACGGACCGTGCACGCGATAGCCGTAGTGGACGCCCGGGCCCACGCGCGGCAGGTATCCGTGCCACACGTAGCCGGTCCGCTCGGGCAGCTCGATACGCGTCTCACGTCCGTCGTCGTCGAACAGGCACAGCAGGGCGCTCTGCGCCACCTCGGAGAAGAGGGCGAAGTTCGTCCCCGCGCCGTCGTAGATGGCGCCGAGCGGCTGGGGATTGCCTGGCCACGTTTCCATGCGGAGTGCTTCCGTGCGAGACTCTGGCGCTGAAGTGCTGTTTTACCCGAGGTGAACGAGCTCATCGCAGGCTTCGGACCGTGAAAACAGACTCGCCGCGAGACGAAGGCATGAGGCGCGTCCTGGTGGAGGGCGTCTGGCCCGAGATCGACGCCGGCGCCTATCCGGTCAAGCGCATCCTGGGAGACGACTTCACCGCCGCGGCCGATCTCATCGCCGACGGCCACGACCTCCTGGCCGGCGCCCTGCTCTACCGCCACGAGCAGGACGACGCGTGGCGCGAGGTGCGCCTGACCGCGGCCGGCAACGACCGCTGGCAGGCGTCGTTCGCGCTCGACCGGCTGGGCCTGTGGCGCTACGCGATCGAGGGGTGGGTCGACCACGCCGCCACCTGGCTGCGCGTCCTGCGCATCAAGTCGGACGCCGGCGAGCAGTCGGCCGCCGACCTGCCGATCGAGCTCGTGGTCGGCAGCCGGCTGTGCGCGGCCGCCGCCTCGCGCGCCGCCGTCGCCAGCCCGTCCGATGCGGTGCGCCTGCGCGACGCCGCCCGCGACATGGCCCGCGCCGAGCTGCCGGTGCGCGAGCGGGTCGCGCTGGCCCTGGAGCCGGGCCTGGCCCAGATCCTGTCGCGCTGGCCCGATCGCGCGCGCGCCGCCCGCTACCCGCGCGAGCTCGCGGTCTCCGTCGATCGCCCGCGCGCGCAGTACTCCACCTGGTACGAGCTCTTCCCCCGCTCGTGCGGCGCCGCGGGCCAGCACGGCACGTTTCGCGACGCCGAGGCCCGCCTGCCCCACGTGGCGGACATGGGCTTCGACGTCCTCTACCTGCCGCCCATCCACCCGATCGGCCGCACCTTCCGCAAGGGCAAGAACAACACCCTCGATCCCGGACCCGACGACGTCGGCAGCCCGTGGGCGATCGGCGCGGCCGAGGGCGGCCACACGGCCGTCCACCCGCAGCTCGGCACGCTCGCCGACTTCCGCCACTTCGTGGCCGCGGCGGCCGCGCTCGGCGTCGAGGTGGCGCTCGACATCGCGTTCCAGGCCTCGCCCGATCACCCGTGGGTGACCGAGCACCCGGCCTGGTTCAAGCACCGCCCCGACGGCACCATCCAGTACGCCGAGAACCCGCCCAAGAAGTACCAGGACATCTACCCCATCGACTTCGAGTCGAGCGACTGGCGCGCGCTGTGGGACGAGCTGCTCTCGGTGTTCACGTACTGGATCGATCAGGGCGTGAAGATCTTCCGGGTCGACAACCCGCACACCAAGTCGCTCCACTTCTGGGGCTGGTGCATCGGCGAGATCAAGGCGCGCCACCCCGACGTCATCTTCCTGGCCGAGGCCTTCACCGCGCCCAAGCGGATGTACGCGCTGGCCAAGCTCGGCTTCAGCCAGTCGTACACCTACTTCACCTGGCGCGAGAGCGCCTGGGACCTCGAGACGTACATGCGGGAGCTCACCACGCCGCCGGTGGTCGAGTTCTTCCGGCCCAATTTCTGGCCCAACACGCCCGACATCCTGCCCGACCACCTGGTCGACCGCGGGCGCGGCGCGTTCGCCGCCCGCCTGGTCCTGGCCGCCACCCTGACCGCCAGCTACGGCATGTACGGCCCCGCGTTCGAGCTCATGGACAACCGCCTGCGCCCGGGGTCCGGCGAGTACCTCGACAACGAGAAGTACGAGCTCAAGCAGTGGGACGTCGGCCGCGCCGGCAGCCTGCGCCCCCTCATCCGCCGCATCAACCGCATCCGCCGCGCCAACCCCGCCCTGCACGCCGACCGCCTGCTCCGCTTCCACCGCTCGGAGAACCCGTCCATCCTGTGCTACAGCAAGCGCACCGAGGACCGGTCCAACGTCATCCTGACCGCGGTCAACCTCGACTCCAGCCGCCAGGGCGGCTTCGTCCACCTCGATCTGGCCGAGCTCGGCCTGACCACCGACCAGCCGTTCCGCGTGCGCGACCTCATCGGCGGCGGCCGCTACGCCTGGCGCGGCTCGCGCAACTACGTCGAGCTCGACCCCTATTCGATGCCCGCCCACGTCTTCATCATCGAGCGCACCTGATCCACCGCCCACCTGCCCCCCACAGGTCCACTCACCATGTCCAACGACTTCGGCACTCTCGCGGGCGAAGACCCGCTCTGGTTCAGGGACGCCATCATCTATGAGCTGCACGTGCGGGCGTTCAGCGACTCCAACGCCGACGGCATCGGGGACTTCCCCGGCCTGGTGACGCGCCTCGACTACCTGCGCGACCTCGGCGTCACCGCGCTGTGGCTCCTGCCCTTCTATCCCTCGCCCCTGCGCGACGACGGCTACGACATCGCCGATTACACGACGGTCAACCCGATCTACGGCAGCCTCGACGACTTCCGCCGCCTGCTCGACGCGGCGCACGAGCGCGGCCTGAAGATCATCACCGAGCTGGTCATCAACCACACCTCGAACGAGCACCCCTGGTTCCAGCGCGCGCGCCGCGCCCCGGCCGGCAGCGTCGAGCGCGACTTCTACGTGTGGAGCGACAACGCGGAGCGCTACCGCGGCACCCGCATCATCTTCCAGGACTTCGAGACCTCGAACTGGACCTGGGATCCGCTGGCCAACGCCTACTACTGGCACCGCTTCTACCACCACCAGCCGGATCTCAACTTCGACAGCCCGGCGGTCAAGCAGGCGGTCTTCGACGCCCTCGACTTCTGGATGGACATGGGGGTCGACGGCCTCCGCCTCGACGCCGTGCCCTACCTCTACGAGCGCGAGGGCTCCAACTGCGAGAACCTGCCCGAGACCCACGAGTTCCTGCGCGAGCTGCGCCGCCACATCGACCGCAAGTACAAGAACCGCATGCTGCTGGCCGAGGCCAACCAGTGGCCGGAGGACGCGGCCTCCTACTTCGGGCGCGGCGACGAGTGCCACATGAACTTCCACTTCCCGCTCATGCCCCGGCTGTTCATGGGGCTGCAGCAGGAGCAGGCCTTCCCGATCCTCGACATCCTGGAGCAGACGCCGGCGATCCCCGACAACTGCCAGTGGGCGGTGTTCCTGCGCAACCACGACGAGCTCACCCTCGAGATGGTGACCGACCAGGACCGCGACTACATGTGGCGGGTCTATGCCGAGGACCCGCAGGCGCGCATCAACGTCGGCATCCGCCGCCGCCTGGCACCGCTGCTCAAGCAGCGGCGCAAGCTCGAGCTCATGAGCGCGCTGCTCATGTCGATGCCGGGCACGCCGGTCCTCTACTACGGCGACGAGATCGGCATGGGCGACAACTTCTACCTGGGCGACCGCAACGGCGTGCGCACGCCGATGCAGTGGACGGGAGACCGCAACTCCGGCTTCTCGCGCGCCAACCCGCAGAAGCTGTACCTGCCGGTCATCATCGACCCCGAGTACCACTACGAGTCGGTCAACGTGGAGGCGCAGGAGGCCAACCCTCAGTCGCTGCTCTGGTTCAACAAGCGGCTCATCGCGCTGCGCAAGAACCACCAGGTGTTCGGCCGCGGCAAGGTCGAGTTCCTGCACCCCGAGAACGCCAAGGTGCTGGCGTTCGTGCGCAGCTACCAGGACGAGCACGTGCTGGTGGTGGCCAACCTGTCGCGCTTCTGCCAGGCGGT
>DATFRY010000092.1:0-24060 GCA_035262925.1 Kofleriaceae bacterium | reverse complement strand
CCGGGGACGGATCGCCCTGGTCCGATGAAGACGCGGCGGCGGGCCCGCGCGGCGGCGCCTCCGCGCGCGGCGCGCACCGCGCGGTCAAGCCGACCGAGCTGCGCCCCGACCTGCCCTGGCTGGCGGACCTCCGGATGCCGGACCTGCCGGTCCGCTGGGACCAGCGCATCATCCGCTACCTCGAGTTCTACCGCGACGACCCGCGCGGCCAGAAGCTGATGCGCTCGTGGCTCGTCAGCCAGGGCCGCTACCGCGACCTCATCCTCAGCCGACTGCGCGCGGCGCGGCTGCCCGACGACCTGCTCTACGTCTGCATGATCGAGTCGTCCTACGATCCGCGCGACACGTCGCGGGTCGGCGCGGCCGGCCTGTGGCAGTTCATGCCGGCGGGCGGGAAGATCTACGGCCTGCGGCAGACGCCCTGGATCGACGAGCGCAACGACCCGGTGCGCGCGACCGAGGCGGTGGTCGCCTACTTCCAGGACCTCTACCAGCGCTTCGGCAACTGGGACCTGGCGATGGCCGCGTTCAACGCCGGCTACGGCGCGGTGCTGCGCGCCATCGCCAAGTACAACACCAACGACTTCTGGCTGCTGCTCGAGTACGAGAACGCGCTGCCGTGGGAGTCATCGATCTATGTGCCCAAGGCGCTGGCCGCCGCGATCGTGGGCGCCAACCGCGAGGTGTTCGGCTTCGGCGACCTGGTGCCGGCCGCGCCGCTGTCCTACGACACCGTCACGGTGCCGACCTCGGTCGCGCTCTCGGTGGTGGCGCGCGCGTCGGGCGTCGACACGCGCGACATCGAGGACCTCAACCCGCACCTCCGGCGCGGGCGCACGCCGCCCGGCGTCTCCGACTACGCGGTCCGCATCCCGCGCGGCCGCGCGGACCGCTTCGCCTCCAGCTTCCCGCACCTGCGCGGCGAGTGGGACAGGTACGACGCGTACGTCGTGCGCCACGGCGAGCGCTTCGAGGACATCGCGGCGGTCCACGGCCTCAAGCCGAAGGCGCTGCGCGAGCTCAACGGTCTCGACAGCGACCGCGAGGTGCAGGGCGGGATGGTGCTGGTGGTGCCGCGGCTCGGCCAGGCGGAGAAGCGGGCCAACCGCGAGAAGGCCGACGAGGACCTGTACGCCGCCGGCGAGCCCGAGGGCGAGCCGGGCGACAAGATGCTGGTCGCGGTGGCCGATCCGTCGTTCCGGGTGGAGGGGCGCGAGCGCGTGTTCTACCGGGTGGTGGCCGGCGACAGCCTGACCGGCATCGCGCGCGCCTTCTCGGTCGATCGCGGCGATCTGTCCAGCTGGAACCGGCTCGACCCGGAGGCGCGACTCCACCCGCGCATGGTCCTTCAGATCTGGGTCGAGCGCGGCTTCGACCCGGAGCGCGCCGGCGTGGCGGTGCTCGACGAGGCCAGGCTCGACGTGGTGGCGGCCGGCTCGGTCGATCACATGCAGCGGTCCGAGGACCGACTGGGGCGCGGCCGCATCGTCTACACGGCCAGCCGGCGGGAGAGCTACGAGGCGATCGGCCGGCGCTTCGGCCTGAGCGCGCGGGACCTGGCGCGCATCAACAAGAAGCCGTTCGACACCGTCCTCGACCAGGGCGACACCTGCATCGTCTACAAGGTGGTGGACCGGCGCGCGTCGGAGCGCGCTGCCAAGCAGGCCCGCGCCGTGCAGCCCGAGCGGCGGCGCAAGCCGGGCAAGCCGGTGAAGCAGGCGCCGCACAAGCGGAAGCGGTAGCGCCGAGCCGGCGGTGGCGGCCGCGGCCGCGGCGGCGGACGGTGGACGGTCCGCCGCCCGACCGGGGACGGCGCGACGCGGTTTTCGACCGCGAGCCGCGGCTCGCGGCGCGGTAGTCTTCGCCGATGCAGAGCGTCCTCGAGGCCCGCCGGCGCATCCTCTCGCGCGTCCGCTCGCTCGGAGCCGAGGAGGTGGCGCTGCCGGAGTCGCGCGGCCGCTTCCTGGCCCGCGCCCTGCGCGCCGACCGGGCCCTGCCCCCATGGGACAACTCGGCGATGGACGGGTTCGCGGTGCGCGCGGCCGATCTGGCCGCCGCCCCGGTCGAGCTGCCGGTGGCCGGCTCGGTGACCGCGGGCGATGGGCCCGACGCGGTCCTGCCGGCCGGGGCGGCGCTCCGCATCATGACCGGCGCGCCCATGCCGCGCGGCGCGGACGCGGTGGTCATCCGCGAGGACGTCGACGATCGGGGCGGGTCGGTGCGCTTCCCGGCACCGGTCGCGCCGGGCGAGAACGTCCGGCGCGCCGGGGAGGACCTGGAGCCGGGCAGCCAGGTGATGGAGGCGGGCGCCGCCATCGGCGCCGGCGAGATCGGCGTCATGGCCGCGCTGGGCCGCGCCCGCGTCGAGGTCGGGCGGCGGCCGCGGGTGGCGGTCCTGTGCACCGGGGACGAGCTGTGCCCGGTCGGGCGCGAGCCGGGGCCGGGCCAGATCTTCAGCTCCAACGAGCACGCGCTGGCCGCGCAGGTGGCCGAGGCGGGCGGCGTGGTGGCGCGCGCCGAGCTGGTGCCCGACGACCGCGCCCGCACCGAGGCGGCGCTGGTCGCCGCGCTCGCCTGCGACGTGGTCGTCACGTCCGGCGGCGTGTCGGTCGGCGACCGCGACCACGTGCGCGAGGCCCTGGCCGGCGCCGGCGTGGCCATCGACTTCTGGAAGGTGGCGATGCGTCCGGGCAAGCCGGTCGTGTTCGGCGTGGCCCCGACCGGCGCGCTGTGCTTCGGCCTGCCCGGCAACCCGGTGTCGTCGCTGACCTCGTTCGAGCTGTTCGTCAGGCCCGCGCTGCTCGCTCTGCAGGGGGCGCGCGAGGTCGAGCGCCCGCGCGCCGAGGTGACGCTGGCCGGCCCGGCCCGCAAGCAGCCGGGCCGCGCCTACTACCTGCGCGCGTCGCTCCGCCGCCGCGGCGACGTCCTCGAGGCCGACCTGCACGCCAAGCAGGCCTCCAACATGATGAGCTCGCTGGTCGGCATCGACGCGCTGGTCGAGCTGGCCGCGGAGCTGGGCGACGTGGCGGCCGGCAGCCGCTGCCCCGCGCTGCTCATGCGCGCCGTGTGAGTGAGGCGCCATGCCGGTCGACTTCACCATCGGCGCAGGCGAGGGCGGGCGCCTCGACCGCGTGCTGGGCGCGCGCTTCCCCGGCGTCGGGCGCCGCCGCTGGGCCGCGCTGTTCGCCGACGGCGCGGTCTCGGTCGACGGCGCGCGCGCGCGCAAGGGCGATCGGGTCGCCGCCGGCGCGCGCGTCACCCTGCGCGAGGAGCCGGCCGTCGGCGAGGCGCTGGCGCCGATCCCCGAGCCGGAGCTCGCGCTCGACGTCCTGCACGCCGACGCGCACCTGGTCGCGCTGGCCAAGCCGGCCGGTCAGCCGAGCCACCCGCTCAGGCCGGGCGAGACCGGCACCGCGGCCAACGCGCTGGTGGCGCGCTTCCCCGAGTGCGCCGGCGCGGGCCGCGACCCGCGCGAGGCCGGCCTGGTCCACCGGCTCGACCGCGGCACCTCCGGCGTGCTGGTGGCCGCTCGCCATCGCGAGGCGTGGGACGCGGTGCACCGCGCGTTCGCCGCCGGCGAGGTGGACAAGCGCTACCTCGCGCTGGTCGCGGGGACGGCGGGGCGCGGCGCCTGCGACGCTCCGCTGCGCCAGGCCGGGCGCCGCGCGCTGCTCGCCCAGCCGGGCCACCGCGGCGCGCTGGCCGCGTCCACCTCGTGGCACCCGATCGGCGAGGGGCCCGGCGTCACCCTGCTCGCGGTCGAGGCCGCCACCGGCCGCATGCACCAGGTGCGCGCCCACCTGGCCGGGTGCGGCGCGCCGCTGGTGGGCGATTCGCTCTACGGCGGCCCGGCCGAGATCGCCGTTGACGGCGAGGCGGTCGCCGTCCCGTTCCCGTTCCTGCACGCGGCGCGCATCGCGCTGCCGGGGCGGGACCGGGGCGAGCGCCTGACCATCGCCGCGCCGCTGGCGGCCGAGCGGGCCGCGCTGCTCGCGCGCCTCGGCATCGCGGTCGGCGGAGACTGATCGCCGCCGCTAGCGAAGGGCGGGCCGAAGGCCCAACCGACGGTACGTTCTGGGCCAGGCGACGATGTCGCCGCGCGAAGTCGGAGTCGGGCTGCTACCCGGCGGCGTCGAGCGCCAGCCCGGTCTCGAGGAACAGGAACAGGACGCGCAGGAGCTGCAGCCGCTCGTCGGGGCCGGGGCGGCGCGCGATCAGGTCCGACACCGGCGTGCGGCCGTCGAGCATGAGCAGCACCTCGCGGCCGAGGCGCCCGATCTTGAGCTGCTCGGGGCGCACCGGCGGGCGATCGACCGCGCGCGGCCGCATCGCGTGCACCGTCTCGCTCCACTTCCATAGATAGTCGTCGCGCAGCGCCAGCGCGCCCGCGCCGAGCACCTCGTACGGATCGACGTCGATCGGGAACGACTCGCGCTGGTTCTCGCGCCCCGGATACCAGGTATAGGCGCCCTTGCTCCAGGTGCAGACGTCGACCAGCTTGTGCCGCACCTGCCGGGTCAGCATGCGAAACACGTCGAGCGGCTTCATGAGGCCGAGCCCGACCAGCGTGTCGCCCAGCTTGCCGCCGAAGTGCGGCATCATGGCCAGCGCCATGTCGAGCTCGCCCGACGACACCGCGCCCTCGCCGACCAGGTAGGCGCCGAACAGCTCGCTGGCCATGTTGGACGAGACGTAGGTCGGCACGCCGCGCCGGAGATAGATCTCCTTGCGGATGCCGCCGACCGCGACCACCAGCAGCCCGTCCGCGCGCGCGCTGATCAGCTGGAACAGCATGCGGATGGGCGTGATCTTCGACAGGTCGCCCTGCTGCGCCGGCGTCTCGTTGATCTCGTCGAGCGAGGGAGGCGCCGGTCGCGGGGCCATGGCGATCTCCGCCATGCTGGGCAGGCGAACGCTGCCGCTCCTGATGTCCTCGGCCATGAGGCCGGGCACGCCGGTGCCGTCGAAGTCGCGCGCCGACGGATCGCGGCGCTCCGGGCTGACCGAGGCGACCGCCGCCCCGATGCTGGGGAAGCGCACGCCGGGGCCGCCGTCGTCGAGCGAGATGCTGATCGGGATGCCGTCCTCGGTGTCGCGCGGCAGCGAGGGCACGGCGTCGGGCAGGTACTCGCCGGTCGGCGTGGTACCGGGCCGGCGGGACGCGGCCCGCTCGCCCCACCGGCGGGCGATCTTCTGCCAGCCCGGGTCCTTCTCGCCGGGCACCGAGATGTTCGGCGCCGAGCCCGACTTGCCCGCCTCGATCCCCGACAGATCGATCTCGATGTCGACCTCCTCGTTCAGCACGAGGTCGTCCTCGTCGCGCTCGCCCGAGAAGGCCGACGGACCCGGCTGGGTCGACGGCGCTCGCCCCGACAGGTCGAGCCGCGCGGTCCGCGCGCGCGAGTCGTCGCGGCGCGGCGCGGCCAGCTCGATCTCCTCCTCGGACAGCGCGTCGCTGCCGCCCAGGACGAGGCTGCGGCCGGACGGGATGCCCTCGATCTCGTGCTCGAGCACGGAGGGCGCGCGGCGCGGCTCGGTCCCCTCCGCGGTCGGCGCGGCCTCTCCGGCCGCGGTCAGCGGGGGCGCGAGCGACGGGCCCACGTGGATGGGCGGCCGCGCGGACGGCACGCCCAGCTCGTCGAGGCTGGCGCGCCGCCGCTGGTGGGCGTCGTCGAACAGCGACTCGACCAGCTCGCCGACGCGGCCGGGGTTGATGCGCAGGCGGCTGTGGTAGAGCCAGTCGTCGAGCGCCTCGCGCATCTCGGCCGCGCTGGCGAACCGCTCGTGCGGCTCCTTGGTGAGGGCGCGGCGCAGGAGCAGGTCCAGGTCGCCCGCCACATGGGCGCCGAAGCGCTCCAGGCGGCCGAGGTTGACGTCGCGCACCATGAGCAGCACGTCGAGCTCGTTGGGCGCGGCGAACAGTCGCCGGCCCATCAGCATCTCGGCCAGCACCACCCCGACCGAGAACAGATCGGACAGCGCGGACACGCCGGTGCCCATGACCTGCTCGGGGGACATGTAGCCGTACTTGCCCTTGAGCGTGCCCGCCTTGGTCTGCTGCTCGGTGGCCGCCTGGGCGATTCCGAAGTCGACCAGCTTCACGTTGCCGCGGCGGGACACGAGCACGTTGGACGGCGAGATGTCGCGGTGCACGATGTGGAGCGGGCGTCCGCCGTCGTCACACACGCGGTGGGCGAAGTCGAGCCCGTCCAGCACCTCCTTCATGATGTAGACCGAGACCTCGGCCGGCAGGCGCACGCGCCGGTGCGCGCACTCGCGCAGCATGGCCAGCACGTCGAGGCCGTCGACGTACTCCATCTCGATGAACAGCTGCCCGTCCTCGTGACCGAGCCGGTGGGTCTGGGCGATCTTCGGGTGGCTGAGGCGCGCGGTGATCTTCGCCTCGGCGATGAACATCTGGGTGAAGTGCGGGTCGGCCGCCAGCTGGGGCAAGATCCGCTTGATGACGACGCGCTTGGCGAAGCCGTGATCGCCCACGACATCCGCCAGGAACAGCTCCGCCATCCCCCCGACCGCGAGCCGCTCGACCAGCTTGTAGCGGCCAAACGCTATTGGAAAGTTGGCCTCCACGCCCCCCGGCGATCAGCATAACACGCAGGAGGGTTCCATCTTTGCGCGACCGAACCGGCTTTCCGGTGCGCCCCCGAGCGGCGCTCTCAGGTCCTGACGAGGCGATATCCCGCGACTGACAGCGCGCGGTCGAGGGCGTGGTCGAAGTGTGCGTCGAAGGAGAGGTCGGTCCCGCTCTGCCGCGCCTGCTCGCGCCACGCCCGCTCGGGGCCGTCGTCGAGTCCGACCGCGACCAGCGACACCGAGCCGCTGATCTTGCGGTGCGCGAGGAAGCGGCCGAGCGCCTCGAGCACCTCCGGGCGCGTCGGATCCGCCATGCCTGCCGCGTCGATGAGCGCGGCGCGCGCGCCGACGCGCACGACCAGGAGCAGGAGGCGGCTCAGCACCGAGTCGAGCAGCACGCCGTCGGGCCGACCCACGACGAAGGCGGCCGGAAGCTCGGGCGCGAGCAGGACCACCGGCGTCCCGTCCTCGAGCTGCTCGCGCCAGCGCTCCCGCTCGGCGTGCACGCGCGCGGCGGAGAACGAGTCGAAGGCGACCGCGCTCAGCCACTCGGCGAAGCGGACCAGCGCGTCGCGCTCGTCCTCGGCCAGCCCGCCCGGTCCGAGCGGGACCGCGGCGAACAGATCGCGCAGGGCGCCGAACAGCGCGGCGATGTCGAACCCCGTGGTGGCCTCGCCGGTGGCGTGGAGCGCGCCGACCAGCGCCGCCGCCTTCTCGACCTCGCGGGCCAGGGTCGAGCCGGGCACCAGCGCCGAGGCAGGCACCTGGACGGGTACCCCGGGCTCCGAGGCCGCCCGGCCGGGCACCGCGGAGGCGGGCCCCAGCGCATCGGCCAGGCACTCGAGGATGGGCGAGATCAGGCGAGACACCGCCTGGGGATCCACTGCCCGCGGCATGCGGAGGGGTGACGTTCGATACCCATCCACCCACCGCTTGAGCAGGTCGGCCTGCTGCTCGCGCAGAATGTCGCCGATCTTCGCGTTCGACGCTGGCGCCACGGCGTTCCAGGGTAGCAGCTGTCCGCTGGGGCGGCCGCCGCCGCAAAGAGGCTTTTTCGCCGCTCGGCGCTAGAATCTGCCCATGCGCACCGTCTCCGTCGCGGTGACCGACGCTGGACGCCGGCGCACCATCAACGAGGATGCGTTCCACCGCGACGACGGGCTCGGCTTCTATGTGGTGGCGGACGGAGTCGGCGGCCACCTGAAGGGCGAGGTCGCCAGCCAGGAGGCGGTCGAGCAGCTGCGCATGTGGGTGGAGAGCGCGCTCACCGAGCTGGATCGACTGGCCCGCGCGGCGGCATCGGGCGACGGTGAGGCGCGGTGGGAGATCCGCCGCCTGCTCGAGAACGGGGTGCAGTCGGCCTGCTACATGGTGTTCGGCATGGCCGAGCTCGACCCGGAGAAGCGCGGCATGTCCACGACGGTGTCGGCGGCGCTCGTGCGTGGGGGCTTCTGCTACGCCGCGCACGTCGGTGACAGCCGCGTCTACCGCGTGCGCCACGAGGCCGTCCTCCAGATCACCGAGGACCACACCCTCGTCAACTACAAGCTCAAGCACGGCCTCATCGCGCCCGAGGAGATGGAGGCGGCGACCGGCCGCAACGTCATCACCCGCGCGGTGGGGCACAAGGACTACGTCCAGGTCGACACCGCGGACGTGGATGCGCGGCCGGGCGATCGCTTCCTCCTGTGCACGGATGGGTTCCACGGCTACCTCGACGACGACGTCGAGGTGGCCGAGCTGGTGGGCGACGGCTCGCTCGAGGCCGGCGCGCAGGCGGCGGTCGCGCTGGCCAACCAGCGCGGCGGCAAGGACAACATCACGGTTGTCCTGGTCGAGGCGCTGCCCTGACGGGGCGCCCCCGCTCGCGCGCACTCCGGCACTGAAGAGCCGGCACTGAAGAGCCGGCACTGAAGTTCTGGCGCGATCGGCCGAACCACAGGATGTGACCGCCGTGGGTTGCTTCCTGCCACCGGCGGCGATCATGCCGCGCCATGCTCCGCTGTCGCACAACCATCCAAAATAAAACGGCTTTTCTCGAACTTTCGATGGCGCCGGAGAAGCGCGGGCCTCAAGATGGAATTACTGCGGACGAAATTTGAGTACGGAACCTTTCTGTGAATAGCTCGCCGTCAACCGATCGCCCGGACCACGAGGCGGCCCAGCGCGGCAGCGCCATGGTCGTCGCCATGGTCACGCTCGTCGGGCTCCTCGGCGTCGGGGGGCTCGCGCTGCTCGCGTCGCAGAGCGATCTGTCGGGCGCGACCCAGGATCGATTCCAGGGGGTGGCGCTGCACGCGGCGGAGGCAGGCGTGGCGGCCGCGATGGACGAGCTGCGCATGGAGCACGATCCCAGCCAGCACTGGACCGCGCTGGTCACGCCGGAGAACCAGGACGTGACGCCGTGGAGCGCGGTGGCGGGCAACGGCGCCGAGCCGGGCGACTCGGCCAACCTGTTCTCGTCCGATCGTCATTCCTGGTACGAGGTCGAGATCCGCAACAACGTCTCCGACCCCGGCTTCACCGACGGTGAGGACGAGGACTCGCGCGTGGTGATCAGGTCGACCGGCCACGGCCCCGACCGCGCGCGCGTCGTCCTCGAGGTCGAGGTGTCGGGGCGCAACCTCACGAGCGACGCCAACCAGATGTGCGCCGGCTACGGGCAGCGCGGCCTCGACGCCGACGGCTCCGGCCGCGACGACTGCATGGGCGTGATCGACAGCGGCAGCACGGTGTCCTTCCGCCCCAGCAACTAGCCATGGCGCGCACGCGAGAGAAGCAGACGATCACGGCGGCGGCGAGGGCGGCCGCGAGCGCGTCGGACGCCGAGGGTCAGCGCGGCTTCACCATGATCGAGGTGCTGGTGACCCTGGCGGTCACGCTCATCGGCCTGGCCGGCCTGATGGCGCTGCATCACGTGGTCTCGGAGGGCAACAGCAGCGCGGGGCGCACCACCGAGGCGTCCGCCATCGCCGAGACCGCGCTCGAGGAGGTGCGGCAGCTCGCCTTCGCGCAGATCGAGACCCAGTTCGGGACCGCGCCCATCGACGCCGAGCTGGAGGACGCGACCGGCAAGGGCGACCACGTCTACCGGCGACGCCTGCTGATCGAGCCGATCGACGCCGTGTCGCCCGATCTGTTCCGCGTGCGCATCGAGGTGTCGTGGACCGAGGACGGCGCCGCGGCCGGCTCCGACGAGGGCGCCCACGACCACACCTTCGTGCTCGAGACCTTGCGCACCCGGCAGGAGGTCATGTGACGCGGCCGCGCGGCAGGCGCGACCGGCGCGGCGAGCGCGGCTTCACGCTCATCGAGCTCATGATCGGCATGGTGCTGACCGGGCTGGTGATCAGCTTCATCTTCATCATCTCGGGCAAGATGTCGTCGGCCTACTTCGGTCAGACCCAGGTCGCCGAGGTGCAGCAGACGCTCCGCAGCGCGCGCGCCGCCATCGCGGCGGACGTGCGCCAGGCCGGCTTCTTCGTGTCCAACGGATTCCGCACCGCGGCGCTGGGCGACACCAGCGCGGTCCTGCGGCCGCTACAGGTCGTCAACAACGCCGACGGCACCGGACCCGACGTCCTGCGCGTGTTCTACGCCGATCCGTCCGCCGGCTCGCGGGTGCGGGCCATCGACGCCGCGCGCGCCATCGCCGACGTGGACTCGACCGCCAGCTTCGCCGAGGGCGACGTGGTCGTGCTGGTCAACTCCGCCATCACGTCGGCCGCCGAGAGCGGCGGGACCGGCACGGTGACGTACGCCGCCTGCGTGGTCAAGGTGACCAGCATGGACGCCGGCGCGCCCGGGCGCCTCCACTTCGAGGGCGTGGGCGGCTCCGGCGCGCCCTACAACGTGGCCGACAACGCCCAGTGCACCGAGGTGGCCGACGCCACCACCAACGAGCAGCCGCGGCCCGACACCGTGGTCTACCGCTTCGTCGGGCGCAGCTACCGCATCGATCCGGACCGCAAGGAGCTGGGCGTGCTGCAGGGCTCGCCGAGCGGCGAGCTGGTCGACGGCGACTGGACCGACCTCGCGCTCGGCGTGACCACGCTCCAGGTCGCCAGCCGCTTCTTCGAGGACGACGACACCGCCGATCTCGACGGAGACGGCGACCCGGAGCAGGACTGGTACTCGGCCGAGGGACAGGAGAGCACCGACCCGACCGGCGAGCGACCGGCCGGCGCGGTGCTCATCGAGGTGCGCGTGACCGTGGAGGCGCGCAGCGAGCGCGGCACGCGCGCGGTGTCCAGCGCGCGCAGCGGGGCGATGATCGACGAGGATCAGCCGGACCACAACGCGATCGGCGACTGGCCGGGCGTGCAGCTGGCCGGGGTGGACGACGCGGACAGGCCCGAGGGCTACCGCGGCAACCACATCTACCGCTCCGCCGAGGCGCTGGTCGACCTGCGCAACCTGGGGGTGGGAGAATGAGGCGGCGAGTGACGGCGGCGCAGGGCGGCTTCACGCTGCCCGAGCTCATGGCGATCGTCGCCATCATCGGCATCCTGTCGACCGGCGCGGTGATCACGCTGCGCCGGCCGCAGGACCCCGGTCACGGCGCGATCCGCATGGCCAACGCGGTGCGCGAGTGCGCCCGGGTCGCCCTCGAGCGCGGGCCGGTCCGCTCCGACGTGGCCCTCGCGCTGGGCTCGGCCGCGCGCGCCCGCCTGGTCGTGAAGCCGCTGACCGGCAGCACGGCCCAGGACGTGACGGTCGAGGTGCTCGAGGAAGAGGACGCACCGTCCACCGCGGCCAGCTGGGGACCGGTCAGCCGGTTCCGCTTCTCCGGTGCGATCCGGGTGGCGGGCTACCGCACGTCGGGAGAGCTGACCCGGGGCCTCGGGCCGGAGGTGACGGTCGGCACCGACGAGGTGGTGGCGGAGTGCCGGCCCAACGGCTCGGTCGATCCGATGACCTATTACCTCGACGGCGACGGCAGCGCGTCGGAGCGGGCACGCGTGGTCGTGCTCCCGCTCCGGGGCGAGGCGGTCGCCATGGACGGCTGGTGACGTATCGGAGCTCGAGGACAGCCATGAGCCGGGAACGCAATGGAGGCGAGGTGCGCGTGGGCGGCATGGGGCCGCGCCGCGCGCCCGGCGCCGCCGCCGTGCCCGAGCCGCCCGAGGCGAGCTTCTGGCTCGAGCGCACGCCGCTGCCCACCGCGCGGCGGCCCGGCACCGCACCCGCCGCGCCCGCGGCCGGTCGCGGGCGCTCGGCGCTGGCCCCGCCCGGAACCGTCTGCCCCAAGTGCGACTCGCCGCTGTCTCCGTCGGAGCCGGCCTGTCCGTCGTGCGGGCTCAAGCGCGCCATGTTCAACCGCTACCGGGCCGGCCACGGCGACCGCGCGCCGGCGTCGCTCGACAAGCTCTGGCGCCATCTCGAGGCGCGCTGGTCCGACCCCGAGCTGCACGAGCAGTTCCTGGCCCAGGTCTCGGTGTGCGGCGCCTATGCCTACGCGGCGTCGCGCTACCGGCGCGCGGCCCGCGAGCGCCAGAGCGACGCGATCGCCAAGCTGCAGCTCGAGCGGCTCTCGCGCATGGTGCACGCGGTGATGGCGGTGTCGTCCGTGCGTCACGGTCGCGAGCGCGCGGCCCACCCGTACCGAGCGCTCGCGATCATCGTGGTCCTGCTCGCTCTGGGCGGCGTGACCTCGCTCTACATGTTCCGGCGCCACAGCGCGCAGGCGCAGGAGAGCATCGACCGGGTGCCGCCCTCCATCATGGTGAAGCGCGGCCACAACGTCGACACCGACGGAAAGGCGGCCCGGCCGTTCGGCGGGCTGCGCGCCCACGGCGCCCGGGGCGGCGCACAGCTGCGCCGGCGCGGGGCGGCCGACGAGGCGCGCGGCGACGAGGCGCGCGGCGACGATGCGCGCGGCGACGATGGACGCAGCGACGAGGCGGGCGCCGACGAGGCGCGCCCCGACGGACGCGGCGACGAGGCGCGCGCCGACCAGGCGCGGCCGGATGAGGCGCAGGCCGAGAGCGGCGAGACGGCCGGGCCCGAGGGCGAACCGGCGGCGGGGAGTGAGTGACGTGAGGCGGAGCAGGAACATGCGGTTTGGTTTGCCCCTGGCAGGGGCGTGCATCTCGGTCATCGCGCTGTCCATGGCCAGCAAGCCGGACGTGGAGGCCATCCAGGTGGTGGACGACGGCTGCCCGAAGACCTCGGCGTCGACCAACCAGAACGGCACCGTGCTGCAGGGATTCGCGGCGACCGGGACGGGCGGCGTGGTCTACGACAACTCCGACTCCAGCCTCAAGCTCCAGAAGCAGGGCGGGAGCTTCAAGGCCGTCACCATGGGCATCACCGACAGCCACAACGTGTCGTGCGCCGGTGACTTCGACGAGGACGGCTGGACGGACCTGGTGGTCGGTCAGTCGGGCAACCTGTTCATCTACTACTACCGCAATCGCACGGGGGAGAACGCGGCCCCCAACTGGACCGACCCGAACGCGGTCCGCACGCCCAAGTTCGTCCTGACGACAACGGTCGTGGCGGCCGGCACCTCGAGCGGCCACCTCGGCATGACGTGCGGCGACTTCGACGGCGACGGTCACCAGGACTTCCTCTACTACCGCTCCACCACCGACCCGCCGGTGGCCGCGCCCGAGGTGCAACGCCTCTACCGCGGCAAGGGCAACGGCACCTTCTACGCGGCCTACGCGCCGATGGTCACCCCGTCGCAGATGCCGCTCCACTCGTGGACCGGGACCAACTCGGTGTCCTACGACTACAACGGCGACGGCTGGCTCGACGTCCTGTACGGCGGCAAGAAGGCGAGCGCCGCCACCACCGGCTCCGTCTCGGTCCTGCTCAACAACTGCCCCACGCTCAAGAAGCCGGGCGTGGCGTGCGCGGTGAACCCGCAGTTCACCGTGCAGGACGTCATCACCGGCAAGAACCTCGGCGCCAAGGGCATCGACGCCCTGACCGCCGCCGACTACACCGGCGACGGCATCCTCGACCTCCTGGCGGGCTCGCCCAGCATGTGCGCCAACTTCAACCTGTGGCCGGGACTGTCGGGCGGCGGGTTCGCCTCCACCCCGCAGACGGTGCCGGGCGTGGGCGCGGCCACCGCGATCGTGTCGGCCGACTTCTCGCTCGACGGCAAGCCCGACTTCGCGTGGGGCCGGGACGGCGTGGCCGGTGACTGCACGACCCAGGGCGGCAAGGCCTACTACCACCAGAACGCCGGCGGCGCGACGCCGTTCGCGGCCGGGTTCACGACGCAGCTGTCCGAGTACAACGTCGCGGTCCCCGGCACCGGCGTCAAGCTCACCGACTACGACGTGGGCGTGGGCCTCGACTACGACCACGACCCCGACCACACCACCGACGCGCTCATCGCCGACGGCAACAACTCCGGGCAGTACCTCCTGTTCGCCAACCGCGTGGTGGCGAACTACGTCGCGTGCGGCGACGTCGGCTCCGGCGTGCTCGACCTGGGCGCCCAGGCCACCGCCGAGATGGTGGTGACCGCGGCGCGCATCTCGCCGACCATGAGCGTGCCGAGCGGCGCCTCGGTGAAGTTCTACATGTCCAACGAGGACCCGGCGTCCTGGGTGCTGGCCTCCCCGTGCGTGGACAAGGCGACCGACTACTGCGTCGCCTTCCCCAACTCGGCCGGGCGCACGGTCAGGTGGAAGGCCACCATGTGCTCGAACACGGCGCGCACGGTCACGCCGACCATCTCGGCGATCGCGATCAACTTCGATTACACGCCGGCCGAGAAGCACTTCCGCGGCGGCGTGGTGGTCGACAACGGCGTGGCCTACGTGGGTGCGTTCCGCCAGCCGGGCGACCGCGGCGACTTCTACGCCGCCAACGCCGGCCTGACCCACACCTACTGGGACGCGGCCGTCAAGCTCGACCAGATGAACGACAGCGCTCGCCACATCTACACGGTCAGCTCGAGCGGCGGCCAGCGGCTCGACTTCAACTCGTCGGCGGCGAGCAGCGCCGCACTGCGCGAGACGCTCGGCGTGGCCAGCGAGGACCAGGCGCTCGCGGTCATCGCGTGGCAGCGCTCGGCCCGCTTCGGACTGACCGGCGGCGGCTACATCAAGACCAAGATGGGCGCGGTCGAGACGTCGACTCCGGCCGTGCTCAGCCCGCCGACCCGTCCGCTCTGGTACCCGTACCTGACGCGGAGGGGCCAGCAGGAGATCGATGCCTTCATCGACAAGGAGAAGAACCGGCCGGTGATCGTCATGTTCGGCTCCAAGGACGGCCCGCTCCACGCGGTGCGCAGCGACCCGGCCCACATCGACAGCGCCGAGAGCGGCACCGAGGTGTGGGCCTACATGCCGGCGCGGGTGGCCGTCCGGCTGGTCGCCGACCGGGCCAGCGGCGTCATCAGCACCTTCGTCGACGGCTCGCCGACCCTGGCCGACGTACGCCTGTCCGACGGCAAGTTCCACACCGTCGCGATCGTGCCGGGCGGCAGCGGCTCGAGCGCGGTGTTCGCGCTCGACGTCACCGACACGCTCAACGGGACCTCGGGCGCCGTCTCCGGCCCGACGCCGCTGTGGGAGACCCTGCCCGGCGACGACCTGGTCGGCGCGGGCCAGGCCAAGCCGGCGGTCGCGCGGGTGCGGATCGGCGGGGCCGAGCACTTCATCGCCATCCTGGCCACCGGGCCGGCGCGCGACAACCCGAGCAAGCCCTACACCAAGGGGCGAGACGTGGTGGCGATCGACATCGCGACCGGCCAGCGCGTGTGGCGCTTCCGCACCGCCTGCCCGGTGACCGGCGACCCGGTGGTGTTCGAGACCGACGACGAGGCCGAGCCCAGCGGCGCCGAGCTGGACGGCTTCATCGACCGCGTGGTCCTGGCCGACTCGTGCGGCTACGTCTACAAGGTCGACCCGGGGGTGTCCTTGACCGGCTCCGGCGCGGCCGACGGCTGGATCGACTCGCGCGACTTCGGCACCATCTCCACCGGCACGACCGATCCGGCCGGCCACGCGGTCGAGGCGCTGTTCTCCACCCGCTACACCTCCGGCGCCATCGGCGCCGAGCGCCCGATCGCCGGCACCATCGGCACCCGCATCGACAACACCGGCCGGGTGGTGCTGTTCTTCGGCACCGGCGGCCTGGAGAACTACGACCCGGCCAAGCAGAACGAGTTCTACGCGGTCTACGCCGACACCGGCGAGATCCGCAACAAGCTGGTCGGCGCGTGCACCGGCGGGCGCTGCGAGAAGTTCTACGGCGGCGTGGTGGTATCGACCGAGCAGGTGCTCCTGACCCGTGCGATCGATCCGCCGATCGGCACGCAGACCTGCGAGCTCGGCAACTCCGACGTCACCGGGCTCGACCTCGACGATCTACAGGTGCAGCTCTCGGTCACCACGGGCTCCGCCTCGGTGTCATCGCTGTTCGGCCACGGCGGCGCGGTCTACTTCACCACCCTCGGCGGCGACGTCGTCCGGGTCGGCACGCCGGTGGCCTCGGAGGCCGGCGGCGAGCCCCAGGGCGGAGCCACCGGCGGCGACAACGGCGGCCAGAACGGCCAGGGCACGCAATCGGGCCCCCTCGGGATCCTCGGGTGGCGTCAGGTCCTGTAGCCGGATAGCAGCGGCGCGCGGTCTGCGCCCGGGCAGCTACGGGCTGCCCGGGTTGCCCATGCGGCTGCGCTTCCGTCCGTACAGGAGATAGATGATGAGCCCGAGCACCAGCCACACGGCGAAGCGCCAGTGGTTCGAGCTCGGCAGGCCCCAGATCAGCCACAGGCAGGTCACGATGGCCAGGATCGGCGTCACCGGATAGAGGGGCACGCGGAACGGCCGCGGCCGGTCCGGATCGATGAAGCGAAGCGCGATGACGCCGCCCGAGACCAGGGCGAACGCGAACAGCGTGCCGATGTTGGTCAGGTGCAGGGCCTGGCTCTGGGTCATGAAGGACGGAAGGATCGCGACCCCGGCGCCGGTGAGGATGGTGCTGAGGTAAGGCGTGCGGAAGCGCGGGTGAATGCGCGAGAACATCCTGGGCAGGAGCCCGTCGCGCGCCATGACCATGAAGATGCGCGTCTGGCCCAGCTGGAACACCAGCAGCACCGCCGTCATCGCGATCATGGCGCCCAGCGCGATGACCAGCGCCGCGCTGTTCAGGCCGACGTTGCGCAGCGCGTGGACCAGCGGGTCGCCGCCGGCGAGCTGATTCCACGGCACCAGCCCGGTCGTGACCACCGCGGTCACGATGTAGAGCACGGTGCAGATGATGAGCGACGCGATCATCCCGCGCGGGACGTTGCGCTGCGGGTTGGTCGTCTCCTCGGCGGCGGTCGAGACCGCGTCGAAGCCGATGTAGGAGAAGAAAGCGAGCGACGCGCCGGCCCAGATGCCGTGGAACCCGTTGGGGGCGAAGGGCACCCAGTTGGCCGGCTTGACGAAGAACGAGCCGATCGCGATGAAGGCAGTGAGGAGCAGGAGCTTGAGGACCACCATGGCCGAGTTGAGGCGCGCGCTCTCGCGCACGCCCAGCACCAGCACGATCGTGATGAAGACCGTGATGAGCGCGGCCGGCAGGTTGAAGGCGACCACGTAGCCACCGATGGTCGGCGTGTGCGCGGTGAAGGCGGCCGACGCGGCGGTCTGCACGTCGGTCGCCATCCAGTCGGGGAAGTCGACCCCGAACGCGCCGCGCAGGAAGGACCGGAAGTGATCGGCCCAGCTCTGCGCCACATAGATGTTGCCGATCGCGTACTCGATGATGAGGTCCCAGCCGATGATCCAGGCGACCACCTCGCCGAACGCCACGTACGAGTAGGTGTAGGCGCTGCCGGCGATGGGCACCATCGCCGCGATCTCGGCGTAGCACAGGGCGGCGAAGCCGCAGGCCACCGCGGTCAGGAGGTAGCTCACGGCCAGCGCCGGGCCCGCGACCGCGCCGGTGTCGCCGACGCTGGAGAAGATGCCGGCCCCCACGATCGCGCCCACGCCGAGCATGGTCAGGTCGAAGGCGCCGAGGGTTCGCCTGAGCTCCTGGCCCGGCCGCTCGGCGTCTGCCTCGCATTCCACCACCGTCTTGCGCCGGAACATGGAGCTGAGCTGCACGGCCGCACGGTGCCTGCATCTGACCGCGCGAGTCAAGCGCTCATCGAATCTCGTAGATGACCGCGTCTCCGTACAGCTGCGCGCGGTCCGCGGCCCGCCCCACGAGGGCCACGCGATGCGCGCGGGACAGCGCCGCCAGCGCCGCGCGGCCGTCGCGCGCGTGATCGCGCGCGCGCTCGAACACGACGAGGAAGCGCCGCTCGCCGGCCAGCTCGGCCTCCGGCGTGTTCAGAGGATAGGCGGTGCAGGGCGAGTACCAGCCGATGTGCGACACCTGGCCGGTCAGCGCGGCGCAGCGCCCGGGCCCGGCGGCGCGGCGCAGCTCGGCGGCGGCCGCGACCAGGACCTGGCGCTCGTCGCGCAGCCGGGTGTAGCGCGCGATGTTGACCTGGTCGGTGACCGCCGCCGCCGCCACCAGCGCGAGCCCGGCGACGACGCCCAGCCGCACCGCGCCGCGCGGCGCCGCCCACGTGCACAGCGCCGCGGCGCCGATGAGGGTGAGCCCGGCGACGCCGAACAGGAAGTAGCGGAACTCGGCGTGGGCGAAGAGGCCGGTCGCGGCGATGTGGAACACCGAGGCCACCCACAGGAAGGCGGTCGCGCGGTCCTCGGCGGGAGGCCGGCTGTGGCGGCGCTCGCGGCGCAGCCGCACCAGGCAGCGCGCGCCCTGGACCGCGCCGATGACGACCAGGACCAGCAGCACCGCCCCGCCCTCGAGCGCGAGCGCGGCGGGGAGCTGGACCAGCCCCTGGCCGAGATAGGCGCGATGGGCTGCGTCGCCGCTGGCCTGCAGGATCCCGATCGGGCTGCCCGTCTCGCGCACCGAGTGGATGACGTGGGGCGCCACCAGCAGCGCGAACAGCCCGGCCGTGGCCAGCGCCAGCCAGCGGCCGGCGGCCAGCGGGCGCCACCAGGCGGCGGCCGCCGCGACCGCGATCCCGACCAGCGACGTGCACAGGCCGTAGCGCAGGTAGAACGCGCCGGCGGCCAGCGGGGCGGCGGCGAGCAGCCACGGGCCCGGCCGCCCGCCCTCGCCGCGCCGGCCCAGCTGGCCCATCACCACGACCACCAGCACCGTGAGCACGAGCAGCGCCGGCACGTCGGACAGGATCTCGGCGCCGCGGCGCTGGAAGCCGAACGACGTGACCATGGCCAGCGCCGCCCACGCGGCCGGCCAGCGGCCCAGCGCGCGCGCGCCGAGCAGGCGATAGGCCAGCAGGAAACCGACGCTGCACAGGACGACGATCGATCGCAGGTCGCGCTCGGTCGGGCCCAGGAGGAGACCCGCCGCGGCCAGGAGCTTCATGCCGACCGAGCGGTGGAGCTCGAAGCCGCTGGCCGGCGTGCCGGCCAGGACCTCGCGCCCGCCGCCGGCGTAGATGGCCTCGTCGTGCCCGAGCGGGGCGTCGACGGCGATCTGGCGGGCCAGCGCGGCGACCAGGAGCGCGATGGCGGCGGCGAACAGGACCAGGTCGCGGCGCGGGCCGCGCCTCGCCCCGCTTTCGGCGCCGGCGCCAGGCATGGCCATCAGTACCACATGAGGCCGAGGAGCAGCGCGCTGTGCCCGATGAAGCCGCCGTCGAACAGCGCCCCGGTGGCCACCAGCTCGACGTCGAGCGCGAAGATGCCGCGGCGAAACAGGTCGTAGCCGCCGCCGACGATCACGGCGGGCCCGTTGCGCCGGGTGCCCTCGCGCTCGGGGCCGTTGCGGCCCTCCTGCTCGCGGAAGGTGGCCGCGCCGAGGCCGGCGCGCAGCCACAGGACCTCGCGCACGTAGACCTGCGCGCCGAGGGTGAGCGTGGCGTGCGAGTTGAAGATCGTCTCGCTGCCGGCCTCGTCCTTGAGGTTGACCAGGTAGCCGCCTCCCTCGAGCTCCAGCTGCCACAGGAGGTCGGGCGTGGCGCTGGTGCCGACGCGGATGTTGAGGTCGCCGCCGACTCCCTTCTTGGAGTCGAGCTCGCCGGTGCCGAGGAAGAGCGAGGGACCGAGGCCGAGGCCGAGGGCGAAGCCGCCGCGCCGCGGCCGGGCCTCGCTCTGGCCGTAGCCGTCGGCGGCGGCCGGCGCGGCCGCGAGCAGGAGCGCCGCCAGGCCGGCCACGACGGCGAGGAGGCGCGCCGCCCTCCCTCGCCCGGCGGTGCCGGCGGCGGATCTGGCGCCGCGGCGGCTCACCGGGGCCTGGTCGGCGGGACGACCAGCGCGGGCGAGGACATCCTGCCGCACAGGTGCGGCTGGTCGGGCAACATGAGCCGCTCGACGTACTCGCCGCGCAGGATGTGGCGCTCGATCAGCTCGGGCACGTCCTCGACGGTGACGTGGCCGTACCAGACCTGCTCCGGGTACACGACCACGGTCACGCCGGTCTCGCACTGATCGAGGCAGCCGGCGTTGTTGGCCCGCACCGCCCCCTTGAGGCCGAGCGCGGCCAGGCGCTTCTTCAGCTCGTCGCGCACCTGTTCGGCGCCCTTGTCCTTGCAGCAGCCCTTCGGGTTGCCGGGCGGGCGCTCGTTGACACAGACGAAGACGTGGCGCTGGAACCCCGGCATACGGTTAGTGGTCCTTCTTGCCGCCGCCCCGACCCAGCCGCACGTTGTCGAGCTCCTCGAAGTAGAGGTCGATCTCCTCGTCGGTGTTGTAGAAGTGCGGCGCGATGCGGATGCCCGCGCCCGGGCGGTGGTCGCAGAAGAAGCGGCGGCGGTTGAGCTCGCGCGCGACGTCGGCCGAGCCGACGAAGTCGAACACCACCGAGCCGGCGCGCCGCTCCGGCGGGCGCGGCGTGTGCAGCGCGAACTTGCGCTCGTCCACCAGCTCGATGACCCGCTCGGTCGCGCGCAGGCTCTTCTCGCGGATCGCGCGGGCGCCGATCTCGCCCACGATCTCGGAGCCGGCGCGCGCCTGGTAGAGCGGCGCGATGGCCGGCGTCCCGCCCATGTAGCGCCACACCGAGTCGGCGTAGGTCTGGCCCGGCATGGTGAACGCGAACGGCGCCTCGTTGCCGAACCATCCGGTCACGCGCGGCTCGAACTGGCCGATGAGATCGCGCCGCACATAGAGGTAGGCCGCGCCGGGCCCGCCGCACAGGTACTTGACCGAGCCGCCGCACGCGAACGCCACGCCGAGGTCGACCACGTCGATCGGCATGACTCCGGCCGACTGGTAGACGTCGAGGATGACGTGGGCGCCGACCGAGGCGGCCTTGGCCGCGATCGCCTTGATGTCGAACACGAACGCGGAGCGGTACGAGACGTGCGAGATCGGCACCGCCACGGTGCGCTCGTCGATGGCGTCGAGCACCGCCTGGGTGGCGACCTCGACCCCGTCGGGCGACGGCACCACCACGACCTCGGCCCCGCGCCGCTCCTCCGCCTTCCACACGTACGACACCGACGGAAACTCGAGCCCGGTGTAGACGATCTTGTTGCGGGCCGGCGTGTACTCGAGGCAGGAGGCGAGCACCGCGTTGATGAGGGAGACGTTGGTGAACATCGTCACCGTCCCCTGCGGCGCGGACAGGATCTTCTCGACGCGAGCCGCGGCCCGATCCACCTCGGGCAGCCAGTCGTCCCACGCGGTGATCGACTTGCGGTGCCAGAGCTCGAGGAACTCCTCCATGTACTCGGCCGTCTTGATGGGCAGGCAGCCCAGCGAGTGGGAGATGAAGTAGACCGAGTCCTCGAGCGCCGGGAACTCGCTGCGCCAGCGCAGCAGCGGATCGGCCGACTCGTCGGCCGCCCGCGCCGGGCGGGCCTCGACCTCGATCTCCACCCTGGGCTCGATCTCGAGTCTCGGCTCGGCCCTGGACTCGACCTCGACGCTGGACTCGACGCCGCCCCTGGACTCGATGTCGACCTTCCGGCCGCCGCCGGCGCCGTTACCCGACTTCTTGTGCCTGCCGTTGTTGGTCATCGCCCTCCGCTCGCTCCGCTCAGGGTCCGCTCAGGGTGGTCAGCCGTGGTAGCCGGTATCGGAGCCGCCGGCCAGCATTCGCTCGGTCCAGTCGGCGAACAGCTCGTCGCGCACCGCCCACAGCCTGGGGAAGAAGCGCTGCTTCATGCCGTGTGCCAGGAGGTCGGAGGGCTTGCCCTTGAGCGAGGGCGTGCCGACGCCGATGATGCGATACACCAGCATCAGGTGGCGGTGGCGCCAGGCCTGGAGCAGCTGGTCGTAGTCGACCAGCCCCTCGGCCAGCGCGAACATCTCGTGCTGCTCCTCCGGCTCCTCGTAGATCTGCCGCAGGCTGAGGGCGCGCCGATCGAGCACCGCCTCGAAGGCCGGCCACATGACCTCGCCCGGCAGGCGGAGCAGGGTCTTGAAGCCGGGAGACTCCTGGCCGCTCCCGCGGCCCAGCCCGGCGCGGACCGTCATGTAGGCCTTGGGCGACATGGTGTCGAGCAGGTCCAGCTGCTGGGCGACGAGGCGCTGGATGCGCCCGATGCGGCGCAGCGTGCTGGTGGCCAGCGCGATCTGGTCCTGGCCCAGGAGGTCGGCCATGTGGCGCACCTCGAACTCGACGAGCTTCATCCACAGCTCCGCCACCTGGTGCACGATCTGGAACTGCATCTCGTCGTGGCAGGAGAGCTCGTCCGGGCTCTTCTGCAGGGCGAGCAGGCCCTCGGTGCGGATGTACTTCTCGTACTCGGTGAGCGCCATCGGTCGGCCTATAGCACAGGGCCGCGGCTCTGGTCGCCGCAACGCTCGCCCCATGCTCGCACAGATTTTTGATTCAATTCGACTTTTTTGATTTTTTTAGCACTCTCCCCCCAGGGATTGACAAGCGCCCCGCCGGTGACTATCCGTTGGGCCAACTTTTCGCAATTGCGAGGAAACACGACCATGAAGATCCGACCCCTGCATGACCGCGTGCTCATCAAGCGACTGGACGAGGAGAGCAAGACGTCCGGTGGACTCTACATCCCCGACACCGCCAAGGAGAAACCGATCCAGGGCAAGGTCGTGGCCGTCGGCGCCGGCAAGCGCGACAAGGACGGCAAGATCATCGCCCTCGACGTCAAGGCGGGCGACAAGGTGCTGTTCTCCAAGTACAGCGGCACCGAGGTGAAGATCGACGGCGATGAGCACCTGATCATGCGCGAGGAAGACCTCCTCGCGGTGCTCGACTGACCGGCCCCGGACGCGAAGGGAATCGACAGATGGCAGCCAAGGATATCGTCTTCTCCTCTCAGGCCCGCAACGAGATCGCCAAGGGCCTCAACATCCTCGCCAACGCGGTGAAGGTCACCCTCGGCCCGCGCGGCCGCAACGTGGTGATCGAGAAGTCGTGGGGCGCGCCGACGGTCACCAAGGACGGCGTGACCGTGGCCAAGGAAGTGGAGCTCGAGAACAAGCTCCAGAACATGGGCGCCCAGATGATGCGCGAGGTCGCGTCCAAGACCTCCGACACCGCCGGCGACGGCACCACGACCGCGACGGTGCTGGCCCAGGCGCTGTTCGCCGAGGGCTCGCGGCTGGTCGCCGCCGGGGTCAACCCGATGGACATCAAGCGCGGCATCGAGGCGGCGGTCGCCGCCATCGTCGAGTCGCTCAAGAAGCTGTCCAAGCCGACCAAGGGCAAGCAGGAGATCGCCCAGGTGGGCACCATCTCGGCCAACGGCGACGAGGGGATCGGCACCATGATCGCCGACGCCATGGAGAAGGTGGGCAAGGAGGGCGTGATCACGGTCGAGGAAGCCAAGACCATGGAGAGCGAGCTCGACGTGGTCGAGGGCATGCAGTTCGACCGCGGCTACCTCTCGCCCTACTTCGTGACCGACGCCGAGCGCATGGAGGTCGTGCTTCAGGATGCGCTCGTGCTCATCCACGAGAAGAAGATCTCGAACATGAAGGAGCTCCTGCCGGTGCTCGAGCAGGTGGCCAAGGCCGGCAAGCCGCTCCTCATCGTTGCCGAGGACGTGGACGGCGAGGCGCTGGCCACGCTGGTGGTCAACAAGCTGCGCGGCACCTTGCAGGTGTGCGCGGTGAAGGCGCCCGGCTTCGGCGACCGCCGCAAGGAGATGCTGAAGGACGTCGCCACGCTCACCGGCGGCCAGGCGGTGACCGAGGACCTCGGGCTCAAGCTCGAGAACCTCACCATCACGGACCTGGGCAAGGCCAAGCGCATCACGGTCGACAAGGACAACACCACCCTGGTCGACGGCGCCGGCAAGAAGGCGGACATCGACGCGCGCGTGCGCACCATCCGCAAGCAGATCGACGAGACCACCAGCGACTACGACCGCGAGAAGCTGCAGGAGCGCCTGGCCAAGCTGGTCGGCGGCGTGGCGGTCATCCGGGTCGGCGCGGCCACCGAGGTCGAGATGAAGGAGAAGAAGGCCCGGGTCGAGGACGCGATGCACGCGACGCGCGCCGCGGTCGAGGAGGGCATCGTCCCCGGCGGCGGCGTGGCGCT
>DATFRY010000091.1:0-29948 GCA_035262925.1 Kofleriaceae bacterium | reverse complement strand
CCTCCAGGTGCAGCCATCCTGCCACGAGCGCCTCGAGGGAGCGGGTGACCAGGTAGGCGGCCACCATCGACCCGGCCAGCTGCATGATGAGCCCGAGCGATACGAGGCCCGTGCGCTCCTCCGCCATCCCCTCCGCTCGACGCTCCATGCTCGCCTCCCGTGGATAACCCGCCTCGGCCTCCATTCTACGGAATCGGGTCCAGGTTCCAGACTGCCAATCTCGCAATCGCGGATCACCCGGGAGGGGGGCGCAGCTTCTGCGGACCGTCGGCGAAGCGTCAGTGGGTGGAGCTGGCGACGTCCTTGCCGCCGGCGGCGCGGGCCGTCCTCGGCAGCGTCGGCCGGCCGAGTTCGGTCCGGTTCGACCTGGGCAGAGGCAGGAGCATCCACACGCGACGGCGATAGGCGCGGTACACGTCGCCATAGCTCCGGATCAGGTCGCGTTCCTCGAGCTGGATCGCGACCAGCATGTAGCCGGTTGTCGCAGCGGCGAAGACCAGGTGGCCGAGCGTCATGATCGGCGTGGCCCAGAACGCGATGATGAAGCCGAGGTAGAGGGGGTGGCGGACCGCACGGTAGAAGAGCGGAGTGCGAAATTCCTGCGGCCGCGCCGTCCGGCCCCGGAACGCGGTCCACACCTGGCTCAGCCCGAACAGCTCGAAGTGATCGATCATGAAGGTGGACAGGAGCACGATCAGGAACCCGAAGACCGAGAGCCCGACCAGGACGGCGGGCAGCGGGCCGGCCGAGACGTGCCAGAGGACCGTCGTGCCGATCGGACGCCACTGCCAGAACAGGAGATCGAGGCAGAGGCTGGCGGCGAGGACGTACGTGCTGCGCTCGATCGGCCTGGCGACGATGCGGGTCCAGAGTCGCTTGAACCCGGCCCGCGCCATGACGCTGTGCTGCACGGCGAACAGCCCGAGCAGGAGCGCGTCGATGAGGATGGCCTTCGCGAGTGGCGCCTGCGGCCCGCCGAAATCCATGCTGCGAAACAGTCCGCCGGTCCACCCGAGGGACTGCCACGCGTTTCCCACGAACCCCGCCGCGTAGACGAAGGTCGCGACGAAGAGTGTGTAGCAGACGACGCCGTACAGCAGAAATGCGGTGCGCTTGATGAGTGCTGTCATGGCGCGCGCCCGGTGCAACCGATGTGCCCCAGGCGCCGCCGTGACGTGTCGCGCGGTTGTCCGTGTGCGGCGCGACTGCGCGCGCGCCTTGCGCGCTCGAGTTGCCCGCGGCTCAGTGCAGGTTGAGCTGAGCCGCCTGCTCGCCGTCGAGCGGACGCTCGAGCTTCACGCCGTTGGCCTTGAGGTCGAACGAGAGGATGGCGACGTACTCGTCATCGGCAAGGCTTCCGGGCGCGTCGGGCGGCATGTGGCCCTTGACCCAGGTGAAGACGTCCATCGCCGTCTTGAACTGGACGTCGCGCTTCTGCCCCTTGCGCGGATCGAGAGGCAGCGCCTCCTTTCCGACGAGAGCCGGGGCCTTGGCGCCCTGGCCGGCGTCGCCGTGGCACTTGGCGCAGTGCTGGCCGTAGAGCTGCGCCCCGCGCGCTGCTTGCTCCTCGACGGTCTGCGGCGCGGCCGCTTGATCGCCGGCCGGCGGCGTGGCGGCGGCCTCGGGCTGGGCCGGAGCGGCGGGCTCGACAGGCTCGGGGGCCGAGGAACCGCCGCAAGCGACCAGGGACGAAAACAAGACGAAGAAGCAAGCTCTCATGGGACAACTCCTTTCGAGGCATTGGAGTCGCGAGCGCCGCCCCGCGTTACGCGCTTCGTGGCCGCGCAGGGCCTTGAATTCCCGTTACCTCGTGAGCGACGGAGACGGCGGTTCGATGAGGTACGATCGCCTCTCACAGCGAGGCGGAGGAAGGCGCATGGCGGCGTTCTACGGCGAGAATCATCGTGCCTTTCAGCGGCGCTTCGACACCGAGCGCCTCGCGGACCGCATCGAGGAGCGCCTGGTGCATGACCGCATCAGCGCGGAGGACCGAGCGTTCATCGAGAAGCTGGACATGTTCTTTCTCGCGACCGCTGACGCGGACGGGCGCCCGAACTGCTCGTACAAGGGGGGTGACCCGGGCTTCGTGCGAGTGCTCGACGAGCGCACCATCGCGTTCCCCTGCTACGACGGCAACGGCATGTTCCTGTCGGTGGGGAACCTCGACGCCAACCCGCACGTCGGCCTCCTGTTCATCGACTTCACGGCCCCGAGGCGCGTGCGCCTGAACGGCGTCGCCCGGGTCGAGCCGGCCGCCTACGTGGACCCGCCTCTTGTCGGCGCCCAGCTGGTCATCGTGGTGACCGTGCGCGAGGTGTTCCCCAACTGCCCGCGCTACATCCACCGCATGGAGCTGGTCGAGCGCTCCACCTTCGTCCCGCGCGCCGGCGTCGCGACGCCCGTGCCTGGCTGGAAGCAGAAGGAGTGGGCGCGCGACGTCCTGCCGTCGGGCGATCCGGCGACCCGTCCGCCCGAAAAGTAGGCCAGCTCCAGCGGCGATCACCGGCGCGCGTGCGCGGGTTCGGGGGCACGCCACATCCACGGCGGGCGCGCCTGGTCCATACTATCCGCATGCCCAGCCCCTATGATGTGGGCCTCGATCGCAACGCGGCCAACCACGAGTCGCTCACCCCGCTGTCGCTGCTGGAGTGGTCGGCCAGCGTCTATCCGCAGCAGGTCGCGGTGGTGCACGGCGCTCGCCGGCAGACATGGAGCGAGACCTACGCGCGCTGCCGTCGCCTTGCCTCGGCCCTGACCCGGCGCGGCATCGGCCTCGGCGACACGGTCGCGGTGGTCGGCGCCAACACCCCCGAGATGGTCGAGGTCCACTTCGGCGTGCCCATGTCCGGTGCGGTCCTCAACACCATCAACACCCGCCTCGACCCGGCCACCATCGCCTTCACGCTCGAGCACGCCGAGGCCAGGATCGTCCTGGTCGACCGCGAGTTCTCGCCGGCCGTGGCCGAGGCGCTGGGCAAGATGAAGCGGCCGCCGCCGGTGGTGGACATCGACGACCCGGCATTCGACGGGCCGGGCCGCCGCCTGGGCGAGCTCGACTACGAGGCCCTGCTCGCGGAGGGCGACCCCGACTTCGCCTGGCAGCCGCCGGCGGACGAGTGGCAGGCCATCTCGCTCAACTACACCTCGGGCACGACCGGCAACCCGAAGGGCGTCGTCTATCACCACCGCGGCGCCTACCTCAACGCGATCGGCAACGCCCTCACCTGGGGCATGCCGCGCCACGCGGTCTATCTGTGGACGCTGCCGATGTTCCACTGCAACGGCTGGTGCTTCCCGTGGACCATGGCGGCGGTCGCGGGGACCAGCGTCTGTCTGCGCAAGGTCGACCCCGCGGCCATCTTCGCGCTCATCGCCGAGCACCGGGTCACTCACTACTGCGGCGCGCCGATCGTTCACAACACGATCATCCAGGCGCCGGCCGAGCTGCGCGCCGGCATCCACCACAAGGTCTCGGCCATGGTCGCGGGCGCGGCGCCGCCGGCCGCCATGATCGAGGGGATGGAGCGCATCGGCTTCGATCTGATCCACGTCTACGGCTTGACCGAGACCTACGGTCCGGCGGCGGTGTGCGCCAAGCACGAGGCGTGGAGCGACCTCGACCCCGTCGCCCGCGCCGAGCGCAACGGGCGCCAGGGCGTGCGCTACGTGCTGCAGGCCGGCATGACGGTGATGGACCCGACGACCATGCAGCCGGTGCCGGCCGACGGCGAGACGATGGGCGAGATCATGTTCCGCGGCAACATCACGATGAAGGGCTACCTCAAGAACCCGGCCGCCACCGAGGAGGCGTTCGCGGGCGGCTGGTTCCACTCCGGCGACCTCGCGGTCATGCAGCCCGACGGCTACGCGAAGGTCATGGATCGGGCCAAGGACATCATCATCTCCGGCGGCGAGAACATCTCCTCGCTCGAGGTCGAGGATGCGCTCTACCGGCACCCGGCCGTGCTGGTGGTCGCGGTGGTCGCGGCGCCCGACGACAGGTGGGGCGAGGTGCCGTGCGCGTTCGTGGAGCTCAGGCCGGGGGCCGAGGCGACCGAGGCGGAGCTCATCGCGCACTGCCGCGAGCACCTGGCCCGCTTCAAGGCGCCCAAGAAGGTGGTCTTCGGATCGGTGCCGAAGACGCCGACCGGGAAGATCCAGAAGTACGTGCTCCGCCGGCAGGTGCAGTCGACCGACGCCATCCACGGGAAGAAGTCATGACGGCGGCCGCGGCGCAGGGAGAGGCGCGGCTCCTCCGCTCGCAGGCGGGCGGCGTGGTGTCGCTGACGCTCAACCGGCCGGCGCAGTTCAACGCGCTGTCGGAGGCGCTGCTGGCCGATCTGCAGGAAGCGCTCGACTCGATCGCCGCCGATCCGGCCGCGCGCGTCGTGGTGCTGGGCGGGGCGGGCAAGGCCTTCTGCGCCGGCCACGACCTCAAGGAGATGCGGGCCCACCCCGACCGCGCCTATCAGGCGGCGCTGTTCGAGCAGTGCAGCAGGGTGATGCTCGCGCTGATCGGACTGCCGCAGCCGGTCATCGCGCGGGTGCACGGCATCGCGACCGCGGCCGGCTGCCAGCTGGTCGCGATGTGCGATCTGGCGGTGGCGGCCGACAGCGCGCGCTTCGCCGTGTCGGGCATCAACGTCGGGCTGTTCTGCTCGACGCCGTCGGTCGGGCTGGCGCGAAACCTCGGCCGCAAGCAGGCGTTCGAGATGCTCGTGACCGGCGACTTCATCGACGCGCAGGCGGCGCGCGAGCGCGGCCTGGTCAACCGGGTCGTGCCGGCGGCCGAGCTGGACGCCGAGGTCGCGCGGCTGGCCGCCTCCATCGTGGCCAAGTCGCCGGTGGCGGTCCGCGCCGGCAAGCGCGCCTTCTACCGCCAGGTCGAGCTCGGCGTCGCCGACGCCTACGCGCTGGCCAGCCAGGTCATGGCCGACAACATGATGGCCGAGGACGCGGCCGAGGGCATCGACGCCTTCATCGCCAAGCGGCCGCCGACCTGGCGCGGGCGGTAGCGCCGGCGGGCCCGCATCGTGAGTCGCCCGATGCGGTCCCGCGCGGCGAAAGGTCGGCCGTCGCGCTACGGCGTGATGACGGCGGCGGTGAGCGAGGCGCCCGAGTAGGCCCTGAACGCGCGCAGCGACACGAACCAGGTGCCGGCCGCCGGGGCGTCGATGGTGCAGAACTCGTTGTTGCCGTTCAGGAACGGCCGGCAGTCGAACTGCGACGTGGTGGGCTGGCTGCCGCGCCGGACGTAGAGATCGGCGTCGCCGCTGCCGCCGCGGACGATGACCGAGAGGGCGAGCGCGCCGGACGGCACGGTCACGCTGCGGTGGGTGAAGCTGTTGCGCGCGCCCGACAGGCCGGTCAGGGACAGCGCCCGCGTGAACGCGCCGGTCGCGCGCGCGGTGATCCACGGCTCGAACGACGAGACCCGGCCGTACATGCCGGGGAAGTCGGGATCCGCGCAGCCGTAGCCCCAGCTGACCACGCCGGCGAGGAGCGTGTCGCCGCCGAAGTTGACGGTGAGCGGGCCGCCGCTGTCACCCTGGCACGAGTCCACGCCGCCCACGCCGATGATGCCGGCGCCGAGCTGATCGGCGGTGATGTTCTCCTGGGTGTAGGCCGCCTGCGCGGCGGCGTTGGAGATGAGCGGGATGTCCACCTCCTGGAGGATGTCGGGGCTCGAGCCGCCCGACGAGAGCGTGCCCCAGCCGGTGATGGTCGACACCACGCCCGGGCTGGTGGCGCCGGCCGACGAATCGGCCGGGGTGACGAGATCGACGGCGCGCGCGTTCGCGCCGGAGAGGTCGAGCGGCGTCGCCAGGTGGACGACCGAGACGTCCTTGCCCACCGCCGGATCGCTGAAGCCGGGGAAGGTCGCGATGCCGTCGATCGCGCGGATCTGGCCCGACGACTGCTGGCTCACGCGCGTGATGCCGGCGACCACGCGCATGTCGGAGTCGCCGCCCGCCACGCAGTGCTGCGCGGTGAGCACCCACTCCTCGTTGAGGATGGAGCCGCCGCAGAACTGGAAGCCGGAGCTCGTGGTGAGCGCGATCTGCCACGGGTGCTCGGCGATGGTCGTGTTCTCGCCGCCGACGATCTCGTCGCCGAGCGTGCCGATCGCTTCATCGTCGGGCCCCTGCGCGCACGCGGCTCCCGCGAGGATCACCGGGAGACCAAGACAGGCCAGCAGTCGCGAACCGTGTAGACGTCCCATGGCGTTCTCTCCTCCGATCGTGTCGTCGAGCGAGAAATGGCTGGATTTCGAGCGCGGCGACGATACCTCACGCGTTCGTCGACTCCTCTCCTCGCCGGGGACAAAGCGCGCGGTCGCGGCGCGAGAGAGACGAGAGGAGATGCTCGACGGTGTGGGAATCGCGCCGACAGCGGAGTCGCGGTGGCACGAGACCCGATCTGCGCAACCGGCGCCGACCTCCTCCGACATGAGGTCGCGTGGTAGGCGGTGCCGGCCGCGCGACGGCGCGAAAGGTCAGCCGGTGGCGAGCCGCCCGGCGAGCGAGCGCAGGAGCTCCGACTTCTGCACCTTGCCGAGCGGCGTGCGCGGGAAGTCGGCCACCAGGATGACCTCGCGCGGCGCCTTGTAACCGGGCAGGCGCGCGCGCGCGAACGCGTGCAGCTCGTCGCTGGCGGGCGCGGCGCCGGCGCGCGCGATCACGGCGGCGACCACGCGCTGGCCGAGCGCCTCGTCGGGCACGCCGATCACCGCGACCTCGGCCACCGAGGGGTGCTCCCGCATGACCTCCTCGATCTCGAGGGCGGAGATCTTGAAGCCGGCGCTCTTGAGGATGTCGATCGACGCGCGACCGAGCAGGCGGACGCAGCCGTCGGCGTCGCGCTGCGCCAGGTCTCCCGTGCGGAACCAGTCGCCCGCGAAGGCGCTCGCGCTCGCCTCGGGCCGCTGCCAGTAGCCGCCGAACACGCTCGGGCCGCGCACCCGGAGCTCGCCCGGCCCGGCGCTCGCGTCGGCGCCGTCGTCGCCGACCAGGCGGATCTCGACGGTGGGCAGCGGCCAGCCGACCGAGCCGGCCCGCCGCGTCGACCGGTCGAGCGGATTGGCCAGCGCGATGCCGATCTCGGTCATCCCGTAGCGCTCGAGCGGGATGGCGCCGTGCAGATCGCGCCACCACCCGGCCAGTCCGACCGGAAGCGCGGCGGAGCCGCTGGTGGCGAGGCGCAGCCGCTCTGCCGCGCCGCGCAGCGCGTCGGCCGCGTCCGTGTCGCGCTCGGTCAGCTCGCGCAGGCGGTGGTACATGGTCGGCACCGCCATCCACAGGGTGGCGCGCTCGGCCTCGAGGGCGGCGATGACGCGCGCGGCGTCGAAGCGCGGCAGGAGGAGCACGTGCGCGCCGGCGCGGTGCGCGGTGAGGAGCGCGACCACCAGGCCGTGGAGGTGATGGAGCGGGAGAGCGTGGACCATGCGATCGCCGGGGCCGATGGCCCACGCGCGCGCGAGGATGTCGGTCTGGGCCACGAGGTTGCCGCGCGAGAGCACCGCTCCCTTGGGCTTGCCGGTGGTGCCGCTGGTGTAGAGGATGAGCGCGGGCTGTGCCGGCGGACCGGCCAGCGGATCGGCCCCGGTGCGCCCCTGACCGGTGAGCTCGGCCAGCCGCACCACGCGGCGTCCGCGGGCGAGGGCCTCGCCGTGCGCAGCGAGGTCGTCGGACATGACGACGGTGTCGGCCCCGACGTCGTCGGCGAACCAGGCCAGCTCTTCGGCCGGATACGCCGGCGACAGCGGCACGGCGACGCCGCCGTCCGCGGTGATGGCGGCGAACCCGTCGAGCCACGCCGGGCCGGCGGTGGCGAGGATGGGGACCGGTCTGTCGCTGATGGGCATCGCGCGCCTGGGCGAGAAGACCGGCGTCTCAATCGCCGACGCGATCCCAGGTGTCGCACTGGGCGCCGCGCAGGTGGTGGCCGATGCTGGGGGCCAGGTCGATCGTCATGTGCCGGTCGGTCGCGCTGGTGTAGCGAGGCCAGGCCAGCGCGCCCTCGCCGTTGGGATCGCCGGTGGCGGCGAAGCGCGCCCAGTAGCCGATCATCAGCCGGGCCAGCGCGCGGTCCTGGTCGCCGTAGACCAGCTGGAGGTCGGGGCGCGCGAACACGCTCGGGAACAGATAGACCAGCTCGGAGCCGTGAAACGCGCCGGCCTTGCCGCCCATCACGTTGGGGGCGTGCGTGAAGCGATAGAGATAGGTCGGGACGCCGGCGCTCGAGAACCAGCGCGCGTCGCGCCGGACCGGGCAGGTCATGCCCCAGTCGCTGTAGAGCGCGGCCACCTGGTCGCCGACGTCGTGCGACACGGGATACGTGTCGACCAGCAGGCGGGCATGCTCCGGCCACTCCTTGGCGATGCGGGCGCGGAAGTCGTCCGCGGAGTGGATGTCGAGCCCGACGACGTAGCGACCCATCTCGTCGTCGGTGGTGCCGAGCATGACCGGCACGCGCATGATGCGGCCGGCCTTGAGCGCCTCCTCGGGCGACTCGCTCAGCACCACGTTGTCCTTGTTGAAGCGATAGCCCACGCCGTTGCCGTCGTCGCCCAGCACCTTGGCCAGCGGGATCGCGGTCAGGACCTGGTCGGCGGTCTTCGAGCGCATGCAGGCCAGCTCGCGCCCGAGGTCGGAGCTCTTGCAGCCGAGCGCGTCGGCCAGCCGGCGGCCGAACTCCTCGCGGCTGGCCAGGGACGGAGTGTCCTCGGCGCCGGGGCACGCGTCCGACTCCAGGATGGCGCGCTGGAACAGGCCGCGGGCCAGCGGCGACGCGAGCAGCGCGCAGGTGCTGGCCGACCCGGCCGACTCGCCGAACAGGGTGAGCCGCCCCGGATCGCCGCCGAACGCGGCGATGTTCGCGCGCAGCCACACGAGCGCCTGCAGGCTGTCGAAGAGCGCCTCGTTGCCCGAGGTGTGGCGCGGCGACTCGCGGGTCAGCGCCGGGTGGGCCAGGAAACCGAGCGGCCCGAGCCGGTAGTCCATCGTCACGACGATGACGTGGCCGGTCCGCGCCAGCTGGGCGCCGTCGTACTGCGAGGCGGCGCCGCGCAGGTACTGCCCGCCGTGCAGCCACGCCATGACCGGGAGCTTCTCGCCGGCGGCGCGCGGCGGGACCCAGACGTTCAGGTGGAGGCAGTCCTCCGACGACGGGATCTTCTTGCCCGTGCTGAACCTGTCGCCGGCCTGCGGCAGCGGGATCTGCGAGCACGGCAGGCGAAACGCCGTCGCCTCGAGCGGCGGGTGCGGGCGCGGAGGCAGTGCCTCGCGCCAGCGATCGCCGGCGACCGGGGGCGCGGCGTAGGGGACGCCGAGGAAGGCCGCGACGCCGTCGCCGTCGAGCTTGCCGAGCACGCGGCCCTCGCGGGTCTCGGCGGTCGGCCGCGAGGACGACGTGCGCGACGCTGCCGGGGCCGAGGCCGCTGTCGCCGTCGCCGTCGCCGTCGCCGCCGGCGTGGCGGTCGCCGAGGCCGCCGCCGGCGCGGACGCGCGGTCCGGGCCGGCGCAGGAGGCGAGCGCGAGGATGCAGAGGAGGCGCGTGCGCATGCGCCGATTCTACACACCGCGCCGCGGCAGATCAGGCGGCCGCGACCGGCCGCTTGTCAGCGAGGACGATCCATCCGCGCGCGATGCGGACGATGGCCCAGATCCCGAGGGCGAACAGGCCGACGATCCAGGTCGCGATCCCGACGAGCACGATGGCGAGCAGCGCCGAGACGACGGCGATGGTGGCGCCCCACACCAGCGCCAGCCAGAACGTCCGGATCTGCCACGCGAAGTGCGATTCGACCCACGTGCCGCGCGCCTCGCCGCGCTTCACGTAGTTGATGATCACCGCGATGATCGACGGCCAGCCGAACAGGAACGCACCGACGACGGTGGCGGCGCCGAACGCGCCGATGGCCAGGCTCACCGCGTGCAGCGCGTAGACGAGGTGCGCGGTCGCGACGATCGACGGCGAAGGCTCGGCCTCGAACTCGGCTCGGGGACTCGGAGGGAAGTTGCGGTCCATGACGGAGCTTACGGGCTGGCCGGGCGGCCACAAGCGCCGCCGATCCCCGTGTTGCGACGGGCGCCGTGCCCGGCGCTGCGCGTCCCCGGGCGGCGGCCTACGGCTGCTCGGCCGGCGCGGGCGCCGCCGGCGCGGGCGCCGTCGGCGCGGGCGCCGCCGGCGCGGTGGCCGCGGTCGCGGCCGGCGTGCGCGAGGTGATCCACCGCAGCGCGATCACCCCCAGCGCCACGAACAGCACCCCCAGGCCGCCCTCGATCAGCAGCATCCACCGGGGCCCGAACGCGTCGTGCGACCAGCCGTCGAGGGTGGTCATGTAGACCACCGGGACGTTGCCTATCGACGAGAGGGCCGCGTACTTGGTCGAAGCGGCTCCGCGCCCGATCGCGTGCAGGACCACGACCGAGAAGGTGGCGTAGCCCATCCCGCAGGTGGCCGAGTAGAGGATCACGCCGCCCGCGTACATCGCCGGGGTCAGCGGCGCGACCGCGATGAGCGCGGCGGCCACGGCGACCGCGAGGCCGGCCCCGAAGAAGGCCCACCAGTGGCCGACGCGATCGGCCACCCAGCCGGCCACCACGCATCCGAGCGCGCTCACCACACCGTTCAGAACTCCGTTGACCAGCGCGACCGTGTCGGCGCTGGCCCGCCAGTCGGGCGCGACCGCCGACCACAGGTTGGACATGGCTCCGGCGGAGATCGGCGAGGTGATGAGCACGATGGACAGGAGCGGCAGCGGCGAGCGCAGCATCGACAGGATGTCGACCCCCATCTCGCGGATGCGGCGGCCGATGCGCTGACCGGGATCGGGACGCACCTCCGGTACGCGGAGCAGCGCGGCCGCCGACACCAGCATCGCGGCCGCGAGCCCGAAAGCGGCCGCCTCCCGGGACACGTGGCTGGCGAGCCAGACGCCGGCTCCTCCGCCGAGCCCGACGCCCCCCAGGTTTCCGGCCTGGTACCAGCCGCCCGCCCGTCCCTTCGCCTCGTCGGCCACGGTGTGGGCCATGAGGCCGCCCACCGGGAGCACGACCAGCGTGGCCGCCAGCTGCGAGACGAAGACGAGCGTGCCCAGTACCTCGGTGTGGCCCTTGTCGAGCGGGACCAGGCCGAGGAGGACCAGCGTGGAGGCGCATGCGGCGAGCCCGATCAGGTACCAGGTGCGGGCGGTCAGCGTCAGGTCGGCGATCGGGCCCCCCACGAAGCGCCACAGGTTGGACGACACGCCGAGCGCGACGATCGCGGCGGCGGCCAGCACCGTGAAGCCGGCCTCGACCATCAGGTACGGCAGCGTGATCGACACGAAGCCCGAGCTGATGCCGTAGGGCAGGACCAGCGCGAAGATCGCGATCGGTGGGGTGGAGCTGGGTCTGGTCATCCGCACCTCGACAGTTCGCTCGACATCATCGCCGATCACGACCGCGGGCGGAGGCCGACGGCTTGCGCGCGACGAATCTGACCAGCTTGCTCTGCCCCTCGCCCCAGTCGGGGACGTCCAGCGCGATCTCGTCGCGCAGGATGTCCCACCCGGCGAACATCCGGCCCAGCGCGCCGGCCTCGACGCCGATGCCGCCCGCGATCGGGCGCTTCCGGTCGACCAGGAAGAACTCGAACACGAACAGGCCGCCCGGCTTCAGGCCGCGCTTGATGCGCTCGATCCAGCCCGGGTCGCCGCCGGCGTAGATCATCGCGACCAGGTCCCAGGTGTCGGCGCCGAAGTCGTAGTCGTCCATGTCGGCCACGACCGCGTCCAGCGTCAGGTGGCGGGCGGCGGCGGCGGCCCGTGCCACCCGGATCCCCTCGTCGGCGATGTCGACCCCGGTCACGCGCCAGCCCTGCGATGCGAGGTAGAGGCCGTTGCGGCCCTGGCCCATGGCCACGTCGAGCGCCTTGCCCGGGGCGACGCCCTTCACGGCGGCCACCAGCAGCCGGTTCGGCTCCTGGCTGAAGCCGACGCCCCGCCGGTACACCGCGTTCCAGGCCGCGCGCTCGCCCTCGATGCCGCTCGGCTGCCACTCCCAGAGCGCCACCTTCCAGGCCGCGCCGTCCGGCGCGAGCACGACGGTGTTCCAGCCCTGGACGTCGGGGGCCGGGCGACCGTCCTTGCCGGACCGGTGCTCGACGCAGTCGCCCAGGTAGATGAGGGTGGCCCCGTTCCGGTGGATCGACTCGTCGGTGCACGCGCGGGTGGTGGCGGGTCTGGCGGCGACGGCGGGGTCGCCCCAGCTGCGCGACAGCGAGGCGGTCACCAGCGCGCGGCCGTACTGGAAGAGGAAGAACCCCGGGCCGACGACGGCGCGGAAGCGGGTGAGGTCGCGGCGATCGACGGCGTCGAAGAACTCGTGCGCGCGCGCGATGGCCGCGGCGTCGTCGAGCGCGGGCGCGGTGGCCGGCGCCCGCGTGGGGGTCGTGGAGCCGGCGGGCCGCGCACACCCGGCCGACAGCACGAGCAGGAGGCAGAGGCTGACGCAGGCGCGATGGCCGGATGGCATGCGGACCATTGCATCACCGGACGGCGGCCAGGGTGGCGCGAATTCCGCCGCGCGAGGCCGTCGGAGGCCGAGGCGCGAGGTCACACCAGACCGATGATCAGTGGATCGGTGGACCCGGATCGGCAGGACCGGATCGGACCGGCCGATCGGCGCGCCGGCCGCGGCGCTCGCGTCACCACAGCTCCACGTCGTCCACGGTCAGCGCGAAGCGGCCGACCTCGGGGCTGGCTCCGATGAAGATGCCCATGATGTCGGAGCCATCGGTCCCGCCGAACTGACTCCAGGCGAGCTCGACCGGGGCGAAGCTCGCGCCCGCCACGAACGTCTGCGTCAGCGGCATGCGCCCCCGGCTGCGGGCGAACAGCATGACGACGTAGGTCTTGCCGTCGCCCCGGGCCTGGAAGCGCACTCCCTTCCGGGACGAGAGGTCGGTGGGCTCGAACGCCTGCGCCCCGGGCGAGAAGAACGCGCCCGCCCACTTCGCGGGCCCCTTGCCGGCCACCACCTCGCCGGTGATGGCGAGGGCCCTGGCGCTCTTGCCGGCGCCGCCGGCCGCGACCGCGAGATCGACCGTGGACGTGCCGCCGACCCTCGAGTCGGTCGAGCTGATCCAGTGCTGGCCGAAGCGCGTCTCCAGCCCGCCCGACTCGAAGTCGCTGATGAGGCCCATCGGCCCCGCGCCCGCGGCCGCGGGGCGACTCGCCTCGGCGACCCGCGCGCGCACCGCCTCGCGGTCGAAGCGCTTGCCGTCCCGCCACACGCCGGCGATGTGGCGGGTCCGCGTGATGTCGGCGGTCGGGTCGCCGTCCACGAGGACGAGGTCGGCGCGCAGCCCGGCGGCGATGCGCCCGCGGTCGCTCAGGCGAAACGCCGCCGCCGGGCCCGCAGTCGCCGCGGTCAGGGCCTCGGCCGGCGTGAGCCCGGCCGCCACCAGCAGCGCCAGCTCGTCGTGCATGCTGGCGCCGTGCGTCGTCCCCGGGTTGGGCGCGTCGGTGCCGCACAGGATGGGCACGCCGGCGTCGCGCAGCTGGGCGACCGCCTTCGCGGCCGCGTCGGCGGGGCCCACCGCCTGGATGGGAAACCGGGCGCGCAGGTTGCCGCGCGCATCCGGCATGAGATAGGGCGCGATCGCCGGGTCGTCGGCGAGCGCGCCCGGATCACCGTGCAGGTTGCGCAGCACCGACAGGGTCGGCGTGACGAAGGCGTGGGCCGCGGCGACCCGCTTGCCGAAGTCGGCCGGGGGGACGCGGTCGCCGAAGATGTGGGCGAGCCCGTCGGCGCCAGCGTCGATGGCGCCCTGCGCCTCCTCATAGTCGCCGATGTGGACGACCGCGAGCTTGCCGCGCCTGTGGGCGGCGGCGATCACCGCGGCCAGCGTCTCGCGGCTCAGGCTCGGGAACTTGACGCCGTACGCGCTGCCGTCGTCGTAGACGATCTTGATGTAGTCCGAGCCCTCGGCCAGGCGGGCGTCCACGAAGGCCTGGGCCTCGTCGGGGCGGGTCAGGGTCGGGATGCGGATGCCGTACTCGGAGCCGTGTCCGCCCGGCGCGGTGGCCAGGATTCCGGCCGAGCGCATCTCGGCCCGCCCCGGCACGTCGCCCCGCAGCGAGCGCATCACCTCGACGGTCGTGAACATGTCGAGCACCGTGGTCACACCGAAGGCCAGCGACTGCTCGAGCTGCGAGGCGTCGTAGATGTGGATGTGGGAGTCGATGAGGCCGGGCAGGAGCGTGTGGCCGGCGCCCTCGACGACCTCGACGCCGGCCGGAATCGGCACGTCGCCGATGGCGAGGATGCGATCGCTCACCACGACGTTGGCGCGCGGCCACACGCGCGCGCCGTCGAAGACGCGCACGCCGCGGAACGCCAGCGTCGCGCCCGCGGTCGAGCCCGAGCCGGAGCCGGAGCCCGCCGAGCCGTTGCCGCCGGCCTCGTGCGCCCCGGCGCATCCGGTCGCCTGACCGAGCGCCGCGAGCGCCGCGAGCGCCGCGAGCGCGACGACCGAGCGCCTGGCCGAGGCGAGGATGCTGCTGTCCCTGTCCCTGTCCCTGTCCATGTGCGTGCCTTCTCCTTCCAGGGTCCCGCGGGGACGGAAGATAGGACGAAGCGCGAACCGCGGCCAGCCGGGCGCCCGACAATGGAGCGGCCGGGAGGCGTCACCCGCTGAAGGTCCCCGACCAGTCCACCGCGCCCGGAGATGGCCGGGCACGACACGATGCGCCCGCCGGCGACGCCCGACAACTGGACCCGCGCACGCGCGCATGAACTCTCGCATCGCTCCCGGCGCGATCGCAGTAGGATGGGCGCCATGTACCTCGAGATCGTCTCGGAGATGAAGAAGCAGCTCATGCAGCTCGACAAGTGGCTCGACGCCGCGGTCGAGTTCGCCGGCACGCGGTCGTTCGACGCCGGCAACTTTCTCGGAATGCGGCTGGCGCCCGACCAGTTCGCCTTCGTCCGCCAGGTGCAGACCGCCTGCGACTCGGCCAAGTTCGCGGCGAGCCGGGCCAGCGGCGTCGAGGCGCCCAGCCAGGCGGACAACGAGCAGTCGATCGACGATCTGCACGCCCGCGTGCGCGCCACCGTGAAGTACCTCGACGGCTTCTCCGCCGAGAGCTTCGCCGGCGCCGACACGCGCGTGGTCGCGCTGCCGCGATGGGAGGGGAAGAGCCTCACCGCCGCCGCCTACTTCGTCGAGCACGCGGTGCCGAACTTCTACTTCCACCTCACCCACGCGTACGCGATCCTTCGCCACGGCGGCGTCCCGCTCGGCAAGCGCGATTACCTCGGCACGCTCTCCTTCCGCCCGCCGCAGTAACCGCGAGGGGCGTGAAGCGCGCGCGAGGGCGCGTCGCCTTCACCGCTCACTTCTCGTTCAGCGAGCGCGGCAGCAGTGCGTCGCGGCGCCCGGCGATCGAGAGGATTAGCCTGCATGTGGAGCCCCACATGCATCTGCGAATCCTCACCCTCAACGTGTGGAACCGGTCGGGCGATCCGCGCCGCACCCGCGTCATCAACCGCGAGCTGCGCCGGCTCGCCCCCGACCTCATGTCCTTCCAGGAGGTGGTCGCCGACCGCGAGCCCGGCCACCTCGACCAGCTGGTCGACGGCCTCGATGTCCAGCGCACGCATCAGGTGGAGGTCATGCCGACCGTGCCGCCCGACGTGGAGCGCTACGGCGGGATGGGGCTGGCCACGCGCTGGCCGCACCGCATCGTCGAGGTCCTCGACCTCCGCCAGGCCGACGCGCTGGACGTGCCGTGGTGCACGCTCGCCGCCGTGGTCTCGCTTCCGGGCGAGGCGAGCTGCTCTTCATCGCCGCGGCGATGGAGTGGCGCCTCGACGCCGAGGCCGGCCGACGGCGTGTGGGCCAGCGACCACGCGGGCCTGGTGGTCGATCTCGACATCGGCCGCGACGACTGATCGCGCGCGACGGCTTCGACCGTGACCGGCTCGCCCGGCCTGCACAGGCCAGAGGACCCGCTCGCCCGTCATGCGCCGGTGCGGGGGCGCGCCGAGCGCCGGCGCGCTTTCTGCGCAACCGATCGCGCCTCGGTCCGATAACCACTGGTCGCGCCGACAGCCGCCGGTCGCAGCGATCGCCCTCGACTCTGGACGGCGGCGGTGGCGCGCAGCTCCGACAGAAAGGATCGATGACGATGAAGAGGAACGACATCAGGGACAGGCTGGTCTGGCTGGTGCTGGCGGTGGCGTTCGCCGTCTGGGTCGGCGCCTGCGCGGTGGACAGCGCGGCGGCGATCGACGACGAGGCGATCAGCGAGCAGCAAGAGGAGATCGGCGGCGGCGGCGGGATCTGCGGCGGCCTCGCCGGCTGCTACTGCTTCTGCCGCCTCAATCACCGCTGCGACCAGACTCCGTCGCAGTGCGGCCCGCTGTCGCAGTGTCTCGACGGCTGCGACGACAGCCATCCGGGTTGCCCGTATCCGGGCGGCGACTACCCCGACAGTCCGGCCGACTGCCTGTGACCCGATCGGGCCGGAGCGCGGACCGAGCGCGATCGACGCCCGGCCGCTCCGGCCCCGCTGCGCACCACCTCCGCCCTACTTCCAGCGGGCGAAGATGCGCTTGTACTCCTTCTCGGCGGCCGCGGCCGCGTTCTCCGGGGTCTCGACGCCGCGGGCGACCTTGGCGAACATGGTCGGGATGACCCAGGTGCGGAAGGCCTCGTCGATGCCGGCGGATGCGTAGCCCGGGTAGCCGACGTTGGTCGTCCAGTCGAGCACGTCGCCCAGCACCTTGTACTTGTCCTTGGGGTCGCTCTGCGCGTCGGTGGCGATGGCCTGCTTGAGGTTGGGCACCGTCGACGGGAAGCAGGGGAAGTTGTAGAACTTGCCCGCGTTGAACGCGTCGCGGAACGAGTCGATGTAGTCGATGAGGAACTGCTGCGCGCCGTCCTTGTTCTGCGCGAAGTTCCACACCACGTAGCAGTCCATGACGTGCTCGGCGGCGATGCGCCGCACCGGGCCCTTGAGCGCGCGGCAGATGCCGATCTTGCCCGAGATGGCCTGGTGCTCGCGCTCGGCCTGGCGCGTGATGGAGATGGCGTTCTGCACGTACGAGTTCTTGCCGGCGAGCATCGCGCGGTTGTTGGCCGACGGGTCCCAGGTGAAGACCTCGAGGGTCATCGACTCCTGGAAGAGCGCCTTCATGTACTTCAGCGCCTCGACGGTCTGCTTCGAGTTGATGGTGACCGCGCCGGCCTCGTTCTGCTCGGTGGCGCCGAACGACCACATGAGCGCGCGCAGCGCCATGCTGGTGTCGAGCTCCTGCGCCAGGCCGATGCCGCACGGATTGCCCGCCGTGGCGCGGATCTTCTTGGCCCCGGCGCGCAGGTCATCCCACGTGTCGGGCCCGTTCGGGAAGCCGGCCGCCGCCCACAGGTCCTTGCGGTAGTTGCCCGGGTCGGGCACGTACGAGTCGGAGAAGGCGAAGTACTTCTTGGTCTTCGGGTTGAAGGTTGACTTGTGGGCCAGGTCGAGCTTCTTGCCGTGCTTGCGCTCGACCTCCTGGTAGACGTGCGTCATGTCCAGAACCTGGGGCTCGAACGCGGCCGGCGGCGACAGGAACTGGAAGAGATCGTGGCCCCGCTTGGCGGCGACCTCGGCCGCAGCGCGCGCCGGGATCTCGTTCGCGTTGATGTGGTCGACGATCACCTCGGTGTGGTGCTTCGCGCCCCAGGCCTTGGTGTACTCGTTGTCGAACCACTTGTCGTACTCGGGGACGAAGTGACTCCACTGGGCGATGCGCAGCGTCTTGCCCTGGGCACGGGCCCGCCGCGGGATGCCGCTCGCGACCCCGGCCGCCAGCGCCCCCGCGCCGACGGTCTTGACGAAATCCCTCCGCGTCCAACCACGCGTGTTCTTCCTGGCCATCGAGTACCTCCCCTCGAGCTCGGACGATGCGGCCGATGATACGCCCGCGCTGGCCAGAATCACAGACGCTCACCCGCCCGGGACGTCGCCGCGCCCGCCGGGGCCGGCCAGGATCTCCTGCAGGCGCGCGTGCAGGAGCGGCGGCGCGGCGCACACGCTGAAGCGATCGCGGGCGCGGGTGAGCGGCCGCTGGTAGACGAGCGGGCCCCCGTCGAGACGCGTGCAGGTGCCGCCGGCCTCCTCGATCAGGAGATGGGCCGCGACGCTGTCCCAGATGCGAAAGGCCGGCACCAGCCAGGCGCCGTAGCGTCCCTCCGCCACCATGACCGCGTCGACCACGCTGTTCGTGCAGCGCAGCCCGCGCGCCGCCATCGCGAGCTCCGCGAGCTCGACGAACGCGCGCCGGGTCCGCGGCGGGTCGTCGGCGTCGCCGATGATGCCGACCGCGACCAGGGCCGCCGACAGATCGAGCTCGTCCATGCGCAGCCGGCGCTCGCGGCACCAGGCTCCGCCGCCTCGCTCGGCGCGGTAGAGGGCGCCGGCGGCGGGCAGCGCGATCCCGGCCGCGAGCGGGCGGTCGTCCTCGAGGAGGCCGATCATGACGCCGTAGGTCTCCACGCCGACCGCGAAGTTGCTCGTCCCGTCGATCGGATCGACGACCCAGGTGTACCGCGAGCCTCGGTCGACGGCGCCCAGCTCCTCGTCGAGGCGGTTGTGATCGGGGAAGCGGGCGTCGATGGCGCCGGCGAGGAGCGCCGCGATCTCCAGATCGGCCTGGGTGACGACCTGGCTGCGGTCGTGCGGCTTGACGCTGCCGGCGGCGCGGCCGAAGTGGCGGCGCGCGACCTCGCTCGCCTGCCCCAGCATGTCGACGATCAGATCCTGCACGCCCTCCATGCCGGGATGGTAGCGCGTGCGGCTCAGCAGAGCTGGGCGACCAGCTCGATGAGGCGCCGGATGTTGACCGGCTTCTTCATGATCGGCACGCCGCTGGGCGACTGCGACGGGTCGGAGGTCGAGATGATGACCGGGATGCCGGCGAGCTCGGGATCGGCCTGCATCGCGTCGTAGACCTCGTTGCCGCTCATCACCGGCATGATGAGGTCGAGGATCACCACGCTGGGCCGCACCGTGGACAGGTGCTCGAGCGCCTCGCGCCCGTCCGCCGCGACCAGGACGGTGTAGCCCTCGTCCTCCATGACCTCGCGCAGCGAGTCGCGGAGCTCGGTCTCATCCTCCACGATGAGCACCGACCTCGCCACCTCGATCGTCATCATCGTACGCTCACTTCTGGGCGCTCACTTCTCTGCGCTCCTCCGGCTGGTCGGCGCGGTCCGCCGCGGGGCACGCCGGCGCGGCAGCCGGACGTGGAAGCGAGTCCCGGTCTCCAGCGACGAGAGAACCTCGATCTCGCCGTCATGGGCCCGCGCGATCTCGCGGGAGATGAAGAGCCCGAGCCCCAGCCCGCTCGAGCCGTTCTGCTTGCTGCCGGCCGTCCGCAGCGGCTCGAACAGCACCGGAATGAGGTCCTCGGGCACCACGCCCTCGTTCCATACCTCGACCACGACGTCCGCTCCATCGGTTCCATCCACCCGGATGTCGATTGGGAGCTGTCCGACCCGGTGCTGAAGGGCATTGCCGACCAGATTCGAGACCAGCTGGCTCAGTCGATCGCCGTCCCATCGCCCGTCGGCCTGCCCGCGCACCGTGAGGCGGGTCGCGGCCGGCCGCCGCTCGTCGCTCAGCTCGTCCAGAACGGCGCGGCAGAGCTCGCCCAGATCCAGGTCGCTGCGGCGGAGCGGCAGACCGCGGCCGAGGCGGATGCTGGTGAAGTCCAGGATCTGATCGATCATGCGCCTCATGCGCTCGGCGCTCTTGAAGATGCGCCCGACCGGCCGGGTGAGCCCCTCGCCCACCGCGCGCCGCTCGAGCAGGCTCGCCGCGGTGACGATGCTGCCGAGCGGGTTGCGCAGGTCGTGGCCGAGGATGCCGACGAACATCTCGCTGAAGTGCACGGCGCGCTCCAGCTCCAGGACCAGGCGGTCGCGCGCCTCGACCGCGTCCTGCGCATCGCGGTAGAGCCGGGCGTTGTCGAGCTGGGTGGCGATCCCCTCGGCCAGCTGGGCGCCGAAGCCACCGTCCTCGCCGCCCGGCGGCCGGCTCCCGCGCGCCGACACCAGGCTCAGGACGCCGAGCACGCGCCCGCGCGTGCGCAGCGGGAACACCGCGATCGAGCGGGCGCCGACGGCGCCCAGGATGCGCGCGCGCTCCGGGTCATCGGCGCCGGCAGAGGGCCCGCCGGCCGGGCCGTGGTCCGATCGCGCGCGCCGCCGCGGCGGTGGGCTCCCGACCTTCCAGGCCGGATCGCGGCGGCGCATCTCGTCGGCCGTCCCGCGATCTGCCCGCTCGCCGTGGGCGACCGCGACGCAGCGCCAGACCCCGCTGTCGTCGACGACATCGATGATGCACCAGTCGCAGTAGGCCGGGGCCACCAGCTCGGCGATCGCCTGGAACGGGACGTCGTCGCCGAACTCCTGGGCGAGCACGGCGCTCACGTCTGACAGCAGCTTCTCCTTGTGGTGCTCGCGCTCGGCGGCCGCCCGCGCCGCCTGCTCCTCGTGCAGGCGCCGGATGTCGGTCACGTTGAAGGCGACGCCCTGGAGGAAGAGCGGCCGCCCGCCGGCGTCGCGGATGATGCGCGCCTCGCCGTGCACCCACACCACCGCGCCGTCGCGGGCGATGAAGCGGCACTCCGCGCGGAACGGACCGCCGGACATGCACCCGCGCGCGAACTCGCCGTCGAGCTTCACGCGGTCGTCGGGGTGGAGCCGCTCGTACCAGAGGACCGGGTTCGAGATCCACTCGTCCTGCGAGTAGCCGAGCAGCGTCTCGATCTGCGGGCTGACGTAGATCTCGCCCAGGCCGCCGCCCTGGAGCGCCCCGGTGAACGTGACGGCCGGGATCTGCTCGACCAGGTGACGGAAGCGCAGCTCGGCCTCGCGGTGCTCGGCCGCGATGCGGATGAAGGTCTCCTTGTCGCGCACGACCAGCACGCACACCGGATGGCCCTCGATCTCGAACTGGCTGAGCGCGATCTCGGCCGGGAACGTGCTGCCGTCGCGCCTCCGGCACACCGCGTCGACCGGCCCCGCCTGCTGGTCGGGCAGGTTGCCGACCACCAGGATGCCGACCCGCGTGCCGACCATCTCCGCCGCCTTGCAGCGAAAGACGTGCTCGGCGCCGCTGTCGAGGTGGAGGATGCGCCGGTCCCCGTCGACCAGCAGGGTGCCGGACGGCGCCTCGGGCAGGGCCGCGATGCCGCGGTCGGCGTCGTCGCCCGGCCGCCCGTCCGCGGCGCGCGCGCCGGCCGCGCGCCGCGCGCCGTCGGAGCTCGCGGCGAGCTGCTGCAGCATGGCGAAGGCCTGCTCCAGCGTCGGCTCCGGAACCGGCCTAGGCGGCGCCATGGTCCTTCTCCATGCCATCCGCGCCGCTCACCTCGGCGCGCCCCTGCTCGCCGGTCGCCTCCGCCACCAGGCGGACGACCAGCGCCACCGCGTGGTCGACGGCGGCCTGCACGGGGGCGGTGAGGCCGACCACGATCTCCGGGTCGGTCGGGATGAAGGCCGGCTCGCAGCCGACGATGCGGATGGCCGGCGCCTCGTGGCCGGCGGTGAGTGACCGCACCAGGGCGATGACCTGCTCGGGGACCAGCGAGTGGCCGGCGGCGAGGGCCGCGCTCTCGCCGCCGGGGACCTCCGGCTCCGCCGGATCCGGCTCTAGGAGGTAGACCGTGCCCGGCGGGCCGCCGCGCCCGACGGCGTCGACCAGGATGACGAGCTCGTGGCCGCCGTCGATCGCGTAGGCCAGATCGATCGCGCGGATGCCGAAGTCGACCACCACGACCGAGTCAGGAAGCGGCTGCGATGCGAGGCGGCGCACCACCTCGGGGCCGAACCCATCGTCGCCCAGGAAGATGTTGCCGACCCCGGCGACCAGGACGCGGGCGCGCGCGCCACCGGCCGTCACAGGAGCTCGACCTCGTCGGGGCGGAAGAAGTAGCGGTGCCCGAAGGCGCCCAGATCGCGCCCCGGGTCGTCGTCCACGGTCACGACCACGTACGATCGACCCTCCAGGTCGCGCTCGATCGAGTCGACCGTGGCGCGCCGGCCGGCGAGGGCCAGGTCGAGGAGGTCGCCGCGGCCGCTCGGCCGCAGCCTGACCGCGACACCGGGGCGCAGCGCGCCGCGCCGCTCGAGGCGCCCGTGCAGGCGGCGAAGCGACTCCTCGGGCAGGGCGAGGGTGCGCTCGAGCAGCTTGCGCGCGCGCGGATCGCCGGCGATGAGCTCGGCCTTCTCCTGGTCGGTGAGCGTGAGGATGCGGAGCGTCAGGATCTCGTCGATCTCGGTGCCGTCGAACAGATCGCCGGGGCTCTCCGGCGCGATCCGCGGGTGGTCGGGGAGGATGATCGGGGCCGCCAGCAAGGAGCGCGCGGTCCCGGGCCCGGCGCCCTGCTCCCCGACCAGCACCGGCCACAGCCCCCTCCCGCGGCAGGTGGCGGCCACCGCGGCCAGCGGGGCCGGCGGATCGATGAGCGACACGAACTCGCCGCCCTTCGCGGTCAGCATGACGTGGCAGGAGGCCATGGCGAGGCGGAGGGAGTCGCCGCGCGCGGGAGGCCCTTCCTCCACCGGCATGGGCGAGGTGTTGGTGACCGCCACGCTCAGGCGGAGGACGCCGGTCGCGACCTCCGTCCAGGCGCTGTCGATCGCGCCGCGCAGCGGATCGAGATCGAACTGGACGGCGATGTGGGCGTGGGTGCGCGCCTCCTCGGCGGTGAGCGAGAGCTCGACCGCGCGCACCCGGGGCCCGTCGGCGGTGAGCTGGAAGAACCGCAGCTGGCCTTCGAGCTCGAGGTCCTCACCGCCCCGCACCAGGCACTGGAGCTCGAGCACCGAGGACTCGCCTGCGCCGCGCGCGCGGCAGAACGCGTCCGGGTAGATCGTGCCGAACGGCCACCAGCTCTGGTCGCGGGGCGACGACCGCCGGTACGGATAGAGGAGGTAGCCCTCGAACAGGACCGCGTCGGCGAGCCGCTCCAGCTCTGCGCTCATCGCCGTTTCCCGGCCGGCGGCTGCACGCCGAACATGAGCGAGTGGTGGGCCACGACCTCGCGGCCGCCGCCCAGGACCATGTGCACGCCGCACGGCAGGCAGGGGTCGAAGCTGCGCACGGTGCGCATGATGTCGATGCCCTTGAACGAGCCCTCGTCCGACTCCTCGAAGATGGGCGAGCCCTCGACCGCGTCCTCGTAGGGGCCGGCGGTGCCGAGCGAGTCGCGCGGGCTCGCGTTCCAGCAGGTCGGCGGGTAGGGGTGGTAGTTGGCGATCTTCCCGCCGCGGATGACCGCGTGGTGCGAGAGCGCGCCGCGCACCGCCTCGTGGAAGCCGCACGAGATCGCCTCGTCGGGGACCTTGTACTCGGACCAGCTGCGCGTCCGGCCGGCGTGCACCTCGGCGAGGCCCTGCTCGGCGAAGCTCAGCGCGGCGGCGGCGGCGTAGGCCTGGAAGTAGGTGCGCGCGCGATCGCGCTCGATCGTGTTGCTCCAGCGCGGGACTCTCCACTCGAGCTCCACCTCGCCCGACCCGGCCGTGCGCGGCAGCCGGATGAGCACGCTCTTGCCGGTCGCCTCGACGGTGCCGAGGTGCACGAGGCCGGCCAGCGCGGTGGTCCACAGGCGGGCCAGCGCGCCGCCTCCGGTGTCGAGCGCGAGGTGCTGGCCGCTCTTCGCGTCGAACCAGCGCGGCGACATGACCCAGGTGTACTTGCCGCCGAAGTCGCGCTTCTGCGGGCGCGGGTTGGTGGTCTGGTTCCACGGGTGGCGCGGGTCGATCGGGTTTCCCAGCGGGTCGGCGGTGACCATGGGCGCCGCGTCGGTCCAGTCGTCGTAGAACGAGCTGCCCAGGAGGATGCGCATGCCCAGGTTGATCTCGACGAGGTCGGTGGTGACCAGCTCGCCGTCGATCACGATGCCGGGGGTCACGTACATCTCGCGCCCCCACGCGCTCATCGTCTCGTAGCGGAAGTCGCACGCGTCCGGGTTCTGGAAGGCGCCCCAGCAGGCCAGCAGCACGCGCCGCCGCCCGACCTCCTCGTAGCCGGGCAGCGCCTGGACCATGAAGTCGAACAGGTCGTCGTGGAGCGGCACCGCGCGCTTGAGGAAGTCGATGTAGCGCATGAGCCGGGTCACGTACTCGGTGAAGAGCTGCACGCTCGGGACCGTGCCGACCCCGCCCGGATAGAGGGTCGACGGGTGGACGTGGCGCCCGCCCATGAGGCTGTACATCTCGCGGCACAGGCGGCTCATCGCCAGCGCCTCGCGGTAGAGCGACCCGGAGAACGGGTTGAGCGCGCGCATGATGTCGGCGATGGTGGCCATGCCGTGCGCGGCGGCGTGCGGTGCCGGCGTGCGCCGGGCCAGCTCGAGCACGCCGGGGTTGGTCTCGCCCACCATCTGCTCGCAGAAGTCGACCCCGACCAGGTTGTCCTGGAAGAGGTTGTGGTCGAACATGTACTCGGCGGCCTCGGCCAGGTTGATGATCCACTCGCCCACGTGCGGCGGCTTGACCCCGAACGCCATGTTCTGGGCGTAGACCGCGCAGGTGGCGTGGTTGTCGCCGCAGATGCCGCAGATGCGGCTGGTGATGAAGTGGGCGTCGCGCGGGTCCTTGCCGCGCATGAACACGCTGTAGCCGCGGAAGATCGACGACGTGGCGCGGCACTCGACCACCTTGCGGGTGCCGAAGTCGATCTTGGTGTGGATGCCCAGGCTGCCGACGATCCGCGTGATCGGGTCCCACGACATCTCGACGATGCTGGAACCGGGCCCGGCGCTCTTGCTCATCGTCGACCGCCAGGGTCCGGGGCGTCCACGGCATCGGGCGCGTCGGTCGCGACGGTCGCCGCGGCCGCGTCCGTCTGCGGCGCGTAGCCGGTGGAGAGCTCGTCGCCCGGCGCGCGCCAGGCCGGCTCGCGATCCATCGAGCCGCGCGTGAACCGGCGAAGCGACCGCACCATCGTCGCGTAGGTCGCGACCGCCGCGGTCGACATCTTGGCGCCGGGCGGCTCGTCCAGGAACGACATGAACTTGTCGGGGAAGCCCGGCATCGCGCAGCCGATGCAGACGCCGCCGACGTTGGGGCAGCCGCCGACTCCGCCCATCCACCCGCGCCTGGGCACGTTGCACAGCACGACCGGCCCCCAGCAGCCCAGCTTCACCACGCACGACGGCTCGCCGTGATCGGCGGCGAACACGCCCTGCTCGTAGTAGCCGCCGCGGTCGCAGGTCTCGTGCACGGTCTGGGCGAACAGCCAGGCCGGGCGGCCCATGTCGTCGAGCGGGATCATCGGCGCGTTGCCGGCCGCCTGGCGCAGGAGGTAGGCCAGCGTCTCCATGAAGCTGTCGGGATGGATCGGGCAGCCGGGCATGTTGACGATCGGCAGGCCGCCCGCCGAGCGAAACTGGCGGCCGAGGTAGTCGGTCATCCCCATGCAGCCGGTCGGGTTGCCGGCCATGGCGTGAATCCCGCCGTAGGCGGCGCAGGTGCCGGCCGCCAGCACCGCCCACGCGCGCGGCGCGAGCCGGTCGATCCAGTCGCAGGTCGGGATGGGCTGGCCCGTCTGCGCGTCGGTGCCGAGGCCGGCCCACGCGCCATCTGCGTGAATCGCTTCGTTCGGAATCGAGCCCTCCACGACGAGGACGAAAGGATGGTCGGCCCGACCCTCCGCCGCAGCGTGAAAACGCCTCAAAAACGCGTCGCCGTTCCGGTAGGCGAGCAGCGGGTTGTGGAGGTGAACGCGCGGCAAACCCGGGATGATCCCGTCCACCAGGTCCTCGATCGACGGCGAGGTCGCGGCCGTCATGGCCACGCTGTCGCCGTCGCACCCGAGCCCTGCGGTGAGCCACAGGATGTCGATCTCGTCGATGCCCCCCATCGCGCCTTCGGGATTTCCCACGCTAGTCAGGCGGGATAACCCCGCCAGCGCCCGCAGTCACCCTGTTCCTCGGTGGCCGAGACAGGCACCGAGAATCATTCAGTGGCGTGGCCGGGCGCGCCGGCGCCAGGCATCAGGCGCGCGTGGGGCCGCACACGTCGATTGTGTTGCGGTGGACGAGGTCGCCGGGAAGACCGACCTGTCCCGGTGCGCCGACCATGGCGGTTCCCGTCACCGGGGCCGGATGGCGGCCGCGTCGACCTCGTAGATGTCGCGCAGGCCGTTCCCGGGCGCGTGCAGGCGCTTCTCGAGCTCGTCATAGGTGAGCCGCGCGGGGAGCGGCTCGCCGCCGAAGCCGCGGTTGCTCGCGAAGAAGAAGACCGCGCCGTCCGGGCTGACGCGCGGGCCGAAATCCCAGCCCTTCGAGTTGAGCGGAGCCCCGGGGTGGGAGGGCGGCTGCCACAGACCATCGACGCGGCGGGCGACGTAGAGGTCGTACGAGCCGAGGCTGTCGGTGCGGCCCTTCGCCGAGAAGACCATGAAGGTCTCGTCGCGGTCGACCCACGCCTCGATCTCGTCGCCGGCAGAGTTGATGGGCGCGCCGGCGTTCACCGGCGGGCCGAAGCCGCCTTCGCGTGGCGGCGCGCGCCAGATGTCGCTGCCGCCCGCCCCGCCCGGCCGGCCCGAGCCGAAGTAGATCGATCCGTCGGCGACCACGACCGGGAACCACTCGTCGGCGGGGCTGGACAGATCGGCCTCGTGGCGGGGCTCGCCCCAGGTCCCGTCGGCCGCGCGCGCGATGCTCCAGATCTCGGTGTCGGTGCGCGGCTGGCCGTCGACCGGTCGGCTCGACACGAAGAACGCCACGCGCCCGCCGGGCGCGAACGACAGGTCGCCGTCGGGCCACTGGCCCGAGAACGGCACCGTGCGCGGGCGGCTCCAGTGTCCTCCCTGCCGCTCGGTCTCGACGATGGTGTAGAGGTCGAATGACGGCGTGTCTCGCAGGAAGTAGAGGGTGCGCCCGTCGGGGCTGAGCGTCGGGTGGCACTCGTCGTCGCCGGTCGACACCTCGCCGGGCGCGACCAGGCGAGGCACGGGCCCGGGCGCGGCGAGAGCGGACGCCGCGTCGTCGCCGGCGGTGGTGCCCGCGCCGGGCTGGGCGACGACGCAGGCAGGGAGGAGGGAGAGCGCCAGGGCGCAGGCGAAGGCGAAGACGCCGACGATGGCGCTGACACGGACGCTGGCGCTGACGATGACGATGACGCCGACGTGAGGGACGGCCGCGAGGCGTGCGCGCATGGTCCGAGCGTCGCGCGCGGTCCCGCCGGCCGCTTTCAAGATCTTTCGATCGCGCGGGCCTCCCGGCGGTACTGCGACGGCGTCTGGCCGATCGCCGCGCGAAACGCGGTCGAGAAGTGGCTGTGGCTGGAGAAGCCGAGGTCGAGGGCGAGCCGGGTGACGCAGGAGGCGTGCGGCAGCTCGACCAGCGCCTTCATGAGGCGCAGCTTCATCTGATAGCGGACCAGCGAGATCCCCTCGGCGCGCCGGAACGCGTCGGTGAGGTAGGCGGGCGACACGCCGAGATCGCGCGCCACGGCCGTGAGCGGCACGATGGCGCCCGCCGGAGACAGGCGCTCCTTGGCGCGCCGCGCCAGGCGGGCGGCGGCCGCGGGGACGGGCGGGCGTGCGGCGAGCGCGTCCGCCGTGGCGCGGCCGATGAGGTGGAGCGCGGCCTCCTCCCACTCGGCCGGCTCGCGCGCGGACCCGAGCGGCAGGCGGGCGAGGGCGGCCTGCAGCGCGCTGGACGCCAGGGCGGTGCGCAGGCGGAACGGATCCGCGGGGCCGGCCGGCCACAGCGCCTCCGCCGTGGCCGCGGAGGGCGTGACGAGGAGACAGGTGACCTCGCCGCAGCCGGCGTCGAGATCGCGCGAGACCTCGCGCCGCTCGACGAACATCGCGCGGTTGGCGTCGACGATCTGGCTCGCGCGCCCCACCTTCCAGCGGAAGCGTCCCGAGCGGGTGAGCAGCACCTGCCGGTCGGGTGAGTAGGTCTCGGGCGTGCCGCGCCGGCCGAGGCGACAGCGCACCCACTCGACCAGCAGCGCGGCGGTCGCGGCGACGGTCCGCCGATCGATCTCCGCCTCCTCCGCCGCTCTCTCGTCCGTCACCGGGTCACCGTCACAGGCAACCGGAGGATCCTCCGAAACAGCGCGCGCCGAAAGTCTCGCGCGGCGGCGATTCCGCTTGACCCTGTACCTGGGTCCAGGGTTCAGACTCTGTCGATGCGGATCGGAGAGGTGGCCAGCCGGGCCGGCGTGAACGTGGAGACGCTTCGCTACTACGAGCGGCGCGGGCTGCTCCGGGAGCCCGATCGGCAGCCCTCCGGCTACCGCTCGTACGGGCAGGAGTCGGTCAGGCTGGTCCGCTTCATCAAGCGGGCCCAGGAGCTGGGCTTCACCCTCTCCGACATCGCGGACCTCCTGCGCCTGGCCGACGGCAACCGGGCCGAGTCGTGCCGCGAGGTGCGGGGGCTGGCGGCGGCCAAGGTCGACGACATCGATCGGCGAATGGCGACCCTCGGCGCCATGCGCGCGTCCCTGGTCGCGCTGGTCGAGACGTGCGGCCGCGGCGGGCGGCGGCGGCGGGAATGCCCGCTCCTCGAGGCGATCGAGGACGAGGACCGCGCCGCGAGGCGCGAGCCGTGACGGTCGAGGTCCTCTATCTGGCCGGGTGTCCGCGCGCGGCGGCCGCGGTCGCGCTGGTCCGGCGATGTGCCGCCCGGCTGGGCCTCGACATCGCCGTCGTCGAGCACGAGGCCGACGGCCCGTCCCCGTCGGTGCGCGTGAACGGCCGCGACGTCATGGGCGAGCCGCCCGGCGCCGCGCCGACCTGCCGGCTCGACGTGCCGACCGAGGCGAAGGTGATGGGCGCCCTGGTGGCGGCAGCCGCGGAGGCGGCGCGATGAGGAGGTCGGACGGCGCCATCGTGGCCGGCTCGGCGACCGGCGCCATCGGCGCCGCGCTCGCGGCGGTCTTCGCCACGCTGTGCTGCGCCGGGCCCGCCTTCGTCGCCGGTGTGCTCGGCGCCGGCGGCGCCCTCGCGGCGGCACGGCTCGAGCCCTATCGCCCGTGGTTCCTCGCCGCGTCGGCGATCATGCTGGCGCTCGGGTTCTGGCGCGCCTACCGGCCCGGCCGCGTCTCCGCCAGCGGCGCGGCCTGCTCCGCGCGCGCCGGTCGGCTCGCCCGGTCGATCCTGTGGCTGTCCGCGCTCGTCACCCTGGCGAGCGCCATCGCGCCGAGGTTCTGGTCATGAAGAGCATCGCGAGGCGAAGCGTCTCTTTTCTCGGGCTGGTGGCCGTGGGCCTGGCCGCGGCGATCGCCCTGCCCGCCGGCACATCGTGCAAGATCCGCGGCGAGCGGCGCGCCTACGAGTCGATCGGCGCCGACGCCGCCTCGCTGCGCCAGGCGTTCAACGCAGCGGCCGGCAAGGTCCGCCTCGTGGTCCTCGTCGCCCCCACTTGAGGCGGATGTCTTCGGGGGTCCTCCGAAGTCAACGATGCGCTGAAGAAGATCGACGACCCGCGCGTGGCCGCGCTGGTGGTGTGGGTGCCGAAGCGAGGCGGGCAGGAGAAGGACGTGGCCGAGGCGACGGCGACGTTCCCCGATCCGCGGGCGCAGCACTTCTGGGACGGCCAGGGCTGGGCCCTCCAGCACTTCAAGCCGGTCCTCGGCATCCAGGTCGACGCCTGGGACCTCTACCTCCTCTACGGACCCGACGCGCGCTGGGACGGCGCCGCCCCGCCGCGCCCCGACTTCTGGATGCACCAGCTGAACGGAGTGGACAATGGCCCGCTGCTCGACCCGGACGTGTTCGGGCAGCACATCGCGCAGGCGCTCGGCGGCCCTTCGCTTCCCCGGAGATGAGGAGCGGTTGGAGCTCGCCCTCGGTGAGGTCGACGTCGAGATCGACGTCGACGACGACGTCGACGTTGACCTGGTCGTTGACGTCGACGGCGCCGTGGACCTGAGCGCCACCATGGTCGTTG
>DATFRY010000090.1:0-10961 GCA_035262925.1 Kofleriaceae bacterium | reverse complement strand
GAAGTCCGTCTCCTGGGTGATCGTGAATCCCTTCTCCTGCCAATCGAGTGTCGAGGACACGAACAGATTCACCCACAGCGTCGAGTCGTCGGCGGAGTGAAAATAGATCGACTCCTGATACTTGGTGTGGTTCTCCAGCCCCGTGCCGCCGCAGCAGGTGCCGGTGTTGCCGTAGCTGCGCCCGCGCCCCGGCGTCAGCGGCTGGAAGTAGGTGACCTGTGGGTTCGAGGTCCGGTCGTTGTCGGCGCGCGAGCCGGCGATCTGGTTGAACAGGCCGCGCTCGTAGTAGTCCATGTAGGCCGGGTCCTGCTCGTGGAAGAACAGGTTGCGCGTGAGCTTCAACAGGTTGTAGGTCGTGCAGGTCTCCGCGCCGTCGTTCGCGATCGCGTTGGCGATGTTGTCGCGGTTCTGCAGCTGCTCCACGTTGTTGTTCGAGCCCGGGTAGTTCCCGCTCGTGCCGCCGTGGGCGAACATCCGGTGCGGGACGATCATGCCGCGGAAGTTCCTGGCCGCCTGGAAGTAGTCGGCCTCGCCGGTCTGCTCGTAGATGCGCAGGTAGCCGGTGAAGTTCGGAACGTGCGTGTTGGCGTGCAGGCGCGGCGGACGCCGGCGACCGGGCTGGGTCCCGGGCGCGCAGACGAGGATGTCGCGGTTCTGGACGCAGGCGTCGAACAGCGACTCGCGGTTGTCGAAGGCCTTGGCGGTCTGCAGATGCCGGGCATCGCCGGTCAGAGCGAAGATCTCGGGGAACACCTCGTTGGCGCCGCCGAACTCGCCCGCGATGTACGTGTCCCACATGAAGTTGAGATCGTCGCGCGTGATCGGGCCCGTGTAGTTCGGGTGGTTCACGTCGCCCAGCGTCAGCGCGAGGTGGGCCCAGCTCGCCATCTTCTCGACGATGTCGAACGCCCGCGCGTCGCCGGTCAGGTAGTACGTGTCCAGGAAGCCGCGCATGATCTTGTGCTGCACGTACCAGGGCGCCCACGTGTTGGTGCTCTGGTTGCCGCCGTAGACGGCGAAGCGCGGCGGACCTTGCCGCAGCACGACGTCCTCGGGCTTCGCGCCGAGGTAGCCAGGATGGACGGTGGCCCCGGCGAGCGCGTCCTGGCAGGCGCCGAGCTCGTCGACCATCCACGACAGCTTGTCGGTGAAGATCCGCTCGCCGGTGCTGACGTGCGCCTGGGCCAGCATCGACATGAAGTGCCCGGTCCAGTGACCGCTGAGCAGGCCGCCGTCCTCCCAGCCGCCCGGGACCGAGACGCCGGGCGGGTTGGGCCGGCCGGCGACGTCGTTGAACAGCACGAGGTAGCGGCGCTGGTCGTACGCGCGCGCGAAGTTGAGGATCCGCTCGCGCTTCTCCTTGAACAGGCCGTCGCCGAGCGCGACCTGATAGAGCGGGAACGGCCTCACAGGCGCGTTGCTGCCCGCGCCGACGTAGGGCGGCAGCGCGTCGGCCGCCCCGGGCGCCGCGGCCCGCGCGGGTCTGGACGAGGTGAGCGCCGAGCCGGCGGCCAGGGCGCCGATCGAGACTGCGGAGCCGCGCACGAACGCGCGACGGGTCATCGGGCGGTCGAGCCCGCGATCGTGTGACTGAGCCACTGCGTTCCTCCCTCGCGCCCCCGCGCGATGGCGCCGGCCGCTCGCCGGCGCCGGGTTCTACGCGGCACGCTGCCGCCGCGTTGCTACGCCGCCTTTCAGCGACGAAGTGTCAGCACCCGCGCGAGCGCGTGTCAACCGCATGCTGCCGACGCACGCCGCTCCCGGGGTCGGCGAGCGACTCCCGGCGGCCACGCTGATCAGCCTCGGCGATCCGTCCTGAGAGATTGCCCGAGGCCCGACATCCTGCGGCCTTGTGGCGAATCGGTGCTTTTTTCACCGACCCGGTGAAGGTCTGGCCCGGCCTCCGACTCGAAGGGGTAAGAAGGGCGAAGGCCATGACCAGCTGCGACGACTTCGAAGTTGCGATCGAGCAGCGGCTCCACGGGGGGCTCGATGGCGATCCGGCCGAGCGGCTGGCGCAGCATCTGTCGTCGTGCCCGGCCTGCCGCGCCTTCGAGGCTCGATCGGAAGAGCTGGAGCAAGCCATGAGGATGCATGCGGCGGTTGCCATCGGCGACGTGGACTGGAACAGGCTCGGCCGGAATCTGGAGCGCTGGAGGAAGCAGATGCTCGCCGGCGCCTGGAAGGGGCTCGCGGCGGTCATCGTCGCGGCCCCGCTCCTCGGCCTGGTGTTCGGGCGCGGGGCCATCGCCACCGGCGTCATCGCCGGGCTCGCCGTCGTCGCGTGGGGCCGGATCGTCGCTCGCCGGTCGATCGCCGGGGCGCGGGAGGTCGAGCACGCACCGGGATCGCTCCTGGTCCTGCTGCGGACCCAGCTCGACAGGCTGATCGAGATCGAGAAACAGAACGCGCTCGTGCTGCCCTTCCTCGCCCTGATCCCGATCGGCGGGCTGCTCGCGGCGGGCGAGCTCACGCCCTGGCGGATCGCCGGAGCCGCGGCGCTGATGCTGCTCCTCGCCGCCTTCGCGCTGCGGTCGCGTTTCGTCGTGTTGCCGCGCCTCCTGCGCGAGCGGGCCGAGCTCGAGTAGTTGATGGACGGGCGCGTGCCCAGGCTCGAGATCGCGGACGAGCGCGCGCTCCTGGCGGCGGCCGTCTCGTCCGACCCGCGCGAGCGCGCAGCGGCGCAGACCCGGATCTTCGAGGTCTTCCGCGAGCCGCTGTTCCGGCTGTGTCTGCATCTCTGCGGCAACCGCGCCACCGCCGAGGACGCGCTGCAAGAGTCCTTCGTCTCGGTGTTCCGCGCGCTGCCCGGCTTCCGGGCCGACGCCCGCCTGTCGACCTGGATGTACCGCATCGCGGTGCGCGAAGCTCTGCGCCACCGGGCGCGCGAGGCGGCCCGGCGCGTCGAGGGGATGGAGGAGGAGCCCGCGGCTCCCTTCGAGGGCGACCCGGCGATCCGCCGCGAGGAGAGCGAGGCCCTGCGGCGCGCACTCGGCCAGCTGTCGGCGGATCACCGCGCGGTGCTGTCGCTGTTCGCGGTGGATGGCCTGTCGCACCGCGAGATCGGCGAGATCCTCGGTGTGCCCGAGGGGACCATCTGGTCGCGGCTGCACGCCGCCCGCAAGCGGCTCGCGGCCTCCATGTCCCAAGAGCAGCCCGGATCGGGCGATCTTTCAGGTCACCGGGCACACCGGGCCAGCCGCGGCGCGGGCGAACTTGTGGCGGTTGCGGAACGCACCGAGGAGTAGAGTCGAGCGATGGCGGGGATCGGCGGGGATCGCGGAACGGGACAGGCCTCGGATCCCGCCCTCGAGACCGGGCTCGATCACCGCCGACAGCTCCAGGTGCGGCTGAGCCGCTTTGGCCAGGTGCTGACCGCGGCCTCGTTCGCCTACTGGATCGGCTTCGTCGCGCTGTGGAGCGGTGAGCCGAGCATCGGCCTCGACGGCGCCATCGATCTCGTGGTGTCGATCCCGAACGCCGTGCTCGCCGTGACGTACGCGTCGCTGTGGCTGGTGACGCGAGGACGCGCGCTGTCGGTGCGCACTCTCCGCAACCTCGACGCCGCGGTGGTCCTGACGTTCGGCTCGTGCTGGGGATTCGGCTGGGTCATCGCGCCGGTGCAACCCGTGCTGACGCTCGACTACCTGCTCGGCATCCAGCTCGTCCTCATCCTGCGCGCGCTCCTCGTGCCGAGCTCGTGGCAGCGCACGGCGACGATCGGCGCGCTGACCGTGGTGCCGATCCTGATCTCGGTCGTCGGCTGGAGCGAGCGGTTCCACCCGCTGCCGGTGACGCATCGAACCCTGGTCGGCATCTATCTCATGTGGAGCCTGCTCGCGATCGCGCTGTCGTCGGTGGGCTCGGCGATCCTCTACGGCCTGCGCCGCGAGCTCCGCGATGCGCGCAGGCTCGGCCAGTACACCCTCCTGGAGCCCATCGGCGCCGGAGGCATGGGCGTCGTGTACCGCGCGAGCCACGCCATGCTGCGCCGACCTACCGCCGTGAAGCTCATCACCGCCGACGGCGAGCCCAGCATCGATCGCTTCGAGCGCGAGGTCCAGCACATGGCCAGCCTCGCGCATCCCAACATCGTCACCGTCTACGACTACGGCCGCACCCACGACGGCACGCTCTACTACGCCATGGAGCTCCTCGACGGCATCGACCTCGAGCGCATCGTGGAGCTCGGCGGTCCGCTGCCGGCGTCGCGCGTCGTGTTCCTGCTGACCCAGGCGTGTCGCGCGCTGGCCGGCGCTCACGCCGCCGGCCTGGTCCACCGCGACATCAAGCCCGCCAACCTCTTCGTGTGCCGCGACTGGGGCACCGCCGACGCGCTCAAGATCCTCGACTTCGGCCTGGTGAAGGATCTGCGCGGCGGCGCCACCTCCCCGCTCACGCACCAGGGCACCATCATGGGCACGCCGCTCTACATGGCGCCCGAGTCCTGGATGAGCCCCGAGACCGTCGACGCGCGGTCGGATCTCTACTCGCTCGGAGCCGTCGCCTGCTTCCTGCTCACCGGCAAGCCGGTCTTCGACGGCAAGAACCCATTCGAAGTCATGGTCCACCACACTCAGACGCCGCCGGCGCCGCCCTCGCGGCGCGGCGTCTCCGTCCCGCCAGACCTCGACGCGATCATCCTGCGCTGCCTGGCGAAGGATCCGGCGGATCGCTTCGCAAGCGCCGACCTGCTGCGTGCGCACCTCGAGGGGTGCGAGCTGGCGAACGCGTGGTCCTCGTCGGACGCGCGGGACTGGTGGCACCTCCATCCGCGCATCGCACCGCCGCACCGGCCGACCGCCGCGCCGCCCGGGCGGCAGCCGCTGTTCGTTGCCCGGGGCCGTCGCGAGCCCGGCGACGAGCCCGGCACCGCCAGCACCGCCCATGCCCCGCCGTGAGGAGAGCCGGCTCCTCCCTCTCCGGACCGCCACGGGCGACCGATCGCCGGCGCTGCTCTTTCGGTCCGCCGAACGAGCATGCCGAATCGGCACGCGACCCGGATCCGCCGGGCAAGCCCGCGAGAACTCGACCATGGGGCCCGGCATACCGGTTGCTCTGAAGCCGTCCCATGAAGAAGACCCACACCAAGAAGCTCTCCCTTCGCACGCAGACCGTCCGCGCGCTCACCGCCGTGGAAGTCGGGATCGCCGTCGGGGGCGTCGTCCAGCCCGCCGCCCCGCATGGCTTCATCATGAAGGACACGATCATCATCCGCACCAGCGGCTGACAGGCGCAGATCATGCGGCCCCCGGGGCCGGCCTGTCGACCACTTGATCCCTTCCCGCCCGGCGGGCGTACTCTCGGAAATGACGAGGGGGAGGGGACCATGACGCAGCAGCCACCGGGCTCGATGGGCGCGCCGTTCGTCGGAGAGGCGTTCCAGTTCCTGAAGGATCCGTTCGCGTTCACGCTGTCGCGGACGAAGCAGCACGGGAACGTGTGGAAGACGCGGATCCTCGGGGACACGGTCGTGTTCTTCGCGGGGCCGGCGGCGTTCTCGTTCTTCATGAACCCGGAGAACTTCACCCGCCAGAGCGGGTCGCCCAGGTTCTTGCAGGAGCTGCTCCACTCGGACGCGGTGCCGTTTCTCGACGGCGAGCGGCACCGGACGCGCAAGCGGCTGCTGCTGTCCGCGTTCAGCAGCCGGGCGCTCGACGGCTACCTGCCCGGCATCTTCGCGGTGATCGAGCGGTTCGCGACCAGGTGGGCCAGCGACGGGGAGAAGGCCGTCGCCGGCGACCTCCAGCAGCTCGGCTTCGACGTGGCCGACCACCTGTTCGCGGCCAGCGATCCGGGATCGAGCAACGTGGAGTCGGCCGCAGACTTCACCGCGATGAACCGCGGGGCGTTCTCGCCGCCGGTGAAGCTTCCGTTCACCGCCTACGGCAAGGCGGTCAAGGCGCGCGATCGCCTGCGCGCCTACATCAAGCGGCAGGTCGCGGAGCGCGACGGCAAGGGGACCGCCCTCGGCGTCCTCAAGGCCGCGCGCGGGCCGGGCGGCGAGAAGCTCACCGCCGAGGAGCTGGAAATCGAGCTCCTCCACTTCTTCTTCGCCGCCCACGGCGGGTTGACCGCGGCGCTGGCCTGGCTTCTGGTCGTGCTCGGCGAGCATCCCGATCTGGCGGCGAGGCTCCGCGCCGAGGCCGACGGCGTGCTCGGCGACGGGCCGCCGACCGTGTCCCAGGTGGGTCAGCTCGCGTCCGCACGCGCCGTGTCGCGCGAGGTGCTGCGCGCCTATCCGATCGCGCCGATCACGTTCTTCGGCGTGGCGCTGCGCGACCTCGAGCACGACGGCTTCGCCATCCGCGCCGGCTGGAAGGGCGCGGGCGCGATCTGGGCGACGCTGCAGGACGGCACGACGTTCCGCGACCCGACCGCGTTCCGGGGCGAACGGCTCGGCGACGAGTCGGTCCGCGCCCTGCCGGCCAACGCGTTCGTGCCGCAGGGCGGCGGCCCACCCGAGGGCCACCGCTGCGCAGGCGAGGCCCTCGTCTCGATCGTGATGCCGGCCTTCGTCGCCTGGTTCGTCCGCCGCTACGATCTGACCTACCCGTCGCAGGACGCTGCCCCCGGCCCCGGCGGCCTCGGCCCGCTGCCGAGGAGCGGCGTGCGCATCGCCATCGCGCCGCGGCGCGCGTGATCGGGGAGCGGCTCCTCGCGCCGTCGGGCACCCGCCAGTCCGCCGGATGATCTCGGTCGCGGTGATCAGGTCGACGTCGATGACGGCGTCGTACTCGCGGCTCGTGCGGATACACCGGTTCGCCGGCAAGTGGATTGCCGCGCCGCCGCCCCGTCGAGAAGCGGGGGCGGCGGCGGTTCGCGGGCGCGTACCGCCCCGCCGCGCGTCAGAGCTTGGTCCACCAGGGGCACGTGGCGAGCTTGGCGGCGAGCGCGTTCTTCTTTCCAGTCAGGTCGTTCAGCAGGTTGCGGAACTCCTGGCAGTCCTGGTTGGGAGGCGGATTGCCGCAGATCCCGCCGTAGACCAGCTCCCCGGCGGCGAGCGAGACGGCCAGGCTGTCGTGCACCTTCTGCATCGGGCTGGCCACGCCGCAGGCGATGCAGCGCGGGCAGTTCGCGAAGACGGTGTCGGCGGCGGCCAGGTAGCCGATGAGAGAGGCGACCAGGCCGGCCGCGCCGGCCGCGCACCCGAGCCCGGCGGTCGGCGCACACGCGGCGGCCATCCCCAGGATGCTGGCGGTGACGCCGGCCAGCGAGCCGGCCATGAGGGCGAGGCCCTTGGCGCAGTCGGTCCCGTCGAGGTTGGCAGGATCATCGGCGAAGGCGGCGCCCGCGTCGCGGCTCTCGACCGCCTGGCAGACGGCCCAGCCGCAGATCCCGTCGGTGCAGATCGCGTCCGGATCGGCGCAGTCGGCGTCGGCCACGCAATGACCGACGCCGGCGTCGGCGACCTGGCCGGCATCGCCGATGTGGCCGGCGTCCAGGCTCTGACTGGCGTCGAGCCTGCCGATCGCTCCCTCCTCGCCGAGGTCGCCCGACGCGCTTCCCCCCGTCGGTGAGCACGCCGCGGCCCAGGCCACCAGCGCGAGCCCGAGGATGAGCTTGAAGACGTCGCGTCCGTATCCGTTCATCCGAGTACCTCCTGTGCATGGACTTCCGGCCGCACCGAAACGGCGCGCGGCTGCGCGAGGCGTTGCAACCCGGCGGCCACTCGACGCACCGGCGTCGTCCACACTTTCGACGAGTGTCGTCGGCTGTCTGGCAGACCGGCGCCGGGCGGGCTCGGCCGCGCGGCCGGCCGCTGCTGCCTGCTCACCCATGCGCCCGCCTGCCGCGCGCTTCACCCGGCGACGCGAGAGCTCGTCTCGGCCTGCCATCGGAAGCAAGGTGGTCGCCGAGCGTCGGCCACAGACACCTGCCGGCGGCGCGAGCTGAGCCGCGCCGGCATGCGGTCACTTGCTCGTCGTCACCGTCGTCGTCACCGTCGGGCTCACCGTCTCTGACGCCGCGGCCTCCTCGGCCGCGGCGGCGGTCTCCACGATCTCGGCGATGGCTCGAACCGCCTCGTCGGCCCGCTGCGCGCGCTTGCGCATCATGCGGGAGTAGATGCGGCGGCAGGCGACGTACACGCCGCCCACCCATGCAGAGACCGCAAGCGCGCCCAGCAGCGGGTTGACGATGAAGAGCGCGGCCGGCCCGATCATCGCGCCGCCGCCGACCCCGCCTCCGATGCCGCCGAAGACGGCGCCGGCCACGTTGCCGGTGCGCTCCTCGACCCGGATCGTCGTGGTCCCTCCCACGACCGTCACCGTCACCGTGACGAAGGGGCCGGTCCCGCCGAACGGCGGCGACGTGACCCACTCGAGCCGACCCGGCAGCGTACCGGTGCGGCCGCCCATCCCGAACTGCCGGTCGAGCTGCTGGACGATCTCGAGAAAGCAGCTCTCGGGCGCGACGAGATCCAGCACCCGCTCGCGGTGGATCTGCGTCGGCCCGCCGAACCAGCGCGTCGCCACCGTCGCGCTCTCGGCGCGCGCGAGCTCGCCCCGCTCCGCCAGAACCAGCGCCTGCGACTCCCCGATCTCGCGCCGGGCCTCGGCGAGCTCCCTCTCGAGCGCCCCGATGCGCTCATGCGCAGCATCGAGGTCGTCGCGATATGGCATGAATCGAACGTACAGCATCCCGCGACCGCCGGGCGGCACATCCTGACGCCCGGCCCACAGGACGAACAGACCGCCAGTTGCGGGGGTCGGGGAAAGGTCCGCTCACCGAGCCCGCTCCTCGGCCGGGTGCGAGCAGGCCGTGCCCTCGATCGAATGGACGCCATGACCGTCGAGCCTGCCTGGGCCATACTGCCGTCCATGAACACGGTGGCGATCGATGGTCGTGGACTCTCGGTGGCGGACGTGGACGCGGTCGCGCGCGGGCGGGCGCGGGTCGAGCTGCGAGGTGACGCCGGGGTCCGGGAGCGCATGGAGCGCTGCGCGCGTTTCAAGGACGAGCTGATCGGGCTGGGCACGCCGGTCTACGGCGTGACCACCGGCGTCGGCGATTCGGTGCACACCCAGATCGCGCACCAGAAGGCCGCCGCTCTGCAGTTGAATCTGATGAGGAAGCTCGGCTGCGGGACCGGGAGCTACCTGCCGGAGGACTACTCGCGCGCGGTGATGCTGCTGCGCGCCAACACCCTGGCGCGCGGACAGTCGGGCGTGCGACCGGTGCTGGTGGAGACGCTGCTCGCATGCCTCAACGCCGGGATCGCCTCGTGCATCCCGGAGGAGGGCTCGGTCGGGGCCAGCGGCGATCTGGTGCCGCTCTCGTACGTGGGCGCCACGCTGTGCGGGCAGCGCAACGTCTACCATCGCGGGGGCGAGATCGTCCCGGCGGCGCAGGCGCTGGAGGCGGCGGGCATCCGGCCCCTCGAGCTCCAGGCCAAGGAGGGGCTGGCGCTGTGGAACGGGACGGCCTTCATGACCGGGATCGCCGCGCTGGTCCTGGAGGATGCGAGGCGGCTGTCGCTCCTGGCCGACATCTGCACGGCGATGGTCACCGAGGTGCTGACCAGCAGCAGCGGCCCGTTCCACCCGTTCCTGCACGACGCCACCAAGCCGCACCCCGGCCAGGCGCGCTCGGCGGCCAACATCCGCGCCCTGCTCGAGGGCAGCCAGCTGGCGCGGCCGTACCACGACGTGGTGAGCCAGGCCGGGACCCTGCGCGGCGACGGCGCCGTCACGACGCGCCGGCTGCCGATCATGCTGCAGGAGCGCTACTCGGTGCGCTGCGCCCCGCACTTCATCGGCGTGCTCAACGACGCCATCGAATGGATGGAGCGGTGGCTCGACGTCGAGATGAACTCGGCCAACGACAACCCGCTGTTCGACGCGGAGGAGGGCGTGGTCCACAACGGTGGAAACTTCGCCGGCGGGCACGTGGCCTTCCTGGCCGACGCCCTCAAGGTGGCGGTGGCCAGCGTGGCCGACCTGCTGGACCGGCAGCTCGCGCTGATCGTCGACGAGAAGTTCAGCCGCGGCCTGCCGCCCAACCTGTCGCCCGAGCTCCCGGCGGACGATCCCGAGGCCGGGACCCATCACGGCTTCAAGGGGGTGCAGCTGGCGGTCTCGTCGCTGGCGGCCGAGGCGCTGGGCCGCTGCATGCCGATGACCATCTTCTCGCGCTCGACCGAGGCCCACAACCAGGACAAGGTGTCGATGGGAGCCACGGCCGCCCGCGGGGCGCGCGATGTGGTGGCGCTGTCGGAGAAGGTCGCCGTCCTGTGCTTGCTGGCGCTGTGCCAGGCCGCCGATCTCCGCGGCCCCGGCAAGCTCGGCCGCACGCGCGCGGTGCACGAGCTGGTGCGCTCCGTCTCGGCGCCCGTGGACCGCGATCGCGAGCTCGAGGACGACATCGCGCGCCTGCTCCAGCGCGTGCGCGCCGGCGACGTCACCCGGGCGGCGTTCGACGGTCCGGCCTGACCCTGGAGACGCGACCGAGCCCACCGATGTCGACCGGCGACACTCTCGGCGCGATGTTCGAGGCCTCCTGCCGGAGGCATGCCGCCATCACGGCCGTGGCCACGGCCACCGGATCGATCGACTACACCGAGCTGCTCGCGCGCGCCCAGGGCTTCGCGGCCGCGCTTTGCGCGGGCGGGCTGGCGCGCGGCGATCGGGTGGCGGTCTGGTTGCCGAACGGCGTCGACTGGGTCGTGGCGCACTGGGGCATCGCGCTGGCAGGCGGCGTGGTGGTGCCGATCGGGACGCGCAGCCGCCCGCCCGAGATCCACCACGTCCTCGGGCACTGTCGAGCCTCGGCGCTGGTGATGATCGACGGCTTCCTCCAGGCGGACCATCTGGCGATGCTCGCGGCGGTGCGGGCGCGCGGACTGCCCGGGCTGGAGACCGTGGTGGTGCGGCGCCGGCCGGCGGCCACCGCGGCCCTCCCCGACGGCGCTCGCGAATGGGACGCCTTCGTCGACGGCGTCGGCGTCGGCGTCGGCGTCG
>DATFRY010000089.1:0-8186 GCA_035262925.1 Kofleriaceae bacterium | reverse complement strand
CCTCGACCGGGTAGTCCCAGCCGAGGACCGCGACCGCCACCGCGCCGAGCGCGAGCGCCGCGAGCACGGCGCCGGCCACCAGCGCGCGCCGGCTCCAGCGCCAGGCCGCGCGCAGACCGGGCCGCGACGCGCACATTCCGGCCGCGCGCGCCGCGCACATCCTGGCCGAGCGAGCCGCCGCGCGCGCCGCCCTCGCGGCCGTCCGCGCCCATCGCCCGGCCGGCGGCCGCATTCGACTACCTCCCGACCTTCATGGTCGCGGACGCGGTCCGCCCGCGCACATCCGGGTCGTACATCGCCTCGACCTCGGCCGGCAGGAGCGCGAACTCGCCGGGCAGGGTGGCGCGCGCGTTGTACTCGAACACGTGCTCGCCGGCGTCGAGGTGATCGGCGAACACGAGCGCGCCCTCGTCGCGCAGATCGACGTGCACCCACTTCGGCGGCTCCCAGCGGTCCTCGCCCTGGTCCTCGGGCGCCGCGTCGTGCTTCTCGGTGGCCAGCCGGCTGTTGACCGGCTCCAGGCCGGCCGGCAGCCGGTCGCGCACCGCCACGTAGTGGCGCTCCGCCGGCGTCTTCACGGTGAGCCGGATGCGCACCAGCTGGTTGGCCTTGAACGACGCCAGCGGCCGCCCCGAGTCCGGATCGAGGTACTCGCGGGTGATGGCCATGCCCTTGTCGATCGCCGCCGCCGCGCGCTCGACGTGCGCCTCGTCGACGCGCGCGGTGTAGAGCGCGCGCCCCTCGCTCGCGATGGTGAGCGCGCCCGGCTCGATCTTGCCCAGCGTCCGGCGCAGGACCAGCGGCTTCCCGCCCTTCACGGATCGCGTCGCCAGCACCTTGCCGGCCAGCTTCACCGTCACCTGCGCGCTGCCCTTCGCGCGGCTCCGCGCGTAGTCGGCCAGCGCGACCAGGCCGTACAGGTTGTCCTCGGTGTTGTACCAGCGCCCCGACGGCAGCTGCGCCTTCTCGAGCCCCGCGACCAGCTTCTCGATGGCCGGATGATCCGGCGCCACCATGAGCAGCGCCGAGGTCACGATCGCCGTCGACCGCACGTCCGAGCCCATCACCTCGTGGAGGTCGACCGTCTCCTTCACGATGACGGCGTCGCCCTGGCCCTCGAGCTGGGCGACCAGCTCGCCCTGAAGCGTCGCCACCTGGGCCGGGTCCGCCTTGGCGCGCGCGAGCGCCATGAGAAGGAAGGCCTGGCCGTAGCGCGGCAGGCCGCGCCGCGCCTCGAACAGGCGGGCGTCGAGCCCCGGGTCGGGCTTGCCCAGCTCGGCCATGAGGTAGGCCGCCATCGCCAGCGTGCCGCTCTCGGCGCTGGCGCCGAGCACGCGCTTGGGGTCGACCGCCCACCGCGTCATCGCGTCGAGGCCGTCCTTGACCGCGCGGGCGTCGACCTTCACGCCGGCCCGCTTCGCCTCGTTCAGGCCGTACAGCGCGAACACGGTCAGGTGCGGGTAGGTCTCGCCGCTCGGCCACAGGCTGAAGTTGCCGTCGGCGTGCTGGTGGCGCACCACCTTGGCCGCGCCCGCCCGCAGGAAGGCCTCCATCTTCCCTCCCTCGAGGCCGTCGATGTCGAGCGAGCGGGCCAGGTCCTTGGCCTTGGCCAGCGGGATGAAGCGCGACAGCGTCTGCTCCAGGCAGCCGTAGGGATACTCGATCAGGTAGCGCAGGCTGGGCTCGAGATCGGCCAGGCCGGTGCGGTCCACGGTGACGGTGAGCTCGCTCTCGCCGGCCAGCGCCGCGCGGTCCCAGGCGACCGGCACGTCGATCGACGCCGGCGCGCCGTCGCCGCCGACCGCGCCGCGCGCCAGCGTCTTGACCTCGTGGTGGATGCCGCGCTCGATCGGCACCGACACGGCGAGGGCGTCGCGATGCGGCCCCATGGCCACCGCGAACTCGAAGCGCCCCTCGCCCCGCTCCGCCACGCGGCCGGTGAAGCGCACGCGCGCGGTGCCATTGCTGGCGACCTTCACGGTCTCGTGCGCCCGGTCGAGCGCGACCCCGGTCGCCTTCGCCGTCACCGTCGCGGTCCCGTCGGCGCCGCTGTAGTTGTGGATGACCACGCCGACCTCGATGGTGTCGCCGGCGCCGGCGAAGCGCGGCAGGACCGGCCTGGCCAGGAGCGGCTTCTTGATGGTGATGCGCATCTCGCCCGAGCCGAAGCGCGTGCCGTCGTCGGCCGCCACCGCCATGAGGCGGAAGGCGGTCAGGTTGTCGGGCGCGGTGAAGCTGAAGCGCGCCTCGCCGCTCTCGTCGGTGACCAGGTGCGGGGCCCAGAAGGCCGACGACACGAAGCGCGAGCGGATGCGGCCGCTCTCGCCGGAGCCGGAGTCGCCGCCCTGCTCGCTGTCCTCCTCGCCCATCGGATCGTTCAGCCGCGCGATGCGGTTCCAGTTGGTGCCGCTGTCGATGCCGAGGCCCCAGCTGGCGAAGAAGACCGCCATCGGGTCGGGCGTCTTGTAGGCGATGAGCTGGAGCACGCCCTCGTCCGCCACCGACAGCGCCACCTCGCCGACCACCGGCTTGCCGCCGTGGCTGAGGCGCACCGAGCCCGACACCGTCTCGCCCGGCTGGTAGGACGGCCTGTCGGTCGCGAGCGCGACGGCGAGCCGGTTCTCCTCGCTCGACACGCGGAGGTCGACCACACCCATCTTGAAGCGCGGCCGCTTGCGGTCGCCCTCGCCGGTGCGGCCGGTGACCATGGCGACGCTGGCGAACACGTTGGGCGCGAGGTCGGCGGTGATCGGGATCTGGAAGCCCTGGGACGAGTCCTCGAGCGTCACCACGCGCGCGCTCAGGACGCCGCTCCGCTCGAGGGTCACCAGCGCGGTCGGGTTCTTCATGCTGGTGCGCGCGACCAGGCGCGCCGTCTCGCCCGCCTTGTACCGGGGCTTCGACGCGATGAGCGACATGCGGGCGTCCTCCTCGCCGCTCCAGAACGCCTCGCCCTTGCCGAGCACCCACACGTACGACGACGACGACACCGCGGCGCCGTGCGCGTCCTTCGTCTGCACCCGGATGACGTACTCGCCCGGCAGCTTTGGCAGGATTCGCTCGGTGCCGGCTCCCGTGGCCGGGATCTGGATGTCGCGCTCGAGCACCGTCTGGTGCTTCGTGGTGCACGACTCGTAGGAGCGGTATCCGCCCGAGTAGGAGCACTCGTAGCTCTCGCGCACCAGGCTGAGCTTCGCCCCGGTCGCCACCCGCTGGCCGTCCGGCCGCACCGCGATGGTGTTGACCGCGAACGGCATGTCGACCGCCTGCACGAACTCCTGCGTGTGGAGGCCGACGTAGAACTGGGACGGGTGGGCGGTCACCACCACCTGCTTGCCCACGCTCTGATCCGACTCGTCGGTGACGACCGCGTGGGCCAGGTAGTCCTGCGGCCCGTCGAACTTGCTCTGCGGGTCGCGCACCGAGAAGTGGAGCTTGCCGTGCGCGTCGGTCTTGCCCTCGCCGTCGGACACGAACGAGGTGGGCGCGCTCTCGCCGCCCTCCTCGCCCCACCAGAAGTAGTTGCCGCGCGCGGCGTAGTCGGCGAAGCCGTACTCGGGATAGCCGGGGAAGTCGAGCGAGTGGGCCCGGCGCTGCACGTCCCAGGTCACCCTGGCGCCGGCCACCGGGGCGCCGAACAGGAAGTCGGCCCCGACCTCGAAGCTGAGCTTGTCGCCCAGCATGCCGTGGCGCACCGGGCTGCCCACGTTCACCTCGAACGACACCTTGCGGAACTCCTCCACCTGGAAGGTCTCGCGAAAGCTCTGGCCCTTGAGCGCGGCCAGCACGGTGTAGTCGCCGGTGCCGGCCTCGCCGTCGAGCGGCAGGTCGAACGAGAAGCCGCCGAAGCGGGTGAGCGGCAGCTTCTTGCGGAAGATCTCGCCGCCGCGGCTGTCGGTCACGACCACCGCCACCGGCGCGCCGGCCGGCACCGCGGGCGCGCGCCCCATCGCGATCTCGCGCACCAGGCCCTTGAAGTGCACCGTCTCGCCCGGCCGGTAGATGCCGCGGTCGGACTGGATGAGGCCGCGGATGCGGGTGGCGCCGCTCTTGCGGTCCTCCTCGACGCCGAAGTTCCACACCTGGATGCCGTTGGCCCAGTTGCCGTCGACCGCGGCCACGTCTCCGCCCTTCTCGACCAGGGCGATGAGGCGCTGGGCCCGGTAGCTGTCCATCTCCTCGCCCTCGCCCTCGCCCCCCTCGAGCGCCTCGCGATCGCCGGGGCCGGGCTGGCCGAGCAGGCGCGTGGTGCCGGGCAGAATCGCCAGGCCGCGCTCGTCGCTGGTGCCGCTCCACACCAGCTTGCCGCGCGGCGAGTAGACCTGCACCGACGCGCCGGCCACAGGCTTGCCGGTCGACATGCTGGTCACCCACACCAGGCCGGACGAGCTGCCGGCCTTGAGCAGGACGCCCAGGTCGGTCACGTTGGCCAGCACGCGCCGGTGCGGGCGGTAGGCCCACAGGCGATCCGGGTCGGGCACGATCTCGGGCGAGCTGAAGTCGGCGAGGAAGAGCCCGCCGCCGCCCTCGCCGGCCCGGCCACACGTCTCCGCCAGCTTCACGCGCTCGAGGTGCCAGTTGTTCTTGGCGTCGGAGATCGCGAGGTCGACCTTGCGCCGCTCGAGCCCGAGCTTCTTCCAGTCGACCTGGTTGGGCTTGCTGGCGTCGTACCAGGGGTCGTAGTCCATCTCGCTGGTCAGGAGCTTGACCACGCTCGCGCGCGGCACCGGCGCGCACTCGAGCGCGACCTTGCCGACGCTGCGGGTCCACACCGGATAGCCGCCGGCGCCGGGCTCGAGCGCGAAGATGCCGGTCTCGAGCTGGACGCGCGGGCGGGCGTTGCCGGTCTTGAACGAGTGGGACGGCGCCTGGGCCAGGCCCTGGCCGAACACGTCGGTCATCGCCTTGCCGATGCGCAGCTGATAGCTCGTCTGCACCTCGAGGTTGACGACCGCGGTGTACCTGGTGCCGTCGCCGTCGAGCGAGCCGCGGTCCAGGCCGCGGATGGCCGGCTTGCTCGACAGCTGCTTGCGCAGCGCCTCGAGGTCGACCGGGTTGGCGAACTGGATCGAGATCTCGACGTCGTCGGCCGGGACATCGCTGCCGTCGGGGCCGAACGAGGCCACCGAGAAGGTCGGGTAGGTGTGGAGCTCCTGGGTGAAGGCCTCGGCCATGGGCTCCGCGCCGCCGGCCCCGGTCAGCGCCTCGCGGCAGACCAGCTGGTAGTCGCGTCCCTGGGCCAGCGCCGCGACCGGCTCGACCTCGACGACGTCGCCCAAGAGGTCGGCGTGGGCCGCGCGCAGCGCGGTGGTCGCGCCGCTCTTCGCGGCGCCGTCGACCAGCGAGCAGTGACGGGCGACGTCGCCGCCGCGGACCGACTGGTTGAAGTGGAGGCGGAGGTGAGGGCGCGGCGGCAGTCGCTCGGGCGCCATGCCCCACACGCCGTCCACCTCGAGCGGGTGGTTGACGAAGGCGAACTGGAAGTCGCCGGTGCGGCCGGCCAGCGCTCCGGTCAGGCTGACGCGGTAGCGGGTCGACGACGCCAGGGTCGCGGCCGGCGCGAGCACCAGGGTCTGGCGGTCGGCCCACTGCGCCTTGATCGCGACGGCGGGGGCGATCGCGACCGGCGGCTCGGCCAGCGCGGCGCCGATCTGCTCCTCGGCGACCACCGGCTTGTCGAAGTGAATCTGGATCGCCTCGGCCGGATCGGTGCGCATGTCACCCGGCGTGTGCGAGATGACCTTCAGGTCTGGCGGCCGCTTGCTCGATCCTCCGCAGGCCTGAGCCAGCGAGAGCGCGGCGAGCGCAAGGGCAGGGATGGCGAGCGCCAGCGCGCGCCGTTTCGCTTGGATCACCACGGGCCTCCTCGAGTGGCTGTCCCATCCCCTTCATCACGGCGCGTGCCAGCGCGGCGCCGCGACAAGCGAGCGGAATCGCTGTGCACCGATCGTCCATGTGGCTCGCCACCCACGGGAGCGAAGCCGTGGAGACACGCCCGAATAGACGTGGCGCCTCGCGCGATCGCACGTCTAGTCTGCCGCAGCTCAGCTCACCGGCTGGCTCAACAGGGGGTGTATTCGTGACCAGGATCGGCAGCATCGTTCGACTGACTTCACTCTCGCGCTCCATCTCATTCTCGCTCTCATTCCCACTCTCATGCGCGCTCGCGCTGGCGGCGTGCGGCGTCGATGAGGCATCCGGCGCCGGCGACGCCGACCGGGCGTCCGCCTCCGGTCAGAGCGGCGACGGCGCGGGCGGCGCGCCCGGCGATGCGCCCGCACCGCATCACACCGCGGGGGCGAAGGGCACGAGCCGCGCGGCGGCGGACGCGCCGCAGATCTGGACGCCCGGCAACAAGGAGGGCTTCGGCACCGCGATGAGCGCCGACAGCAAGGTCTGGTACACGCTGCAGGGCGGGAGGCTGAGCGAGGTCTACTACCCGGACCTCGGGACGCCCAGCGTTCGCACGCTCGAGCTCGTGGTCGGCGAGGGCGAGGGGGCGGCCGTGGTGTCCGAGAGCTCGACCCACGCGGTGCGCCTGGCCGACGCCGACAGCCTGACCTACCAGCAGGAGGCCACCGACAAGGACGGCCGCTGGCGCGTCACCGCGACCTACGTCACCGATCCGGCGCGCTCCAGCCTGCTGGTCGACGTCCGGCTCGAGTCGCTCGACGGCGCGCCGCACCCGCTCAGCGTCTCGTACGACCCGTCGCTGGCCAACGACGGCCTCAACGACACCGGCTGGGCCGAGGACGGCGCGCTGCTGGCCGCCGACAGCCTCGCCGCGACCGCGCTGCTCGCCAGCCCCGCCTTCACGTCGGCTGACGGCGGCGCGGCCGGGCCCGCCGACGTCGTGCAGACGGGAGTCACGGCGGTCGACGGGGTCGCGAGCGATCGCGTGACCCTGAGCCTTGGCTTCGCCGCCGACGCCGACCACGCGCTGGCCACCGCGAAGGCGTCGCTCGGCTGCGGCTTCGACGCGGTGGCGAGCGACTACGCGGACGGCTGGCACGCCTACCTGGCCTCGCTGTCCCACCCGCCCGCGAGCCTCGAGACCGACCTCGAGCGCGACACCTACCGCGTCTCGACGATGGTGCTGGCCGCCTCGGAGGACAAGACCTATCCCGGCGCGTACATCGCATCGCCGACGATGGCCTGGGTGTGGGGCAACGGCCTCGAGGCGCCGTCGGGCGCCTACCACCTGGTGTGGTCGCGCGATCTCTACGAGATCGCCACCGCGCTCATCGCCCAGGGCGACGTGAGCGGCGCCGGCCGCGCCCTCGACTACCTGTTCGAGACCCAGCAGAAGGACGACGGATCGTTCCCGCAGAACAGCCTGGTCGACGGTACGCCGCACTGGGGCAGCCTGCAGCTCGACGAGGTGGCCGACCCCATCATCCTCGCCCACCAGCTGGGGCGCGACGACGCGGCGACCTGGTCGCACGTCAAGCCGGCGGCCGACTTCCTGGTCGGCTTCACCCAGGAGGACGAGGGACAGAGCGCGCCGTGGTCGCCGCAGGAGCGGTGGGAGAACCAGAGCGGCTTCTCGCCGGCGACCATCGCCTCCGAGATCGCCGCGCTGGTGTGCGCCGCGCAGATCGCCCTGGCCAACGGCGACGCCGGGTCGGCCGATCTCTACATGACGACGGCCCGGGCCTGGCGCGACCAGGTCGACTCCTGGACGCTCACCACCAGCGGGCCGCACTCGTCCGAGCCCTACTACCTGCGCCTCACCAAGGACGGCGATCCCGACAGCGGCACGATGTACTCGGTCGGCGACGGCGGCCCGAGCGCGATCGACCAGCGCGCCGTGGTCGACCCCAGCTTCCTCGAGCTCGTGCGCCTCGGGATCAAGGACCCGCACGATCCGGCCATCCTGAGCTCGCTGCCGGTGGTCGACGCGCAGCTCATGGTCGAGACGCCCAGCGGGAAGTTCTGGCACCGCTACAACTTCGACGGCTACGGCGAGACCGCCGCCGGCGGACCGTGGGACGTGAGCGACCCGGACACGTTCGGCACCTTCGGCCGCGCCTGGCCCATCTTCGCCGGCGAGCGCGGCGAGTACGAGCTCGCGGCCGGCAACGAGGGCGGCGCGCGCGAGGCGCTGGCGGCGATGGCGCTCTCGGGCGGAGGCGGCCTGCTCCTGCCCGAGCAGGTGTGGGACGCCGTGGCGCCGTCGGGCGAGG
>DATFRY010000088.1:0-12982 GCA_035262925.1 Kofleriaceae bacterium | reverse complement strand
CGACGGGATCGTCGAGTTCACCCGCGCCCAGCTCGGGACCAGGGACGACCGCTACCTGCGCGTGGTCAAGCTGCGCGGCAGCGCGTTTCTGGACGGCCATCACTTCGTGCGGATCACGCGCGGCGGCCTCGAGGTCTTCATCCGCATGGTCACGCCGGCGGTGTCGGAGGCGTACGTCACGACGCCCGAGCGCCTGGCCAGCGGCGTGGCCGGCCTCGACGAGATGATCGAGCGCGGCTGGCTGCGCGGCACATCCACCATCGTGGCGGGCCCGTCGGGCGCGGGGAAGACGGCGGTCGCTCTTCACTTCCTGCGCGAGGGCGTCGGCCGCGGCGAGCCGGGCCTGCTGGTCAACTTCCAGGAGAACCCGACCCAGATCGCGCGCGCCCTGTCGGCGTTCGGCTGGGAGCCGGCCGAGCTCCTCGGACCGAGCAAGCTCGACATCCTGTACACCTCGCCGGTCGAGCTCCAGATCGACACGATCGTGACCGAGGTGTTCCGCCGCATCGAGGCGCGCGGGGTCCGGCGGCTCGTCATCGACGCGCTGGGCGACATGGAGCGGAGCGCGCGCGACTCTCACCGCTACCGCGACTACCTCTACACGCTGACGCAGGCGGTGGCGGCGCGCAACCTGACCGCGGTCTTCACCCTGGAGACGGTGGACGTCCAGGCGCACGCCATCGGCACCGGCAAAGAGATCTCCCCCATGAGCGACAACCTGCTCCAGCTCGGCATGCAGCTGGACGACGATCTCAAGCGCACCATCCGCGTGGTCAAGAGCCGCGGCAGCGCGCACGACGGCAGGCGCTATGTCCTGCGCATCAGCGGCAGGGGTCTCGTGGTCGATCGACAGACGGAGTGGGACTCGTGAGGACGCCCATGCTGACCGTCGAGACCATCACCGGCGCAGCGCGGTCCAGCCGCACGCCCGACGAGCAGGCCGCCCAGATCGCGCGCCTGCGCGAGCTGGTGGGAATCAATCGGCTCATCACCGGCCCCCTCGATCCGGATCGGGTGCTGCCGCTCGTGGTCGAGAAGAGCGCCCAGCTCATCGAGGCCGACGCGTGCGTGCTCCTCCTTGCCGACGCAGCCGGGCGCGCGACCGTGGTGGCCGGGCTGGGCGTGGACGCGTCGGCGACCGCGGGCTTCGAGACGGCGCTCGACGAGCACCTGGACGTGGCCTTGCGCCGGCTCCTGGCCAGCGGGGCCGGTGACGAGCTGATGGCGGTGCCGGTCGTGGCCCAGGGAGTCGTCGACGGCGTGCTGGCCGCGCACTGGCGAGCCCCGCGCGGCCCCCATCCCGACGACGAGTTCCTGCTCTCGGCCATGGCCGATCAGGCCGCGATCGCGCTGGCCAACGCGGTCAGCTACCAGAGCCTGTACCGGTCGGAGCGCGAGGCGCGCGAGACGGCCGAGCAGGCGGTGCTCTCGCGCGACCAGTTCCTGGCCATGGTGTCCCACGACCTCAGGAACCCGCTCGGCACCATCCTCATGAGCGCGATGCTGCTGCAGCGCACCTTGCCGGCGACCGGCGACCCATCGCTGCGGCTCCAGGCCGACCGGATCCAGCGCTCGGTCGATCAGATGATCCGGCTGGTCGACGACCTCCTCGACGTGGCGACGATGGAGGCCGGCACGTTCGCGGTCGAGCGATCGCCGCACGACGCGGTCGGGCTGGCCCGCGAGGTGGTGGATCCGTTCGTCGCGTCCGCGAAGGCGCGGTCGATCGACCTCCGCGTCGCGCTGCCCGAGGGGGCGCTGCCGATCGCGTGCGATCGCCAGCGCGTGCAGCAGGTGCTCGGCAACCTGCTCGGCAACGCGATCAAGTTCACCCCGGAGGGCGGCTCGGTCGTGCTGCGCGTCGAGCCGAAGGCCGGCGAGGCGGTGTTCTCGGTTGCCGACACGGGGCCCGGCATCCCGGACAGCCAGCTGCCCCGCATCTTCGACCGCTTCTGGCAGGCCGATCACCAGCACGGGACCGGATCGGGCCTCGGCCTCTTCATCGCCCGGTCGCTGGTCGAGGCCCACGGCGGGCGCATCTGGGCCGAGTCCCGGATGGGCGTCGGCAGCGTGTTCAGCTTCGCGGTCGCGCTCCTTCCCGACGGCGCGTAGGTCGCGATCCGGCCGCGCGCCCCGAGGTACGCGGCCCGGCTGGCGTCTCGCGGGCCCGAGGCCCTATGCTCCGGTCATGGTGGTCGACCGGGGGCCGACGACATCGCCGGCGGCGGCGACGCTGCAGTGCGGGGAGTGCGGCGCAGCGCTGGTCCTCGGCGAGTACCGCACGGCCGTGTGCCCGTACTGCGCGTCGCCGACCGTGGTCGAGCGGCCATCCGCGCCGGGGCGGCCGAACCCGGTCTTCGTGCTGCCGTTCACGGTCACGCAGGAGCGGGCGCGCGAGCTGGTGCGGGCCTGGTCGCGCCGGCGGCGCTGGTTCCACCGCTCGCTCGAGGGCGCGCGGGTCGACGACGTGCGGGGCGTCTACGTGCCCGCGTGTCTCTACTCGGCGATCACGTCGGCGACCTACCGCGCCGAGATCGGCGAGAACTACACCGTCACCGAGAGCTACACCACGACCGTCAACGGCAAGACGGTCACCCGCACACGCACGCGCACGGTGACCGAGTGGCGCGACCTGGAGGGCCCGCACGCCGCCTACGCGACCGACCTGGTGGTGACCGCGTCGCGCGGCCTGCCCAACGCCGAGCTCGAGCGCATCGAGCCGTTCGATCTGCGCGCGCTGCGCCGCTACTCGCCCGCGCTGGTGTCGGGCTGGCTGGTCGAGGAGCCGTCGCTGGGCGTCGCCGAATGCACGGAGCTGGCCCGCGGCGAGGCGGTGGGCCTCGAGGAGGCGCGGCTCGCCCGCTTCATGCCGGGCGACTCGCACCGCGACCTCCGCTTCGACGTCCAGCTGCGCGACGAGACCATCGACCCGATCCTGGTGCCGGTCTGGGTGCTGGCGGTCAGGCCGCGCGCCGACCAGCCGGCCATGCGCGTCGTGTGCAACGGCCAGAGCGGCGAGGCCTGGGGGCCGGAGCGGATCTCGCCGGCCAAGATCGTCCTCTGGATCGCCGCCGCGCTCCTCCTGGTCGCGATCGGCGTGCTGATCGCGATGGCGGGCGCGCGATGACCGAGTGCCCGCGCTGCCACACGCCGCTCGAGGCGAGCGACCTGCGCTGCAGCATCTGCGCCCTGGCGGTCGCGCGCGAGGCGGACGGCGGCGCCGGGCCGTCGGGGCTGCGCGCCCGCATCCTGCGCTGCCGCGAGTGCGCGGCCGCCGTCTCCTACAGCGCGGCCGCGCAGGCGCCGCAGTGCGGCTTCTGCGGCGCGGTCATGGAGGTCGAGCAGCCCGAGGATCCGATCGAGGCGGCCCAGTGGCTGGTCCCGTTCTCCGTCGACCACGAGGGCGCGGCGCGCGCGCTGCGGGCCTGGCTGGGCTCGCGCGGGTGGTTCCGGCCGCGAGACCTGTCCGCCGCCGCCGCCATCCACACCATGCGCCCGCTCCACTGGTCGGCGTGGGTGTTCGACGCCGACGCGAGCGTCACCTGGGCCGCCGACTCCGACATGGGCAGCGGCCGCTCGGCCTGGGCACCGCACGCCGGCAGCGCCGGGTTCGAGTGGCGCGGCATCCTCATCCCGGCGTCGCGCGGGCTGCGCGAGCCGGAGACCGCGCGGCTGGCGCCCGGCTACGCCATGGACCGCGCGGTGCCGATCGCGCAGGCCGGACAGCCGCTCGAGGGCGGCGCGATCGAGGCGTTCGACGTGCAGCGCTCCGCGGCGCGCCGCCGCATCGCCGACGCGATCGAGAGCATGGCGGTCGCCGATCTGCAGGCGCGGGGGCACATCCCGGGGCGGCGCTTCCGCAACGTGCACGCGTCGGTCCTGCTCTCGCGCCTGGTCACGCGCCGGTTCGTGCTGCCGGCGTGGGTCGCGGCCTATCGCTATCGCGGCGCGGTCTACCGCACCATCGTGCACGGGCAAGAGCCGTCGATCGTCCTCGGCGAGGCGCCGATCTCGTGGAGCAAGGTCGCGCTCCTCGTCGGCCTCGCGCTCGCCGTCCTGCTCGTCATCCTGCTGCTGGTCGGGACGCGCTGAGACGCCGCCGAGATCCGGATGAGTCTGCGCGCGTAACGCGCTGCGCAGGTACCCGTGATGTGCGCACCTGGTTTCGCGCTTGACCTCTGCTCACGGCGCCTGACTGCACCTAATTCCAAGTCTGTCCGCAGCTTTGCCACAGGTCCGTCGCTGGGGCGTTTCTTGCACGTCACGGGGCCCACGATGGACATCGGCGTCATCACGAATCCTCGCAGTCGCAAGAACCGCGGCCGCCCCAATCGCGCTGCCGAGCTCCAGCGCATCGTCGGCGAGCACGGCGAGGTTCACGCGACCAACGACGTCGACTCCATCAAGCCGATCCTCCGCGAGTTCCTCCGGCGTCGCGCCCGCTACTGGGTGGCCGACGGCGGCGACGGCGCGCTGCACTGGATGGTGCGCGTCGGCCTCGAGCTCCTGCAGGAGGAGGAGTTCGCGAGCGAGGGCGTCACGCTGCCGCTCACGGTCCCGACCAACGGCGGCACCATCGACTACGTGGCCCACCACGTCGGCATCGTGGGCCGCGCCGAGGAGATCCTCGCCACCCTGCGCGGGGCGGTCGAGAGCGGCAAGCAGATCGAGGAGGTCGAGGTCGACTCGATGCTCATCGAGGGCGTCGAGGTCACCGAGCGCGGCGACGAGGCGTTCCGCACCTACGGCTTCGCCTCGGCGGTGGCGGGCGTCGGCCAGCGCTTCTACGACAAGTACTACGCCGACCGCGATCCCAACGCGCGCACCATCCTCAAGGTGGTGGGCACGACCATCGCGTCGATGCCGATCTCGCTCTCGCCGCTGCGCGCGCTGCCCGGCATCCCCGGCCCGCTGCGCGAGTACGCGCGCGACATGTTCCGCCCGGCCCGCTGCCGCGTGACCCTCGACGGCATGATCCTGCCGCAGGACGAGTTCGGCGGCGTCCACATCGCCTCCATGTCGATCAACCAGGCGGGCGTGTTCCGGCTGTTCGGCCGCGCCGACGAGCCCGGCCTCATGCACGCGCTGGTCGGCTCCGCCTCGCCGCTGGGCATCGTCGCCAACCTGCCGCGCATGCACCTCGGGATGGAGCTGCGCGGCAAGAACCTCATCGACCGCGCCTGCCGCGAGATGACCGTCGAGGCCACCGGCGACGAGCTGCTCTCGCCGATCGTCGACGGCGAGTACTACCGCCAGCTGCGCCGGCTCTCGTTCCGCCTCGGCCCGCGCCTGCGCATCCCCAAGGTCGTCAGCCGCACCGCCCGCGAGCGCCGCGCCGCCTGATCGTCCGTCGATCGGCCGGCCGGATGCGTCGCATCCGCGGATCGGCCGATGACCGGGAGTCGGAGTCCGCGGCCGCCGGGGGGCGCGCGCGGCTTCACACGGCCGATCGATCAGTCGACCGGGAACGGCACGATCGTCGCGCCGGACGGCGCATCGAGGTCGCCGTCCACGCGGATGACGCCGGCGCCACCGCCGCCGCCGCCGCCGCCCGCGGAGCTGCTGGGCGTGGCGATGCGGCCGTCGGGGACGAGGTCGCTGCCGTCACCGCCGTCGCCCGCGGCGCCGTCGCCCGGAGCGCCGTGGGCGCGCGCGCCGTCGGGGCGGGCCCCCTCGCCGTCGTCGCCCTCGGAGAACGCGGTCGACCCCGCTCCGCCGCCGCCGCCGCTGGCGGCGACGACCGCGGTGGCGCTCAGGGCGATCGAGGGCGCGTCGAGCCACAGCATCCCGCCCGAGCCGCCGCCGGCCCCGCCGCCGCCCTCGCCACCGCCGCCGCCGGCGCCGCCGGCGTTGATGATGCCGGTCAGCTGGATCTCCAGGCGCGCGCCGAGGGCGAGCGCGCCGCCGCCCTGGCCGCCGCGCGCCGTCCCGCTTCGCCCGCTGGCGTCGCCGCCGGCGCAACCGCCTCGCAGCGGCGACACGCCGCCGACGAAGGATCCGCCGTTGCCCTGGTTGACCTCGCCGCCGCCCGAGCCGCCCTCTCCGCCGCGGCCGCCGAAGCCGCCGCCGCCGCCGCCGCCCTGACCGTTCATGGTCGACGAGCCGGGGCCGCCGATCTGGGCATTCGCGCACTCGGGAGGACCCGCGCCGGGGCCGTGACCGGCCTTGCTCGAGGCGTTGAGGGTGCCGGCGATCTCCATCGCGTTCCAGGCGATGACGACCAGCGGCCTGGTTCCGGTCACCCTCCATGTCGTGCCGCCGGCGATCACCAGCCTCTGGGTCGAGATCAGCCGGACCTCGCCGCCCGTCTCGAGGGTCATCGAGGAGTGCGCGACCGCCGTGCCGCCCGGGCTGGTGAGCTCGTCGGTCTCGGTGTCGTAGGTGTACGTTCCGGCCTGGAGGAGGACGAGGGGGCCGCCGCGCACGCCGACGGGGATGTCGCACGGCTCGAAGGGCAGCCCGGGATCCCAGGTGGCGCAGACGTCGCCCGCCGCGTCCGGATCGACCGGCGCCGCGTCGGCGGTGGCGCCGCCGCCGGCGTCGGGGCCGCGGTTGCCGGCGTCGTCGATCGATGTGGTGGTCTCCACATCGCCGCACGCGATGACCGCGCCGCACGCGGCGGAAGCGATGAGCAGACGCGCGACCGGGCCGCGCGCGGCGAATGGTCCAGCACGTCGAGGCGCCACGGCCGCCGATGCTAGCAGGCTCGTGGCTCGCGGCAGGAAATGGAAATGCTGAGGGCGGAGGCCTGCAGCGCGTCAGGCGATCATGGGCCGGTGGTCGCCGACAGACATGTCGAGAGAGCGACCACACGCTGGGTGCTGGGCGCGACCCCGGTGATGAGGATCTCGGTGTCGTCCGAGTTCCAGGACGCCTCTTCGAAGTCGGTGAAGACAGGGCCGGGGACGAAGGCGGCGCCGGCGCTGACCGGCGCGCCGAAGGGCTCGTCCACGCTGGCGCGCGAGGCGATCGCGACGGTCGAGTCGTCGGGCGTGCCGGCGCCGCCGCTCATGAGCAGGTGCAGCTCGTCGGACGAGACGTCGATCCAGCGGTAGACGCCCTGCGCACCCACCGGGGACGGTGCCCCGAAGGCGTCGTCGACGGTAGGGCGATCGGCGCGCATCACCTGGGGCACGTCGCGGTCGATGAAATAGAGGTGCAGCCCGTCGCGCGAGACGGAGGGGCTGCGACCGAGGATGCCGGTCGTGACCGGCGTGGCGAACGGGCCGCCGGCCACGACGCGGCCGGCGCGCCAGATGTCGAGCGCGTTGGCGCGCACGAAGAGGATCTCGTCGGCGTTGCCCCCGATCTCGAGCTCGCTCTCGAAGTCCGGGTCGACCAGCTCCTCGACGAGCCGGGCGCCGCCGAACGGCTGATCCAGCGCCTCGCGCCCGGCGTCGAAGATGTCGACGACGTCGCCGGCACCGAGGAAGGCGTAGAAGAGGAGGAGCTCGTCCCCGCTGAGCGCGGCCGACTCGATGCTGCCGGTGCCGTTCAGCATGTCGAACGGCCCGGTGTCGGGCGGGCTCCACGCGCAGGCCGGCGGCGGGGTGGCGCCGTCCGGATCGGGCCGCGCCGCGTCGGGGGTGTCGCCCGAGCCGCTGTCGGCCTGGCCCCCCGAGCCGCCGCCGCTTGCGTCGGCCGCGCCGCCCTCGGTGGAGACCTTGCCGCACGCCAGGAGGAGCGGCAGCACGAGGGCGGCGGGGATCACGAGGCGCATGTGGACTCCTCCTGGGGCACAGGGACATCGCGCTGCCCCGGCGATGCGGCCGCGCACGCCATGGTACTTCGGGTCCTCGCGCGCCGCCACCGCCCGGAAGGCGCCGCCCGCCGCGCCGGGTCGCGGCCTCCGGTCGGCGCCGCGCGCGACGAGGGCGGTCCGGCGACGAGCAGATCAGGTCGTTGGATCGGGCGTGACGATCGCCGCCGGATCCTGGTCCAGCGTGCCGTTCACCCGGATGACGCCGGCGGCGCCACCGCCACCACCGCCGCCGCCGGTGTTGGCCGGGTCGGCATCTTCGCCGTTCACTTCGTTGTCGCCGCTGCCCTGGCCGCCGTCGCCGCCGTTGCCGCCGGTGGTGCCGCCGCGAGCCACGATGCCGTCCGACCGGCCGTCGACGCCTGCCTCGCCCGGGGTGCCGGGGCCGCCCGAGCCCTCGCCGCCACCGCCGCCGTCGGCGGCGAGCACCGCCGCGTCGGCCACCGAGACCATCTCTTGCGCGTCGAGCCACACCATGCCGCCCGAACCGCCGCCGCCGCCACCGGCTTGATCCTCCGTCCCGCCGCCGCCGCCCGCCCCGCCGGCCTGGATCTTCCCGGTGACCGAGATGAGAGTCAGCGCGCTCATCGCGATGGCGCCGCCACCGGCGCCACCTTCGGCGGCCACGCCGCCAGCCGTCTTGAGCCCGCCGCTGCCTCCGGGGCAGCCGCCGCGCAAATTGATGGTGGCGTCCTCGGCCAGACCAGGTGGCCCTCCGTTGGTGTTGCCCATTCCACCGAAGCCGCCCCCTCCGCCGTCCCCGGCGAAGCCGCCGCCTCCGGCACCGCCCCCGCCGTTGTCCTCCATCCCGCCCTCACCGCCGACGCTGCCGTCGTCGCAATCGGTCGGGTTGGCAGCGGCCCCGATGCTATCGCTCGCCGTCGAGCTGGACGCGTCGATGATGCCCTTCACGTCGATCGCCCCCCACGACGCGATGAGGAGGGGCTTGGCGCCCTGGACGCGCAGCGTCGCGGCCGCCCCGACCTCGAAGCTGGCGGCCGAGAGGAGGTGGATGGTGTCGCCGGCGATGTCCTGGAAGGCGTGCTCGATCGGGGCGCCGCCGTCGAGGGTGAGCTCGCCGCTGTTGGTGTTGTAGAGATAGGTGCCTGGCTGGTCGAGCACGAGCTCGGCGCCGCGGTCCTCGGGGGCGATGTCGCACGGGGTGAAGGGGGCGGCGGGGATCCAGGTCAGGCAGATGTCCGGGGGCGCGTCGGGGGGTCCGGCGTCGCGCCCGGGGCCGACGCCGCTGTCGTCCTGGCTGCTGTCGTCGCCGTCGTCGTCGCCGTCATCGTCCCCGACGGCGACGGGGGCCGAGCTCTTGAAGGTGCATCCGGCGCCCAGCGCGAGGGCGAACGCGCCGACAGCGATGACTCGTCCGTGGATTCTGGGGCTCACGAATCGGCTCCTGTCGACCGGTCCCACGCGGATGCGATCCTAACAGCAGCCCGCGCCCGCGGCGAAGAAACCCACCGGGGCCTCATGCCGCGGGCGGCCCAGATCACCCCGAAGGGTAGTCGCCAGCGCCTACTTGCGGCAGGAAACCACGGCCGGGGCCGACGCGTCGTGCACGCACTCGGACCCACCACCGCACGCCGCCGCGCGGCATGCGACCTCGAGCTTGTCGTAGCAGCGGTTGCTGTAGCGGAAGAAGCACTGCTTGCGCTTGCCCTTCCAGCGCCAGCCGCTCCGGTTCACGCTGTCGTCGGTGCCCTGGTAGTCGGGCGCCTTGCTGTCGTCCTCTTCCTGCTGCGCCCTCGACGCGGTGTCGGCCTCGGTCTCGGAGCCGCCGCCGCCGCACGCGGCCGGCAGGAACGGGAACAGACAGAGGAGGGCGAGAGCGATCGCGAGGGGGAGGGGGGTTCCGGCCGGTCGCACCGGCTCGAGTATACTCCAGCGCAAGAGGCCGACGTGAATCGGGAGGAGTTCGAAAGCAGCGTGCTCGACCTCTGGGTCACCACGCGGATCCCGCTCACCCGGGCTCATCTCCAGTACCACACGGGCTTGAGCCGGCAGAGGCTCAATCGCTGGCTCGACGAGCTCATCGGCGACGGCGTGCTCGAGTGCGAGGTCGACGACAGCGGCGAGATGCTGTGGGTCATCCCCGGCGCACAGCGATCGACGAGCGGGCCGCGCACGTTCGCGGAGCTGGGGCGCGGCCCCGCTCCGGGCAACCACGCGCGCGCCGGCGCGAACCAGGCGGGACTCATGCGCGAGAAGGATCGAAGGCGAAGCGGCGCGCGCGACGATGCGGACGAGGCCATCGCCTCGATCAGCCGGGCGGCGCTCACCCTGGCCGGCAAGAGCGGCGTGCCGGCCAAGAAGAAGAAGAAGGGGGGCGACGACGACCACGAGAAGTCGCTGGCCGTCTCGGCGGGGCTGTCGCTGCTCGGCCCGATCGGCTGGCTCTACGCCGGCTCGGTGCGCGAGGCGGCCATCGGCACCGTCGCCGCCGTGCTCTTGTGGAAGATCTTGCCCGGCATCCTGCTCGGTCCGCTCCTCTACCTCGGCCTGCCGATCTCGGCCCTGGCCGGCCTGGTCTACGCCTGGCAGTACAACCGCAAGGGCGAGCGGACGACGCTCTTCCTCGGCAAGGGCGACAAGGGCAAGGACAAGGACAAGGACGACTGATGAGGTGAGGCGGCCGTCGCGGTGGCCGCGACGCGCAGCGCTCGCCGACCACCGCTCGGTCGGCGTCGCTCCGGCTCAGTCCCGGGTGAGCTTGCGGTACTCGTGGATGTGGCGGATCGCGGCGCGCGGGTCGCCGGTGCGATCGAAGATGGTCGCCAGGTTGTAGTGGGCCTCGGCCAGGGCCGGGTCGAGCTCGAGCGCGCGGCGATAGAGGTGGATCGCCTCCTCGTCCTTGCCCATGTCCTGGGCCACGACGCCGAGGTTGTAGACCGCCGTGGCGTCGCGCGGGTCGAGCTCGATGGCGCGCGAGAAGTACTCGGCCGCCTGCGCGGCGGCCCCACCCTCGGCGTGGAGGCGGCCGAGGTTGATGAGCGTCTCGGTCGAGTCCGGGCGCAGGTGGAGCGCGTGGCGATAGGCCTCGATCGCGGCGGCCGGCTCGTCCTCCTCGAGCTCGGTGCCGCGCTCGAACCACTGATCCGCGGTGAGGCCGAGCACCGGCTCGGGCGCCGGGGCCTCGCGCCGGATCGGCATCGCCGCGATCTCTCCCGCCTGGCCCGCATCTCCCCCGGGCCCGGCGAAGTCGAGCAGCACCTGCCCGCTGTCCGCCTGCCACGTGCACGAGCCCTCGCGCACGACCACGTGGCGGCCGCAGGCGGCGAGGGTGAGCGATGACAGCGCCGCGCCCGTGCGGGTGCGGCGGCGCAGCTCGACCAGCTCGCGGCGGATCCGGCGCACGGGCACGCCCCCCCGCGCCAGCTCCTTGATCGACTTCAGCACGGCCAGGTCCTGGAACGAGAGGCGCGCCGGCAGACCGCCGGCGCCGTCGGACAGGAGGCCGGCGCGCGCGCAGCCCCTCACCGCGGACTCGGTGAGCCCGGCCAGATGAGCGGCGTCACGGGTCGAGTATCCGCTCCACACGGCGGCTCAATGTCACCTCGGCGATCGTCGGTGTCAAGCACGCCGCTCGCGCCGGTGGAATCCGGAAGTCGATCGCGCGATCGGCTACGCTGTGGACGTGGACGCCTTCGCGGACGCAACCCGTGCGCTGCGCACCGAGCTGGCGATCGATCTCGGCGCGGACGCCGCGGGGGCGCAGACGCACGCATCCGCGCGAACGGTCTCCGCGATCCTCGTCCGCCCGCCCGACGCGCGCTGGCTCTACGTCTTCGCCCACGGCGCCGGCGCCGGCATGCGCCACGCGTTCCTCGAGACCATGGCCGAGCTCCTGGCCGCGCGGCGCGTGGCCACCCTGCGCTACCAGTTCCCGTACGTCGAGGCCGGGCGCAGGCGGCCCGACCAGCCGGCGCTGCTCCTCGAGACCGTGCGCGCCGCCGTGGCCGAGGCGGCCCGGCGCGCGCCCGACCTCGCGCTTGTCGCCGGCGGCAAGTCGATGGGCGGCCGCATGACGTCGCAGGCGCAGGCCGCCATGCCGCTGCCCGGCGTGCGCGGGCTCGCCTTCATCGGCTTTCCGCTCCATCCGCCGGGCAAGCCGTCCACCGCGCGCGCCGATCACCTGGCCGGGGTCGACGTGCCGATGCTGTTCCTGCAGGGCACGCGCGACGACCTGGCCGACCTCGGCCTGCTCGAGCCAGTCTTGAGACCGCTCGCGCGCGCCGAGCTGCTCGTGGTCGACGGCGCCGATCACTCCTTCCGCGTGCCGGCCAGGTCGGGCCGGCGACCCGGCGATGTGATGGGTGAGCTGGCCGACGCGGTGGCCGGGTTCGCGTCGCGCGTGGCGGGCTGAGCGGCGGGTGCGCGGGCCCCCGCCGCGTGCGCGACTGACGCCGCGGCCGCCGGAGCCGCGACCGGCACCCACACCTCGACCGGCAGGCGCCCGAGCGCGTCGTGCTCGAGGACGCCCGTGCGCAGCGATCCCCCGCGCGCGCGCAGCGACTCGGCCACGCCGGGCGCGCGCACGACCGCCTCGGACAGCGCCGCCTCGCCGGCGCCGGCGCAGCGCTGCAGCTTGGCAGCCGTGTTGACCGTGCCGCCGAAGTAGTCGATGCCGCTGTTGAGGTTGACCGCGAGGCAGGGCCCTGTGTGGATCGAGATGCGCAGCCGCACCGAGGTCGGCGCGCCGCCGCCGGGGCCCGGGAAGCGCAGGTGGATGTCGCGCGCGGCCGCGATCGCGGAGGTCGGATCCGAGAACGCCGCCATGACCGCGTCGCCGATGGTCTTGACCACGACGCCGGTGTGGGCCGCCACGATGCCGTAGATCTCGGCGAAGTGGCGCTTGACCTCGAGGAAGGCCGCCGGGTCGCCCGACTCGGCGTAGAGCCGCGTCGAGCCGACGATGTCGGAGAAGAGGATGGTCTGCTCGCCGACGTAGAGCTTCACGCCCGTGGCCAGGCACTCCTCGCTGAAGAGGTCGCGGAAGTCCTGCATGTTGAAGAGGTGGACGGGCAGGAGCGCGTCGTCGTCCCACGCCTCCTCCTCGACGACGAAGGTCTCGGCGCGCTCGTCCCCCGCGCGCAGCGCGAACAGGGGGCCCGGCCCCACCGCGGCGGGGAGGGGCGCGAGGCCGGGAAGGGCGCCTGCGACGCCACCTCCACCGACGCCACCTCCACCGACGCCACCTCCACCGACGCCACCTCC
>DATFRY010000087.1:0-25290 GCA_035262925.1 Kofleriaceae bacterium | reverse complement strand
GGCGGGTCGCGGCGGGTCGCGGCGGGTCGCGGCGGGTCGCGGCGGGGTCATGCAGCCAGCGCTTCACGAGGAAGCGCCGGGCCGCGGGGACGCGGTACCATCGGATCCGGTGGCGGGGCGATCGCGCTGGCTGCGTCGGCTGGCGCCGTGGGTCGCCTCGGCCGTGGTGATCGCGCTCCTGCTCTGGCGCTACTCGCCGCGGGCGATCGCCGCGGAGCTGGCGCGCGGCAGCGTGGTGGGCCAGCTGCCGTGGATCGCGGCGATCGCGGTCGGCGCGCTCGTCATGATGGCCGGCGCCGACTGGCTGGTCTTCTCCGCGGCGCTCGCCGCCGGGCGCCGGCTGCGCGCGCTGGATGTCGCGCGCGGCCGCGCCGCCACCAGCGCGGTGCTGAGCGTCCACTACGGCCTCACCGCCGGTGGCTACGCGCTGTGGCTGGCGCGGCGGACCGGCGTCGGGGCCGCGGCCGCCGTCGGCGCGGCCACCTACCAGATGCTGAGCGACCTGGCCGCGGTGTGCCTGTTCGCGCTGCCCGCCGCGCTGGTCGGGGCGCGCCTCCTGCCCGGCCGGGTGGGCGCCTCCGCGGCGCTCCTCGCCGGCGCCGGCGTGGCCGGGATCTCGCTTCTCCTGCTGCTGGGGCCGCGGGTGGCGCCGCGGCGCTGGCGGGGCGGACGCGTGCTGGCCGCGTGGGTGCGGGTGCCGCCACCGGTGTGGGCGGCCAGCCTGCTCCTGCGCGCGGGCACCCTCGCGCTCAACATCGCCGGCACGTGGGGCGCGGCGCGCGCGTTCGGGCTGACCATCCCGTTCGAGGCGCTGGCCGCCGGGCTGCCCATCGCCTACCTGGTGGGCGCGCTGCCGGTCAACGTGCTCGGGCTCGGCGCCGTGCAGGCGGCGTGGCTCGCCCTGTTCGCGGCCCACGCGCCCGGGGCCCAGATCCTCGCCTTCCAGTTCTCGTTCCAGCTGCTGAGCGCGCTCGCGCTGCTGGTGCGCGGCCTGCCGTTTCTGCCCGGCGTGCTGCGCGACCTGGAGGACGGCGCCCCGGAAGAGTCGCGGGCTCCGTCTCCTGCGGCGCCCGGGGCCTGAGCCCCGCGCCGCCGTCGCCGCGCCGCCGCTCGAGCCGAGCGGCGCCACGCCCTTCAACGCGGCGCGGTGGGGTGCTACGAACGCTGCATGGCCGACGCCACGTCCTCACCGCCCGCCGAGCGCCGCGCCGTCGTGCTCCTTTCCGGCGGCCTCGACTCGACCACCGCGCTCGCCATCGCGCGCGAGCAGGGCTTCACCTGCCACGCCCTGACCGTCGCCTACGGCCAGCTCCACCGCTGCGAGGTCGATGCGGCGGCGCGGGTGGCCGCCGCGCTGGGCGCTGCCGAGCACCGAATCCTCGAGATCGATCTCGCCCCGCTGGCCCGCTCTGCGCTGACCACGCCGTCGGTGGCGGTGCCCAAGAACCGCTCGCTCGAGGAGATCGGCGCGCACGACGACGTGCCGGCGACCTACGTGCCGGCGCGCAACACCGTGCTCCTCTCGCTGGCGCTGGCCTGGGCCGAGACCCTGGGCGCGTTCGACCTCTTCATCGGCGTCAACGTGCTCGACGCCAGCGGCTATCCCGACTGCCGGCGCGAGTTCGTGCGCGCGTTCGAGCACCTCGCGCGCGTCGCGACCCGCGCCGGAAGCGGCGGGCGGTTTCGCATCCAGGCGCCGCTCATCTCGCTGCGCAAGGCCGAGATCATCCAGCGCGGCGTCGAGCTGGGTGTGGACTACGCCATGACCCACTCCTGCTACGACCCGGCGCTGGACGGGGCGGCGTGCCGCGAATGCGACGCATGTCTCCTCCGCGCCAAGGGTTTCGCGGAGGCCGGCATCCCCGACCCGACCCGCTACCGGGCGGGCTGAAAGGTCGTGCGAACGGCCGCGCTTGACATCCGGCCGCGCCCAGATTAAACAGTGTTTAATCTTTGAACGAGCACCTGGCGTGGGCACGAGCGAGCGACGAGAGCGAGACCGGAACGAGATGCGCGGGGCCATCCTGGCCGCCGCGATGAAGCTCTTCCACGAGGAGTCGTTCGCGAAGACCACCATGCGGCGGATCGCCCAGGAGATCGAGTACACGCCTGGCGCGCTCTACTCCTACTTCAAGGACAAGGACGAGATCCTGTACGAGCTGCACCAGCGCGGGTTCGACACCCTGTTCGCGATGCAGCAGCCCGCGCTCGCGATCGCCGATCCGGTCGAGCGCCTCGGTCGCCTGGGCCAGATCTACATGGAGTTCGCGCTCGCGAACCCCGAGTACTACGACCTCATGTTCATCGCCAGCGAGACCGGGCGGTCGATCGAGGAGGCCGAGGACTGGCACTGCGGCGAGCGCGCCTACGGCGTCGTGCGCGACACCATGCGCGAGATCATCGACGCCGGACGGCTGCGCGGCACCAGCGATCCGGAGATCGCGGCCTTCGCCGCCTGGTCCTCGGTCCACGGCATCGCGTCGCTCCTCATTCGCGGCCGCTGCCGCATCATCCCCGAGGAGGAGCGCGAGCGCATCGTGAGCGGCGCGACCCAGCTCCTCAACGCGGCCCTCATCGCGCCGGCTCCCACTCCCTCTTCGTCTCCTTCGCCGGCAAAGGCGAAGGAGACCGCGAAGCGCTGACCCGGGCCGCTCCCCCGCGGCTTTTTTTTTCGCTCTCCCGTTAAACGCCGTTTAACACCAGAACAGGGTAAACAATGAAGCGACCGTTCAATCCGTCTCTCGTCCCGCTTCTCCTGCTCGCCGGGCTCACCGGGCTCGCGGCCGCCTGCAGCGTGCCCGAGGCGCCGGCCGCCTCGCCGCCGCCGGTCAAGGCCATCCCGGTGCGCGTCGCGCCGGTCCAGCGCGAGCGCATCGCGCGGCCGGTCCGCGCGTCCGGGCGGATCGGCTACGCCGCCGAGACCCGCCTCTCCTTCAAGGTGGGCGGCGTCATCCATCAGCTCTCGGTCGACGACGGCGACCGCGTCCGCCGCGGCCAGGTGCTGGCCCGCCTCGACCCGCGCGAGATCGACGCGCAGCTGAGCTCGGCCGAGAGCTCGCGGGTCAAGGCCGAGCGCGACCTCGCGCGCGCCCGCGTGCTGCGCAGCGAGGACGTGGTGCCCGGCGAGGTGCTGGAGAACGCCACCACCGCCGCCGAGGTCGCGCGCGCCAACGCCAAGGCCGCCCGCTTCAACCGCCGCTTCTCCGAGATCCGCGCGCCCGCCGACGGCGTGGTGCTGTCCCGGCTGGTCGAGGTCGGCGAGGTGGTCGGGCCCGGCACCCCGATCCTCATGGTCGGGGCCGGCGACGCGGCCCGCTCCGGCGCGGCCCCGGGCGCCGCCCGCGTGGTCCGCATCGGCGTGGCCGATCGCGACGTCGTCCGGCTCGCGGTGGGCGACCCGGCCGTCATCCGCCTCGACGCGCTGCCCGGCCGCACGCTGGCCGGCGCGGTCGACGAGATCGCGCCGGCCGCGACCCCGACCACCGGCTCGTTCGAGGTGACGGTGCGCGTCGCCGGCACGTCGAGCGCCGCGGCGCTCGCGTCCGGCATCGTCGCCCGGGTCGACATCACGCCGCGGGCGGACGAGCCGGTCGTGACCGTGCCGCTGGCCGCGCTGGTCGACGCCGACGGCGCGCGCGGCCGCGTGTTCGCGCTGTCGGCGGACCGCAAGCACGTCTCGCCGCGCGCGGTCGACATCGCCTTCCTGGCCGGCGACCGCGTCGCGCTGGCCGGCGGTCTCGACGACATCGCGCAGGTGGTCAGCGACGGCGCCGCCTACCTCGACGAGCACAGCCTGGTCGCGGTGCAGCCGTGAAGATCGCCGAGCTCGCGGTCAAGCGGCCGCAATTCACGCTGGTCATGTTCGCCATGGCGCTGGCCATCGGCATCTACTCGTTCCGCACCATCCCGCGCTCCGAGGACCCGCAGTTCCCCATCGCGGTGTTCCAGATCGTCGCCATCTACCCGGGCGCCACGCCGACCGACCTCGAGCAGCTTGTGGTCGACCCGGTCGAGGACGAGCTGAACGAGCTCGACGACGTCAAGAACATCAAGACCCGCGTGTTCGACAGCGTCGCGGTCATCCTGGTCGAGTTCGACGCCGGCGTCGACGCGGAGGACAAGCACCAGGAGGTGCTGCGCCAGGTGGCCGAGGTGAAGGGCGACCTGCCCGACGACCTGCACAGCCTCGAGGTGCGCCGCTACTCGACGACCAACGTCAGCGTGGCGCAGATGGCGCTGACCTCGCGCACCGCGCCCTACCGCCAGCTCGAGGTGCTGGCCGACCGGCTGGAGGAGCGCCTCGAGTCCCTGTCCGGCGTCAAGCAGGCCGAGGTGTGGGGCGCGCCCGACGAGCAGGTCCGCATCGCGCTCGACCTGGGCAAGCTCTCCGAGCTCGGCGTGCCGGTCGACCAGGTGCTCCAGGCGGTGGCCAGCGACAACACCAACCTGCCGGGCGGCAGCGTCGACGTCGGCGGCAAGAAGCTCAACGTCAAGTCGAGCGGCCCCTACCGCACCATCGCGGAGGTGCGCGACACGGTGGTGGGCGGCGACGGGCAGAACGTCGTGCACCTGCGCGACGTGGCCGACGTCGAGTGGGACTACGAGGCCGTGGACGACCGCGCGCGCTACAGCGGCGTCCCCGCCGTGTTCGTCACCGTGACCGAGAAGGAGGGGCAGAACGTCTTCGACGTGGCGCAGCGCATCCGCGCCGAGGCCGACGCCTTCGCCGCCGAGCTCCCGCCCGGCATCGCGCTCGAGCGCGGCTTCGATCAGTCCGAGAACGTCGCGCACCGGCTCGACCACCTCTACCGCGACTTCGCGATCGCCATCCTCCTGGTCCTCATCACGCTCATCCCGCTCGGGATGCGCGCCTCGCTCATCGTCATGGTCTCGATCCCGCTGTCGCTGGCCATCGGGCTGACCCTGCTCAACGCGGCCGGCTTCAGCCTGAACCAGCTCAGCATCGTCGGGTTCGTGATCGCGCTGGGCCTGCTGGTCGACGACTCGATCGTCGTGGTCGAGAACATCACGCGCCACCTGCGCGAGGGGGCCGGCCGGCGCGAGGCCGCCATCGCCGCCACCCGGCAGATCGCGGTCGCCGTGCTCGGCTGCACCGCCGCGCTGGTGTTCGCGTTCGTGCCGCTCCTGTTCCTGCCCGGCACGCCGGGCGACTTCATCCGCAGCCTGCCGGTGGCGGTCATCCTCACCATCGTCGCGTCGCTGTTCGTGTCGCTCACCATCGTGCCGTTCCTCGGCAGCTCGATCCTGGTCCGCGAGAAGGACGAGCGCGGCAACGTGGTGCTGCGCGGCTTCCGGCGCGCGATCGAGCTGTCGTACCGCCCGGTCCTGCACTGGTCGCTCGGCCACCCGCGCACCACGCTGGCCGTGGCCGGCGCGCTCCTGGCCGGCGCCCTGGCCCTGGTGCCGTCGATCGGCTTCAGCCTGTTCCCCAGGGCCGGGCTGCCCCAGTTCATGGTCTCGATCGAGACGCCCGACGGGTCGTCGCTCGACCACACCGATCGCGCCGTGCGCCACGTCGAGGAGGTCCTGGCCGCCCACCCGGAGGTCGAGTGGACCATGGCGAACGTCGGCAAGGGCAACCCGCAGGTCTACTACAACTTCGTGCCGGCGCCGGAGCGGGCCAGCCAGGCGGAGGTGCTGGTCCAGCTGCGCGCGTACGATCCGCGCACCTCGCCCGCCTTCATCGACCGGCTGCGCGACGAGCTCGACACCTGGCCGGGCGCCGAGATCCGGGTCGTCGAGTTCGAGAACGGCCCCGCCATCGACGCCCCCATCGCGATCCGCGTGGTGGGCGACGACCTCGACACCCTGCGCCGCCTGTCCGGCCAGGTCGCCCACCTCATCGAGGCCACCCCGGGCACCCGCTACGTGGTCGACCCGCTGGCCGTGCGCCGCACCGATCTGCTGGTCAACGTCGATCGCGACAAGGCGGGCCTCCACGGCGTGCCGACCGCGCGCGTGGCCCAGATGGTGCGGCTCGGCCTGGCCGGCCTCGACGCCGGCAAGCTTCGCGACAAGGACGGCGAAGAGGTCGACATCGAGGTCGAGCTGCGCGGGGTCGCGCGCAACGACCCGCACGCCTTCGACCTCCTGACCGTGCCGTCCCTGACGGGCAAGCAGCTGCCGCTGGCCCAGGTCGCCACGCTCGAGCTGTCGGCCTCGCCCACCTCGATCCAGCACTACGACCGCCAGCGCGCGGTGACCGTCACCTCCCACGTGAAGAGCGGCTTCAACACCGATCGGGTCACGCGCCAGATCCTGGACAAGCTCGGGTCGATCGAGCTGCCGCGGGGCTACCGGTTCCAGGCGGCCGGCGAGATCGAGAGCCGCCAGAGCAGCTTCGGCGGGCTGGGCGCCGCCATCCTGGTCGCCGTCTTCATCATCTTCGCCATCCTGGTGCTCGAGTTCGGCAGCTTCCGCGGCACCGCGGTGGTCGCCTCGGTCATCCCGCTGGGCGTCATCGGCGGGCTGGTGCTGCTCTACCTCACCGGCAACACGCTGTCCTTCACCGCCATGGTCGGGTTCGTCGCGCTGGTCGGAATCGAGATCAAGAACTCGATCCTGCTGGTCGACCTCACCAACCAGCTGCGCGACGCGGGCGAGTCGCTCGACGACGCCATCCAGAAGGCGGGCGAGGTCAGGTTCCTGCCCATCGTGCTCACCACGCTGACCGCGGTAGGCGGCCTCCTGCCGCTGGCGCTGAGCGGCTCGGCGCTGTACTCGCCGCTAGCCTGGGTGATCATCGGCGGCCTCATCACCTCGACGCTCCTGTCGCGGCTGGTGACGCCGGTCCTCTACAAGCTGCTGGCGCCCCGCGCGCGCCTGACGGAGGTCGCATGACCGGCACGAGCGGCAGGCCGCGCGCGGGCCGCACACGGCGGGGGATCTCCGCGCTGGCCGCGGTGATGACGGCGCAGCTGGCCGCGGTGCAGGCCGCGGCGGCGCAGCCACCCGGGGCGCTCGGGCCGCGCGGGCCCGACGCCGCGGCCGAGCTCCAGCGCGCGTTCGCCGACCGGGTCGGCGTGGCCGGCGGCCTCACCGCCGAGCAGGCGGCGGCGCGCGCGGTGCGCCACTCGCCGGCCGCCGCCCGGCGGCGGGACGACGTGGCCATCGCCGCCAGCGAGCTGGCCTCGACCAGGCTCGAGTTCCTGCCGCGCGCGTCGCTGAGCGGCCGCTACACCCGGCTCTCGTCGACGCCGGACACCGCCATCGAGGGGCTGCCGGTGCCGGTCACGCTGCCGGGCGCGCTCGAGAACCAGTGGGCGTTCGGGGCCCAGGTGAGCGTGCCGCTCAGCGACTACGTCCTGCGCCTCGGCCACGCCGTGGCCGCGCGCCGCCACTCGGAGCGCTCCGCCGGGTGGATGAGCGTCGCCGAGCGGAGACAGGCGGCCGCCGATGCCCGCCTGGCCTACTACGACTGGGCGCGGGCGCGCCTCGGCGTGCTGGTCGCCGAGCGCGCCCACGCGCAGGCGGTGCAGCACCGCCGGCTGGCCGAGAACCGGCTGGCGGCCGCCAGCGCGACGCGCGCCGACGTGCTCACCGCGCAGGCCCGCGTGGGCGAGGCCGAGGACCTGGTCACGCGCTCGCGCCTGGGCGCGAACCTGGCCGAGCGCCGGCTGCGCGTGCTGATGGGCGACGCCGGTCGCGCCCCGCTCACCATCGGCGAGGACGTGCTCGCCTCGCTGCCGGCGCAGAGCGGCGACGTGGAGCGGCTGGTGGGCGAGGCGCTGGGCGCGCGGCCCGAGCTGCGCGCGCTGGGCGAGGGCGCGGGGGCGCTGGCGTCGCAGTCGGCGCTCGAGGGCGTCCGCTTCCTGCCGCGCCTGGACCTGGTGGGCGATCTGGCGCGCGAGAACCCCAGCTCGCGCGCGTTTCCCCAGCGCGACCGGTTCGAGACGGTGTGGGACGTGAGCGCGGTGGTCAGCTGGTCGCTCGACGACCTGCCGCGCGCGCGCGAGGCGCGGCGCGAGCTGGCCGCGCGCAGCGCGCAGGTGGGCGACCAGCGGCGCGAGCTGGTCGACGGCATCGTGCTCGAGGTCCACCGCGCGGCCCAGGAGGTGAGCGCGGCCGAGACCTCGATCCAGACCAGCCGCGGCACGCTGGTCGCCGCCGAGGAGGCCCACCGGGTGCGCGAGCGCCTGTTCGAGGTCGGCAGCGCCTCCAGCACCGAGCTGGGTGATGCCGAGACCGAGCTCACGCGCGCCCGCTTCGCCGCGATCGACGCGCAGGTCGCGCTGCGCAAGGCCCACGTCGCGCTGGATCTGGCCACCGGCCGCTGAACGGAGTGTCGCCGCGCTTTGGACTGCCGCGCGGGCCCGGAAACGGGTATTGATCGAGTCATGCGCGTCTGGAACTCGGTCGGGCTGGGTCTGGGGCTTGCTGTCGGGCTCGGTGTCGCGCTGGCCGGCTGCAAGCCCTCCGCCACGGTGCAGCGGACGGTCCCGCTCGCCAACCTTCATTCCTACCGCGGAGTGGTGGTGCGCGCGACCGGCCGCTCGCATCGCCGGGCCGGGCGCCTCGCCTTCCTGCTCGAGCACGCCGCGGCCGACAAGATCCGCAGCCGCTGCGCGTTCAGCGACGTGCAGGCGGCCAGCGACGGCCCGCGCGACGCGCCGGCCGACCTCTTCCTCGACGTCACCGTGCAGCGGACCTACCGCGGCGGCGGCGGCGGGATCATCCAGAACGAGAACCAGGCCACCGTCGAGGTCAAGCTGGTCCTGTCGGACGGGGTCGACGAGGAGCTGGTCGGCGCGGCCGACATCCAGGGCAAGTCGGGCGGCTTCATCATCAACAACAGGTCGCCCGAGGAGGAGGCGATCGGCGCGGTCGCCGACACCATCGCGACCATGCTCGCGCGGTCCGGCTGCACGGGGCCGCGCGTGGCGCGCGCGAGGCCGCCGGCGCGCCGCCGCCCGCCGCCCGGCGACGACGGCAACGTCGAGCTGGTGTCGGAGAGGCGGACCGACGTCGTGGCCAAGGCCGAGGCCGAGAACGACGAGGGCAAGCGCCTGTTCCGCTCGGCCGACGTGACCGGCGCGAAGCTCCACTTCCAGGCGGCCATCCGCCTGCACCGCGACGCGCGCTACGTCTTCAACATGTGCCTGGCCGAGGAGGCGCTGGGCCGCTTCGACGCCGCGGTGACGACCTGCCGCCAGGTGATCGCGATGAAGCCGGAGCCGGCCCTGGCCGACAAGGCCCGCACCCGCCTGGACATCCTCGCCCAGAAGCAGAAGTAGACGCAGAAGTAGACGCAGAAGTCGCTCGGCCCGCCCGCGCGATCGGGCTGCTACCATGGACAGCTGGGGGAGGGGACTTGGCCGGCCTGCTCACGAGCGCGGAGTCGATCACCATCGGGTTCAAGACCGACTGGGGTCGGCAGCTCGACTACCCGACCCTGCTCATCGCGGAGAGCGAGCACACGTTCTCGGTCCACCTGACCCAGGATCTGGACGAGCAGCTGGTGGCGGGCCAGACCGTGGTGGTCAAGGCGTCGCTGCCGAGCAGCTTCGTCCTGTTCGAGACCGAGGTGATCTCGGTCGCGCGCAAGCCGTTCGCCCATGCCGTCCTGGCCGCCGCCGAGCAGGAGCGGACGCGCCGCCTGCCGCGCCGCCAGCACTTCCGCGTGACGGCGTGCCTGCCGGTGGCCTTCACCTTCGAGCGCCCTGGCGCCAGGATCCCGGAGGCGGTCGCCACCCTCACCGCGGTCACGTTCGACGTCAGCCCGGGCGGCGTGGGCATCCTGGTCAACGCCGGCCGCGACGTCGTGCTGCCGGCCGAGCACACCGACGGGCAGCTGCAGCTCACCCTCGCCTCGGCCGAGAGCGCGGGCGGCGATCCGCGCGCGCTCGATACCGCCACGGTCATCCGGTGCGACGGCCGCATCACGCGCATCGAGCCGGTCGCGGCCTCGACCAACGTCCGCCTCGGCGTCGGCTTTCGCGGCATCTCCGAGCGGCAGCGAACCGAGGTGGCCCGCTTCGTCATCGCCCACCAGCTGGCCATGCGCCGCCGCGGCGTGCTCGCCTGATCCCCGGCGACCTCCCGCCGTGGCGCGTCAGGACGGACGGCCTGGCTCCGCGCTGCCGAAAACAGGCCCGCGGCGGGGGCGCGCGCTATGCGTCGACCATGTCGGAGCAGGAGCTCGCCCAGGTCGTGGTCGCCTGGCTCGAGGGACGCGGCTGGTCGGTCTATCAGGAGGTGGAGGCCGGGCGCGGCGGCCGCCGGTGCGACATCGTGGCCGTGCGCGGCGACATCCTGTGGGCCATCGAGTGCAAGACGTCGATCGGCTTCGCCGTCCTCGAGCAGGCGCACGGCTGGCTGCGCCACGCCCAGCGCGTCTCGGCCGCGACCGGCCGCTCGCGCAACGCCTTCGCCGCGCGGGTCGCGCGCGACTACGGCATCGGCTGGCTGGTGGTCGCCGGCGCCCGCCGCCGCCGGGTCCGCGAGCTGGTCGAGCCCGCCGAGCGCGCCCGCATCTCCTCCCGCCTTCGCCGCTGCCTGCGCGACGAGCAGCGCGCGTTCGCCCCGGCCGGCAACGCGCGCGCCCGCTTCTGGTCGCCGTGGAAGTCCACCGTGCGCGAGATCCAGGCCTGGGCCAGCGCCCACCCGGGCGGCACCTTCGCCGAGATGCTCGACCAGGTCAGCCACCACTACCGCACGCCGGCCACCGCGCGCTCCTGCCTCCGCCGCCACATCACCGATGGTCTGGTCCCGGGCGTCCGCCTCGAGCGCAGCGGCCGCCGCCTCATCCTCGAGCGAGCGGCGGACGAGGACCTCGGCGAGCCGCGAGCGACGTGACCGCCGGCGGTGCGCGGCCGGCGCCCCGCGTCCACGGCCGCTCGAGGTGAGCCGGCGGCCGCTCGGGCGCGGCGAGCAGCCGCTCGTCACGCGGATCGCCGGCGCGCGCGCGGGGCTGCCAGAGTGCGGCCATGAAGGCAGCGATGAATGCAGTCATGAATGCAGGAACGAGGGCAGGCGCGCGGGCAGGCGCGGCGGCGCGACGCGGAGCCGCGCTGCTGGCGCTGGCCATGCTGGCCGGGTGCGGCGCGAGCGACGGCGCCGGCGGCCCGAGCGCGGCGGGGGGCGAGGCGCGCGCGGCGCGGACGCCGGCGCGCCTGCCGGCCGGGCAGCGCGCGTTCGACGTGGCCGTGAGCGGGCGCGGGCGTCCGATCATCTTCATCCCCGGCCTGGCCTCATCGGGCGAGACGTGGGCGTCCGCGGTCCAGCACCTGCGCGGGAGCCACGCGTGTCACGTGCTGACCCTGGCCGGGTTCGCCGGCGTGGCCCCCGTGCGCGGCCCGCTGCTCGCGCGCGTGCGCGACGAGCTGGCCCGCTACATCGAGGACCAGGGGCTGGATCGCCCGGTCATCGTCGGCCACAGCCTGGGCGGCGATGTCGCGCTCGATCTGGCGGCGCGCCATCCGGGGCGGGTCGGCGCGCTGGTGATCGTCGACTCGCTTCCGTTCCTGGCCGGGGCCATGCTGCAGGTCGACTCGCTCGAGGCGGCGCGGCCGATGGTCGAGCGGCTCCGCGCGCAGATGGAGGGGCAGACGCCCGAGCAGTATCGGGCCATGGCCGCGTCCGGCATGTGGACTCGATCGATGGTGACCTCGCCCGACGACCTGAAGCGCGTCATCGCCTGGGGTGTGGCCTCCGACCAGGCGACGGTGACGAGGGCGATGGTCGAGCTCCTCGGCACCGACCTGCGCCCCGACCTGGCCAAGGTCGAGGCTCCGGCCCTGGTGCTCGGCACCTGGATCGGCGAGCGGGCCGCACAGACCGCCGCCGGCGTCGCCGATCCGAGACAGGCCACCCTCCGCACGTTCCAGGAGCAGTACGCCCCGCTGCCGCACATGAAGCTGGTCATGTCCGACAGGGCGCGCCACTTCATCATGCTCGACGATCCGGCGTGGTTCCTGGCCCAGGTGGACGCGTTCCTGGCCGATCCGGCGGCGGCGACCCGCGATCGCGGCGAGGTCGCCCCCGGCGCGGTCGCCGCGCCGGCGCCCGCGCTCGCGCCCGCGCCCGCGCCCGCCGCCGGTCGATCCAGGTGACCGATCGACTCGATGTATAGTGAGCGCGAGGCGCGAGCGCGATCGTGGCTGGCACCGGCAAGCGCGGGCTCATCTACTGGTTCTGTCAGATCGGCGGATGGTTCTCGGTCACCGAGATCGCCCTGGCCTTCGTCCTCTACAGCAGCCCGCGCGACGTCGCGCCCTGGCAGCTCGCCATCACATACAACGCGGGGGCCGCGCTCGCGGTCGCGTGGACCCACCTCTACCGCGGCCACATTCGCCGCCGCCAGTGGGCGGCGCTGAGCCCGGCGCGCCTCCTGGTCCGGGTGCTCGGGGGCAGCGCGGTGCTGGGCGCCGCCATCCCGCTCTCGGCCTACCCGGTGTGGCTCTTCGTCCTCCGCGACCGGGTCGACCCGATCGCGGCGTGGGGGCCGCCGGCGTTCATGACCTGGAGCTGGTGCGTCCTCATGTGGAGCGTCATCTACTTCGGCGTGCACTACTTCGAGCGCTGGCGCCAGGCCGAGGTGGACAAGCTGCGCCTCGCGGTGGCCGCCGCCGAGGCGCGGCTCGAGGGGCTGATGTCGCAGCTCAACCCGCACTTCCTGTTCAACTGCCTCAACAGCGTGCGCGCCCTCATCGTCGAGGACCAGGGCAAGGCGCAGACCACGGTGACCGAGCTGTCCAACCTGATGCGCTACTCGATGCAGGCCGGGCGCATCCCGACCGTGCCGCTCGAGGTCGAGATCGACATGGTGCGCACCTACCTCTCGCTCGAGGGGGTGCGCCTCGACGAGCGGCTCACCACCCGCATCGAGATCGCGCCCGAGACGCGCTCGGTGCCGGTCCCGACCATGCTGGTCCAGCTCCTGGTCGAGAACGGCGTCAAGCACGGCATCGAGCGGCTGGCCGACGGCGGGGCCATCGAGGTCGCGGCGCGCATCGAGGACGGCGCGCTGCGCGTCCGTGTGACCAGCAGCGGCCGCATCGTCGCGAGCGACGGCTCGACCCGGGTGGGCCTGGCCAACGCGCGCGAGCGCCTGCGCCTGCTCTACGGCGCGGCCGCCAGCCTGGCGCTGCGCGAGGACGGCGGCTCGGTCGTCGCCGAGCTCTCGCTGCCGGTGACCCGAGGCCGGGCGTGAGGGCGCTCATCGTCGACGACGAGCGGCTCGCGCGCAACGAGCTCAGGCGCATGCTCGAGCCGCTGGCCGAGGTCGAGGTGGTCGGCGAGGCCAGAAACGCTCGCGACGCCGCCGAGCAGATCGCCCGGCTGCGCCCCGACCTGGTCTTCCTCGACGTGCAGATGCCCGACGCCGACGGCTTCGAGCTGCTCGAGCGCCTCGACGAGGCGCCGGCGGTCATCTTCACGACCGCGTTCGACAGCTACGCGCTGCGCGCCTTCGAGGTCAACGCGCTCGACTACCTGGTCAAGCCGATCGCGCCGGATCGCCTGACCGCGGCGGTGGCCAGGGCGGCCGCCCGCGCCGCCCCGGCCTCGCCGCAGCCGGCCGCCCACCTCGGCCGCGGCCAGCGCATCTTCGTCCGCGACGGCGAGCGCTGCTGGTTCGTCGCGGTCGAGGACATCGTGCTCATCGAGTCGGAGGGCAACTACGTGCGGCTCCACTTCGCCGACCAGCGCGCGCTCCTGCCCCGCTCGCTGGGCGCGATCGCCTGTCGCCTCGACCCGGCCCTCTTCTTCCGCGCCAACCGGCGGCAGATCATCAACCTGGGCTGCATCGAGTCGCTCGCGCCCTGGCCCAACGACGGCTATCTCGTGGTCCTGACCGGCGGCGTCGAGGTCGAGATGTCGCGCCGCCAGGCCCGGCTGTTCCAGGCCGCCACCCGGCTCTAGCCTGGCGCGGGATCACCGGGTCCGGCCGCGTGCGCGACCCGGGCGGAAAACCACGGCACGCGCCTGCCCGCGGTCGGGGCCGCGTGCTACCCCCTGACATGTCGCGACCGGCCGCCGTCCTGTTCGCCTCCCTGGTCACCGCGCTCGCCGTCGCGGGGGTTGGATGCTCCGGTGCGCCGCCGCGCGGCCGCTCGGGGCCGGACCGGCGCGAGGCCGCCGCGCCGGCGGTGACGGCGCTGCGCGATGGGCGCTTCGCCGACTCCGACCGCGCCGCCGCCCGCGTCCTGGCCGGCGATCCCGACAACTCCGTGGCCGCCGCGGTGCGCGCCATCGCCCGCTACCGCGAGATCATGGAGCGCCTGTGGCGCGATCTCTCCGCGGTCGGCGCGAAGTTCGATCGCGAGGACCGCAACTTCGACGACGGCGCGTTTCGCGCGGCCCTGATGCGCGCCGAGGCGGCCCTGGCCGACGTCGATCGCGACCTCGCGCGCGCGGCCGCCGATCCCGACTTCTCGCTCGAGCTGTGCATCGCCTGCTGGAAGCAGGACTGGAACGGCAACGGCCGCGTCGACGAGGGCGACCAGCTCCTGTTCCAGGTCGAGATGGACGCCGACGGCCATGACATCCCGGAGGGCGATCCGCGCCGCTCGCCGACCTTTCGCTTCGACACCGGCGACGCGCACTGGGCCCGCGCCATGGTCGCCTTCCAGCGCGCCGGCATGAACCTGGTCGCCGCCTTCCGCTGGCAGGAGGTGGACAAGGCGGCCGCCTCGCTGTTCAGCAGCCAGCCGCAGATCGTCCGCTTCCCGCTCGATGACGCGGCGCGCGTGCGGCGCGCGCGCGACCTGATCCTGGCCGGCCTCGATCACGCAGACCGGTCGCGCCAGGCCTACCTGGCCGAGTCGGACGACGAGCGCGAGTGGCTGCCCAGCCCGCGGCAGGTGAATCACCCGCTGCCGCTGACCGTCGACGCGCGGCTCTACGACACCTGGGACGCCGTGATCGACGACGTGCGCCGGCTGGTGCGCGGCCAGGAGGGGCTCGACCTGGCCGAGATCGTCCGCCTGGGCGCGCCCGGTCTGCGCATCCGGCCCGGCTACCTCGACATCGGCCGCATGCTGTCGGCGCCGCGCGACATCGTCATCGACCTGCCCGCGCTCGAGAAGCTCGACCGCGAGAGCGCGGCGGGTCTCGAGGCCGCCCTGCGCAGCTTCTTCGGCGCCTACTACGTGGACAGCATGAGGCCCTCGCCCCTGGTCGGACGCCTCGCGCGCATGCGCGCCGAGATCGACCGCGGCGAGGACTCGTTCGGCCGCAAGCTGCGCTACCTCCTCTGGCTCAACTGACGCGCGCCCGCCGCCGCGTCACTCGACCGGGCCGGTCCGCTCGTCGGCGCCGATGTCGACGCGCCGGGCGTCGCTCGGCCCGATCATGACGCGCGGCTCGCCGTCGATGTCCCGGTCGGGCAGATCGATCATCGCGGCCGTGCCCGCCTGCGTGAACGGTCCGGGCACGCCCACGTCGAGCAGCGGCGAGTCCTCCGCGAGGTGGAACGTGTCGTCGAGCCGCGGGTCGAGCGTGAGGTTGCTGTCGTCGAGGTCGAACCCGGCCGCCGGGGTGGCGACGTCGAAGAAGTCGTTGCTGATCGCAAAGGCCGCGACGGGCGCCGCCGCCTCGACCGCCACGCCGACGTCCTCGGCCAGGAAGATGCTGTTGGCCAGGCTGAGCGGCTTCTCGGTGCGCAGCCCCTTGCCCGGGTTGTCGGCGATGGTGCAGTTCACGACGGTCGCGCTGCTGTCCACGCCGACCCACACGCCCGCCAGTCCGTTGCGGTTGCCGGCCACCACCGAGCTGGTCAGCACCAGGGTCGACATGGTCTCGACCGCGACCCCGCTGCCGTCCGACCCGGTCGGGCTGGTGCCGGCCGCGTTGTTCTCGATGACGGCGCCCTGGATCGCGACCTGGCTCGTCTGCGCGAACACGCCCCCGCCGGACCCTGTCGTGCCCAGCTCGTTGTCGACGATCGTGTCGCCGGTGATGGTCACCTGCGCGTTCGAGATCCACACGCCGCCGCCGTCGCCGGCGATGTTGAGCCCGCCGGCCTGGTTGCCCTCGATGCGGTTGTTCTGGAGGATGACCGGCCCTCCTCCCTGCACGCCGACGCCGCCGCCGTAGTCGGTGTCCTGGGCGGCCTGGTTCCCGGCGATGAGGTTATCGATCAGGGTCGCACGCGTGCCCTCGAGCAGGACGCCCCCGCCGCCGCTCCCCTCCTGGCCGACCACGGCGTTGTCCTGGATGGTGTTGCGAAGCAGGCGGGCCGCGCCCCCCGTGATGTAGAGCCCGCCGCCCAGGAAGAAGCCCTGGTTCCCGGTGATGAGGTTGCCGCGCAGGAGGGCGTCGCTCGACCGGATGTGGAACGCGCCGCCGTGGTCCTGCGAGCGCCCGCCGGTGACGGTGAAGCCGTCGACGGTCGGCGCGATCGCCGCCGTGTCGGCCGCATCGCCGTTGATGCGGACCACCGGCTCGGCCAGGTTCGACGGCTGGATGCGCGACTCGTGCGCCGCGGGGTCGCGCTCGGCGAAATCGCCGCTGTAGCCGCCCAGCAGCGTCACCGTCCGGTCGATGACGACGTTCTCGCCGTAGGTCCCCTCCGCGACCGCGATCGAGTCGCCCGCGCTGCTCGCGGCGATGGCCGCCGAGATGGTGGCCTGGCAGCCTCCGCCTCCGCCCGGCACCACGCACGTCGTGGTCGCGGTCGTGAAGCTCCACTCGTGCGGCTCTGCCAGCGCGTTGCCGGCCGCGTCCTCGGCGCCGGTCGTGATGGTCGCGAGGTAGGGCGTGCCGCCGGCGAGCGGCGCGTCGGGCGTGAAGGTCGCGACCAGCCCGTCGTAGGTCACGCCGCCGGGCACCGGCGTCCCGTCGGCCGTGAGCTGGAACGTCTCGTCGGTCAGGGTGTCCTCGTCCATCGCCTCCGAGAAGGTCGCCGTGATCGCGCCGCCTGTCGCCACGCCCGCCGCCTTCGCCGCCGGCGTCGTCCCGGTCACCGTCGGCGGCGTCGTGTCGCCGCCGCCTCCGCCATCCGGCTCGTCCTTCTTGCTGACCGACCCACAGCCAGCCAGGACCAGCGCGGACACGAGCCACGCCCAGAAGCCCCGTGTCGCTCTCTTCATTCGCCCCCGCCCGTTTCGTCCGCCGCGCCCTGGCTTGATACTCTACTCGCGGCCGCGCCCTTCCCGGGTCGACATCGCGGCGTCTCACGCATGTCTCTGCCGTGCGACGGCCCGTGCGACGGCCGCGCTCCGTCGACGCCGATGCGGCGCGCCGCTCGACCCGCCCCGGGTGATGCTCGCGCCCATCCGCCCGCGCGGACGCCGCGGCCGCGGTGAAAGCCGCGCCGCGACACCGTGTTACCATGCACGGGCATGCGGCTGGGGACTCTCCTCCTGCGCGATGCGGTCATCAGCCTCGCACAGCTGGAGGAGGCGCTGCGCGCGCAGGTCCTGTACGGCGGACGGCTCGGCACCAACCTCGTCGAGCTCGGCTCGGTCGACCTCGACACCCTCGGCCTCTATCTGTCGAAGGTGCACGGGGTCCCGCTGGCGACCAGGGCGCGCCTGGAGGCGGCCGATCCGGCGGCGGCCGCGCGCCTCGGCGCCGACCTGGCCGAGCGCCACCGCGCGTTTCCGCTCGGCCCCGAGCCGCTGCGCCCCGACACCATCGCGGTCGCGATGGCCGATCCGCGGCAGCACGAGCGCGTGGCCGACCTCGCCCGGCGCATCGGCTGCCCGGTCACGCCCTACGTCGCGGCCGAGCTGCGCATCCTCTATTACCTCGAGCAGCGGCTGGGGGTCGCGCGGCGGCCGCGCTACCTGCGCCAGCCCGATGGCTCGAGCCCGCCGATGGGCACGCGCGAGCGACGGCGCACGCAGCCGGCCCACGCCGAGAGCGCGCCGGTCGTGCGCTTCGAGCCGCGGCCGCGCGCCGAGCCGGAGCCGCGGCCGCGCCTGCCCACCGCGTCGCCGCGCGTGGCGCTGGTCGACGCGATCGGATCGATCGCCGCGGCCCAGCACCGCGACCAGATCGCCGACGACGTCATCGAGGTGACCCAGGGCCGCGCGGGCGCCGCCGCGCTCCTCATGGTGCGCGGCCAGAACGCGATCGGCTGGCGCGCCCTCAACGTCCACGGCCGCCCGGTGGTGGGCGCCGCCATCGAGAACCTGGCCGTCCCGCTCGGCGGATCGTCGGTGCTGCAGGTCGCGTACGACACGCAGCGCGCGTATCACGGGCCGAGCCCGGCGGCCGGCCGTCCGGTCGAGCGGACCATCTGGCTGGCGCTCGGCGCGATCGATCCGCCCGCCGACATGATGGTCGTCCCGATCCTGGTCGCCCGGCGCGTGGTCAACCTGCTCTACGCCCACGGCCCCGGCGGCCGCTCGATCGCCGAGTCGCACGCCCGCGAGCTGATCGAGATCGGGCAGGCGGCCGGCGGCGCGTACGTCAGGCTCATCCAGGCCTCGCGGCTCGACAAGCCGGGCGGTTAATCTGCACGCGAGGTGCCGATCATGCCCCTGGACCGCCGCCAGTTCGTCCTCTCGTCCGGCGTCGCCGTCGCCCTGCCGCTCGCCCCGCTCGTGCCGCTCGGGTGCGCCCCTGCCAGTCACATCCGGGTGCCGCCGGGCGAGACGACCGGCGAGCCGGGGCCGACCACGACCGACGCGATCGCCGCGGCCGAGCGGATCATGTGGGTCGAGTACACGCCGGAGGAGCGGGCGCTCCTGGTCCGCACGCTCGACGAGCAGCTCGACCTGGTGCGCAAGCGGCGCGCGCTCGAGATGCCGGTCGAGCTCGCGCCCGCGGTCATTTTCGATCCCGTGCTGCCCGGCACGGCGCTGCCCGAGGTCGGCCGCGGCGCGGTGCGCTGGGCGGCGCCGCCGCGCGGCGATGTGCCGAAGGACGAGACCGCGATCGCCTACGCGCCGGTGGGACAGCTCCACGACTGGCTGCGCCGGCGCAAGCTCACCAGCGCGGCGCTGACCCGGCTCTACCTGTCGCGGCTCGAGAAGATCGGCCCGGCGCTCGAGTGCGTCGTCACCCTGACCAAGGAGCTGGCGCGCATCCAGGCGGCCGAGGCGGACAAGGAGATCCGGCGCGGCCGCATGCGCGGCCCGCTGCACGGCATCCCGTACGGGCTCAAGGACCTGTTCGACACCAGGGGCATCGCGACCACCTGGGGCGCGGAGCCGTACCGGGGGCGCGTGCCGCCGCGCGACGCGGTCGTGGTCGAGCGCCTGGCCGCCGCCGGCGCGGTGCTGTGCGCCAAGCTCAGCCTCGGCGCGCTCGCCTACGGCGACATCTGGTTCGGCGGCCGCACCCGGAACCCGTGGAACCGCAACGAGGGGTCGAGCGGCTCGAGCGCGGGCCCGGCCGCGGCCACCGCCGCCGGGCTGGTCGGCTTCGCGGTCGGCACCGAGACCCTGGGCTCGATCGTCTCGCCGTCGTCGCGCTGCGGCGTGGCCGGGCTGCGCCCCACCTTCGGACGGGTGGCGCGCACGGGCGCGATGCCGCTGTGCTGGTCGCTCGACAAGGTCGGCGCGCTCGGCCGCACCGTCGAGGACTGCGCGATGGTGCTGGACGCGGTGCACGGGCGCCACGACGGCGACCCGGCCTCGCGCACGCGCGCGTTCGCGTTCGACGCGCGGCGCGGCGCGCGCGGGCGCACCGTCGGCTACGTGCCGGAGTGGTTCGAGGGCAAGCAGGCGACCGGCCCCGACATGTTCGCGCTGCGCAAGCTCGCCGGCCTCGGCGCCAGGCTGGTCAAGATCGAGCTGCCCAGGCTGCCGTTCGACGCGCTCCTGCCCATCCTCCTGGCCGAGGCGGCGGCCTCCTTCGAGCCGCTCACGCTCACCAACCAGGACGACCAGCTCAAGTGGCAGGACCGCGAGGCGTGGCCCAACACGTTCCGCGCGGCGCGCTTCATCTCGGCGGTGGACCTGGTGCAGGCGGAGCGGCTGCGGCGCCAGGTCATGGAGGCGATGGGCCGGCTGATGGCGACGGTCGACCTCCTCATCAGCCCGCCCAACGAAGAGCTCCTGGTCGCCACCAACTTCACCGGCCACCCGTCGCTCACCCTGCGCGTCGGGTTCGTCGAGCGGCGCACGCGCAGCGGCCCCGGCGACCAGCAGACGGGCAGCGGCCCGCGCTTCCGGGTGCCGCGCTGCCTGACCCTGTGGGGCCGGCTGTTCGACGAGGGCACCCTGTGCGAGGTCGGCCGCGATCTCGAGCGGGCCATCGGCGTGTGGCACGAGCGCCCGCCGGCAGCGTGAAGGGCCGCGGACCGCGCGCCGATCAGCCGCGGCGCGCTCGCGGCCGCTGCCGGTCGGCCCAGCGGCGCGCCCAGCGGTCGATCGGGGCCAGCGCGTCGAGCAGCGCGCGGCCCTCGCCGGTCAGGGCGTAGCCGCCGTCGGGAGCCGGCGCGGCGATGCCGGCGGCGCGCAGCTCGGCCAGGCGCTGGCTGAGCACGCTCGACGACATGCCGTGGCAGCGGGCCTGCAGCGCGCGGAAGCTGGGCGCCTCGCCGCGCAGCTCCCACAGGACGCGCAGGGTCCAGCGCCGGCCCAGGAGGTCGAGCAGGGCCATGATCGGGCGCCCGGTGCTCGAGCCGCGCACCGCCCGGCCGGGGCGGGGAGCGGCGCTCGACGGTCTTGACCGCTTCGAATTCAGAAGCTAGCCTCTCTCTGCTTCGGAAACAGAAGCACGAGAGTGAGGATACACCATGCCGGCAACGGAACCAGGTCGTGCGCCGTCTCCCCGCATCGAGCCGCTCGAGCCGCCCTACCCGCCGGGGGTCGAGGACATGCTGCGGCGCTGGATGCCGCCCGGCAGCCCGGCCGATCCGCTGGCCCTGTTCCGCACCCTCGCCGTCCACCCGGAGCTCATGAGCCGCATGCGCCCGCTCGGCTCGGGGCTGCTCGGCCACGGGCTGCTCGACCCGCGCGAGCGCGAGATCATCATTCTCCGCACCAGCGGGCGCGCCGCCGCGGAGTACGAGTGGGGCGTGCACGCGCAGGCGTTCGGCGAGCCGGTCGGCCTGACCGGCGCGCAGATCGCGGCCACCGCGTCGGCCGGCGCCGACGATCCGGCGTGGTCGGAGCGCGACGCGCTGCTCGTGCGCCTGGCCGACGAGCTCCACGACGGCGCGGCGGTGTCGGACGATCTGTGGGCCGAGCTGGCCGCGCGCTGGACGCCGGCCCAGCTGATCGAGCTGCTGGTGCTGGCCGGCTGGTACCGCACCATCGCCTACGTGATCAAAGGCGCCCGCGTCCCGCGCGAGGCGTGGGCCGCGCGCTTCCCGGCCGGGGCGGGGTCGCGATGAGGCTCCACGAGGGCTGGCGCTCGTCCGCCTCGTGGCGCGTGCGCTGGGCGCTGGCGCTCAAGCAGGTGCCCTACGAGAGCGTGCTGGTCGATATCGATCGGGGCGAGCACCTGGCGCTGGCCCCGCTCAACCCGATGTGCGCCATCCCCACGCTCGAGCTCGACGACGGCACCGCGCTCGCCGAGAGCGTGGCCATCATCGAGTGGCTGGAGGAGACGCGGCCCGAGCCGGCGCTCCTGCCCGGCGGCGCGCGCGAGCGGGCGCACATCCGCGAGCTGGTCCAGATCATCAACTCGGGCGTCCATCCGCTGCAGAACACCGGCGTGCGCCTGGCCATCTCGGACGACCCGGAACAGCAGCGCGCCTGGTGCGCGCGCTGGATCGAGCGCGGCCTCGTCGCCTTCGAGGCCCACGTGGCGCGCACGCGCGGCCGCTTCTCCGCCGGCGACGCGATCACGATGGCCGACCTGTACCTGGTGCCGCAGGTGCGAAACGCCGAGCGCCACGCCGCCGACATCGGCGCCTGCCCGCGCGTCCGCGAGATCTACGCGGCATGTCTGGAGACCCCCGAGGCCCGCGCGACCGATCCGACAGAGGTGAGAAAGCGCGCCGCGCCTCCGACCTAGAGACATGCGCGGGCGGGCCGGCGCCCCGGGCGAGCATGCCCGCGCATGACGTGAAGGCGCCGTGAACCCCAGCAGCCGGCCCGTCGGCCGATCTCCTGTTGACATTCTACAAGAACCGGCGGAGAGTCCCTACTTGTAGAATGTCTAGGGGAAGCCGATGAGGAAGCGCAAGGTCGACCTCCTGCAGGGGACTCTCGACCTCCTCGTGCTCAACACGCTGCAGAGCGGGCCGATGCACGGATGGGACATCGCTCAGCGCATCCAGCAGCTGTCCCAGGAGGTGCTACAGGTGAACCAGGGCTCGCTGTATCCGGCGCTGCACCGGCTCGAGGGGCAGGACCTCGTCGAGGCCGAGTGGGGCGAGTCGGAGAACAACCGGCGAGCGAAGTTCTATCGGCTCACTGCCGCCGGGAAGAAGCGGCTGGCTGCCGAGTCGAAGGAGTGGGAGCGCTTCACCTGGGCGGTGGCTCGGGTTCTCCAGGGATCGTGAGCGGAGACGCGATGGCCCGGCGGTGGTTGCGGCGATGGCAGCGGCGATGGCGGGCGCTGCGGCGCAAGGACGAGGTGGAGCGCGAGCTGGATGACGAGCTGCGCTTTCACATCGAGCGCGAGACGGAGCGAAACGTGGCGCGCGGGATGTCCGCCGACGACGCGCGGCGGGCCGCGCTGGTCCGGTTCGGCGGGGTGACGCGGACCAAGCAGGAGTGCCGCGATGCGCGCGGGGTGCGCTTCGCCGAGGAGGTCCTGCAGGACGTGCGCTACGGGGCGCGCATGATGCGCAAGACGCCGGGGCTCACGCTGATCGCGGTGCTCACGCTGGCCCTGGGCATCGGGGCCAACTCGGCCATCTTCAGCGTGGTCAACGCGGTGCTGCTGCGGCCGCTCGGCCACCCGGAGCCGGACCGGCTGGTGCGGGTGTCGCTGCAGAACCTCGAGACCGTGGAGCCCAACAACCCGCTCGGCGCCGCCGACTTCATGGCCATCCGCGATCGCAACCGCACGCTGGCGGGCGTGGCAGCGGTGTACGCGCCCGCCGTGGGCCTGGCCTACGCCGGCCCCGGCGGCGAGCCGCAGAAGATCCGCGGCGCTGCGGTCAGCGCCGATTTCTTCGACGTGCTCGGGGACGGCGCCGCGCTCGGTCGCACCTTCGCGCGCGGAGAGGACCGGGACGGCCGGCCGCGGGTCGCGGTGGTCAGCTATCGGTTCTGGCGCGACCGACTCGGCGGCGATCCGGCTGCCGTCGGTCGGCCGATCTCGCTCGACGGCGAGTCGCACACCGTCATCGGCGTCATGCCGGCCGATTTTCGCGTCGCGCTGACCGGCCAGGCGGAGGTGTGGAAGGCCATCCCGTTCAAGCCGCCGCAGAGCCGGCCACCCTACTACCTGGGCTGCATCGCGCGCCTGCGGCCCGGGGTCAGCGCGCAGCAGGCCGCCGCCGACCTGACCGCCATCGCGGCCCAGCTGCGCGAGCAGTACCCGAATTCGGCGTTCGCGGTGGTCACGGTCGATTCGCTCAAGGGTTCGATCGTCGGCACGTCGCAGCGCGCCCTCCTGGTCCTGTTCGGCGCGGTGCTGTTCGTGCTGCTGATCGCGTCGGTCAACCTGGCCAGCCTGCTCCTCGCGCGCGGCACGGCGCGCGAGCGTGAGCTGGCGGTGCGGGCCGCGCTGGGGGCCAGCCGCGGGCGCATCGTGCGCCAGCTCTTGACCGAGAGCCTGCTGCTGGCCTCGATCGGCGGCGCGCTGGGCCTCTTGCTGGCGGTGTGGGGGGTGCAGGTCATCGACCGGCTGGCCCCGTCGGACCTGCCGCGGCTCGAAGAGGTGTCGGTCGACGGATGGGTGCTCGGCTTCACCCTCACCGTCGCGCTGCTGAGCGGGCTGGTGTTCGGGCTGGCGCCGGCGCTGCAGCTCTCGCGCCTGGACCTGAACACGGCCATCAAGGAGGGTGGCGGCAGCGGCGTCGAGAACGCGGCCCGCCACCGCATGCGCGCGCTCCTGGTGGTGGTCGAGGGCGCGCTGGCCCTGATGCTGCTGACCGGCGCCGGACTGATGATCCGCAGCTTCGTCAACCTGTCGCACGTCGACCCCGGGTTCGACCCGGACGGCGTGCTCACCATGCGCATCGAGCTGCTGGACGCCACCTACCCGGACGACGCCCAGGCCGCCGCCCTGCACGGGCAGATCCTGTCGCGCGTGCGCTCGCTGCCCGGCGCGCGCAGCGCGGCGCTGTCGATGGCCCTGCCGCCGAATCTGCTGCTGATGAGCAACCCGTACACGGTGGAGGGCCGCGTGCTGCCGCCGGGCCGGGCCCAGCCGGTCGCCGATCAGCTGCTGGTCAGCCCGGACTACTTCCGCACCCTGCGCATCCCCTTGCGCGCCGGCCGCGCCTTCACCGACGCGGACCGTGAGGGCTCGCCGCGGGTGCTCATCATCAGCGAGACCATGGCGCGGCACCTGTTCCCCGGCGCCGATCCGATCGGCCGGCGCATCCAGACCGGCGACTACCAGCCGGATGCGCCGTGGTGGACGGTGGTCGGCGTGGCCGCCGACGTGAAGTACACCGGGCTGGACAAGCCGCACGTGCCGACCATGTACACGTCGTACGCGCAGGACGCGTGGTGGCGATCGATCTACCTGACCGTGCGCACCGACGGAGCGCCGCTGGCGCTGGCGGACGCGGTGCGGCGCGAGGTGTGGGCCGTGGATCGCACCATCCCGATCTCGCAGGTCCGGTCCATGGAGCAGGTCATGGCCGGGTCGCTGGCGCGCTCGCGGGCCTACACGGTGCTGCTCGCCCTGTTCGGCGGCGTGGCGCTGATCCTGGCCGCGGTCGGCGTCTACGGCGTCATGTCCTACACGGTCAAGCAGCGCACCCACGAGATCGGCATCCGCATGGCGCTGGGGGCGCGCGCCGGCCACGTGCTGCGCATGGTGATCGGCGGCGGCATGCTGCTCGGCCTGTGCGGCGTGACCATCGGCCTGGTCGGATCCATCCTGCTCACGCGCCTCATGGAGGGCCTCCTGTTCGGCGTGAGCGCGCTCGACCTGGCCACCTTCGCCGCCACCGCGGTCGTGCTGACCGCGACGATGCTGCTGGCCTGCTACCTGCCGGCGCGCCGGGCTGCCCGGGTCGATCCGATGGTCACGCTCAAGGACGAGTGACCTCCGGGGCGCGGCGATCACGGTGGCAGCGCGAACGCGTGGACGCCGCTGCCGGAGCCGACCAGGACGCGGCCGTTCGCGATGGCAGGCTGGGACTGCGGCGATCCGAGCTCCATCGCGACGAGCTCGGAGCCGGTCGACGCGTCCAGCGCGCGCAGGAAGCCGTCCGTCGACCCGACGTAGAGCACGCCGTTGGCGCCGGACAGCTCGCCCGAGAGCGTGCCGTCCCCGACCGTGACGTCCACCTCGATC
>DATFRY010000086.1:0-5011 GCA_035262925.1 Kofleriaceae bacterium | reverse complement strand
CCTTCAGCCGCGCCATCGCCCTCGCTCGCGCTCTCACCCTGCCTGTCGCCCGCCGCGCCCACCTCCCGCCTGTCCGCGCGCGCGCCGGCCGCGGTCTTGAGGATGTGCGGCACCTGGAAGAGATCGCCCGCCCGGTCCGGGGCCTGCCCGACCGCGTCGTCGACGGAGAGCGGCTCTCCCGGCTCGTCGGCCCGCAGCCGGAGCTGCATCGGGACCGCGTGGGTCATCGGCTCGATCCCGGTCGTGTCGACCGCCCGCAGCGCCTCCATGTGCTCGAGGATGGCGCTGAGCTCGCCGCGCAGCCGCTCGACCTCGTCCGGCTCCAGGTGCAGGCGGGCCAGCTGCGCGATGTCGAGCACGTCCTGTCGGGTCAGCGCGGCCATCGTTTCTCGGTGCGAGCGTCAGCCATGCTGCACCCACAGGCGGCCCTCGTCCACCAGCCGCAGCACGTGCTCGCTGCCCCGCACCATGTAGTCGTCGACCGCCGCCACGGCGGCCCCGGCGTCGCGCTGCTCGAGCGCGGCCAGCAGGCGCTCGTGATGCTCGCGAACGAACTCCGGCGAGACGATGACGTACATGAGGATGCCCGTGTACGACTTGATCGCCTCGCGCACCGTGTTCACGAGGAGGCCGATGATGCGGTTTCGCGCCACCGCGGTCAGAGCCATGTACAGCTCGAAGTCGAGGGCGAACACCTCGGCCGGGTCGAGGCCGGGCGCGGCGGCGCGGCTCGCGATCTCGGCCAGCCGATCGAGATCGCCCGTCTCCACGCGGGCCGCGGCCAGGCGCGCCACCTCGCGCGCGACCAGGCGGCGAAACTCGAGCGCGTCGCGGATGATGTCCGGATAGGCGCTGCGGGCCAGCGGCACCAGGTGCGTGACCAGCTCGAGGCCGGCGGTCTCCATGAAGTTCTCGACCCGCGTGCCGTCTCCCTGCCGAATCCGGACCAGCCCCATGTGTTCGAGCTTCTTGAGCGCCTCGCGCAGGGAGGCGCGATTGACGCCGAGCGTCTTGGCCAGCTCGCGCTCGGGCGGAAGCTTGGCGCCGGCCCGGTACTGGCCGGTCAAGATGAGAGAGCGCAGCTGCTCCACGATCTCGTCGGCGACGCGCTGTCGTTCGACCGGCTTGAGCATGATTTTCAGGGCGTCAGGTCGGCCGGAGCTTAGCGCGCCGCGTTGCCTGGACCAAGGTGCTCCACTACACTCCCCCGCTCATGGACCGCCCCGAGACCGCGCATGCTCTCGCCACCGGGGCGGGATCGGGATCCGATGTGGGCCAGGGACCCGATCCGGGCGCCGGCGCCGACCGCGGAGGCAGTCTCGCCTCCGGGAGCGCGGAGCTCCGGGTCGAGGCGGCGGTCATCCTGCCGTCGGCGGGACGCACCGCGCGCTACGGCATGTTCGAAGCGGTGTCGGTGACCCCGGACGGCGCCACCTTGCGCGGCGGTCTCCTGCTCGAGGTCAACGAGGAAGTGACGCTGGAGCTGCGCCTTCCGGACCTGAGCGCGTTTCGCGCAGAGGCGCGCGTGGTCGAGATCGTGCACGGCGATCGTCCCGCCATGAAGGTGATATGGACCGCGGTGGCAGAAGCTGATCGGCGCCGGCTGCGCCGGTAGCGGCCAGGAGCGAGAGGAGAACGACGAGCGTATGGCCGAGAGTATCGAGGAGCTCAGCTACGACTACGAGGAAGACGGCAAGCTGGTGCGCAAGGAGATCGAGCGCCACGTCCTGTCCAAGGGGTCGTGGGCCACGGTCATGTTCCTGTACCAGGAGCTCGACCGGAAGACGGAGACCTGGCGCGCGCCGAAGGTGTCGATCGTCCGCTACAAGAAGTGGAACGGGGTCTATCGCAAGCAATCCGGCTTCAACATCTCGAGCGAGAAACAGGCCCGCCAGATCGTCGACGCCATCGAGAGGTGGTACGCGTCCGACGGTCCGGCCGGCAGCGGCGCCGGCGAGGGCGACGAGCCCGCCGCCGACGACGAGTGAGCGGGGCGCGCGGCCACGGCGCCGCGCCGCCCGCCGCCCGCCGCGCTACTTCTTCTTCAGCCGTCCGCGCAGCACGCGCAGCTCGAGGTTGGCCTCGGTGTGGCCCGGCTCCATCTCGATGACCTTGCGAAAGGCGTCGACCGCGGCCTGCATCTGGCCGCTCTGCTTGGCCACCTGCCCGCCGTAGAAGTGCGCCTGCACGCACTGCGGCGACAGCGCCAGCGACTGGGCCAGGCGCTTCTGCACGTCGATGGCGACGAGCGTCTTCTCGGGCGCGGCGAGCCAGATCGCCCAGGCCAGGAGCGCGTGGTACTCGGCCTCGTCGGGGTTGAGCTCGACCGCCTCCATGAAGAGCACGCGCGCCTGCTCGAACTGGCTGCGCCGCAGCGCCATCTCGCCGTGCCGGAACGTGTCCTCGGCGCGCAGCACGCGCCCCGCCCGCTCCTCCGCCTCGGCCTGCGCCTTGCGCACGGCGTCCTCGCCCCCGGCCGACAGCATGACCGAGTACTCGGCGCGGCGCTGCGGATCGCTCAGCACGCCGAACGCCTGGTTGATGCGCGCGAACAGCCGCTGCGCGTCGATGGTCACGTCGGTGACGCCGACCGCGCGCAACCGGTCGGGGTGGATGCGCTTGGCGATGGCGAAGTAGGCCGCGCGGATCTCGTCCGCCTTGGCCATCTGGGTCACGCCCAGGATCGAGTAATGGTCGGCGCCGCGCTCGAGCGCCTGCACCTTCTCGCCGATCATGCGGCGGATCTCCGCCGCGGCGCCGGTCATCGACTCGGGCGGGATGCTCCCCGTGGTGGAGTGCACGCGCCGCAGGATGGGCGGGACCGTGGTCGAGTGCGGCCGCGACGGAGGCGGCAGGGTCGGGGTCTTGCTCGGCGCCAGGGGCGACGAGCGGCCCATCGGCGGCGGCGAGGTTTCGCGCGCCAGGCGCGCGTAGGGCGACGCGGTCGGCCGGCGCGCCGACGGCGACACCCCGCTGGACGCCGGCGGCGGCGATGACGGCGAGGTGCGCGTGCGCGGCTGCGTGGCCGGCGGCGGGGGCGACGACGGCGAGGTGCGCGTGCGCGAGGTCGGCGGCTGCGTGACCGGCGGCGGCACCGACGAGGTGCGCGTGCGCGGCGGTTGCGTCACCGGGGCCGGCGGCGGCGGCGACGACGGCGAGGTACGCGTGCGCGGCGCGGGCGGCTGCGCGGTCGACGCCGGCGGGTGCGACGAGGTGCGCGTGCGCGGCGCGGGCGGATCCGCGCCGGGCGGGGCCGGCGGCGTGGGGCTGGGCAGAGGGGGGCTGGAGGTGCGGCGCGCGCGCGGGGTCGGCGGCTCGCCGGTCGGCGGCGCGTTGGTGCCCTGGCCGGGGAACAGGAGCCGACGGACCGTGCCGTGCGCGAGGCGCGCGTGCTCGGCGGCGCCCGGAACCGCGGGGGCCGGTGCGCTCGACACGCCGCGCGCGCGGCGGGCCGCGTCGCCTCCGGCCGCCGCCGCTCCCGGCTGCGTCGGGGGGCGGGTCTCGGTGCCGCGCGCGGCCGGCACCTCCCCGAGCGGGGGCGGCAGGGTCGGCGACGGCGACGCGATGCCCTGCTCGAGGCAATCGCACGCCAGCAGCGCGTACACCACCGACAGGATGTGCGACCCGTCCATGCCCGGGCAGGCGTCCAGCAGCTGGCGCGGCGTCCACGCGCGCATCGCGAGCCGGTCCATGACCGGGCGCTCGCTCTCGCCGAACGAGAAGGCCGGCAGCGCGGTGCCCGCATCGTCGGCCAGGCGCAGCCCGCGGTCGATCAGCACGCCGAGCTCGCGCTCCAGCCGCTCCGCGGTGTAGTGCATCCGCAGCCCGAAGTAGACCAGCCAGCGCGCGTCGAGCGGAGGCACCTCGGGATCGGCGCGCAGCGAGCGGGCGTTGTCGAGCACGTACGAGCCGTCGGGCAGCGCGAAGGCGCGGGCCGCGCGCTGGGCCAGCAGGCGGCGCTTGAGGAGGGCCACCTGGTCGGGCTTGAGGCGCATCTGCTCGGTCAGCACCTCCAGCGGGTCAGCCCCCGGCGAGCGCGCGATCGCGTCCAGCGCGCGGGCCACGTCGGTCGAGGTCCCCAGGCCGGCGGCGAGGGCCACGCGTCCGGCGCTGTCGGCCGGCGCCGCGCTCTCGGCCGCCACGACCCGCCCGTCCTCCCACGACAGCTTGTAGCGGCGATCTCCGTCGCGGAGCACCAGATCGCCGGTGAAGCGCTGCCTGGCGATCGAATAGATCGTTCGCGCGAAAGGCCGATCGCTGACTCTCCCCTGCGCGACTTCCACCCGGTTCCTCAGGTCGTCAGGTGCGGCGCGCCTACGCGGCGCCCCCACGCCCTCCGCGGGTGCGGAGGAGCCGCATGAACGTGTACGCAACGGCCAGCGCGGCGAGCACGATCACGATGACGCCGAGGAGCAACCGATCTGCCTCCGCGAACCCCCACCACGACGCCGCCGCCGACTCGAAGGAAACCGATGGCACGTTTCCCAGCATGTGAGGCAGCGAGAAACTTGTCAATGATCGCGGTTCTTGCGCGACCGCGCGTCACCACGGGGCCATGTCGGCATTATAATTGGTCGGCTCGGGCGGCAGAGATGAGCTCTTCATTCCCCCTCGACGGCATGCGCGTGCGCTTCTCCGGCGCCAGCGATGTGGGCCGCAAGCGGAACCACAACGAGGACGCGATGTACCTGCCGAGCGACACGCGGCTGGCCATCGTCGCCGACGGCATGGGCGGGCACGCGTGCGGCGAGGTCGCCAGCGGCGTCGCGGTCGGCACCATCGTCGATTACTTCCAGCGGACCGCGGACATCCAGCCGATCACGTGGCCGTACAAGGTCGACCGCGACCTTCGCTCCGACGTCAACCGCATGGTCCTCGCGGTGAAGCTGGCCAACCTCGAGATCTTCGAGCGGTCGCAGAAGGATGCGCGGCTCAAGGGCATGGGCACCACGGTGGTGGCCATCTACTTCCTCGACGACACCGTCATCATCGGCCACGTCGGCGACAGCCG
>DATFRY010000085.1:0-2782 GCA_035262925.1 Kofleriaceae bacterium | reverse complement strand
CGAGCGGCGCGCCGCGCTGGCCCTCTCGCTGGTCCTCGCCCCGGCGCTCGCCGTCGCCCTCGGCGGCTGCACGCCCGATGCGCCGGAATCCGCGCCGCGCGACACCCGGCCGGACCTCACCGCCGCGCCCGCCGCCGCGCCCGCCGCCGCCGCGGGCTCGCTGGACGGCCTGTGGGAGGCGGTGCGCCGCTTCGGCCCCGACGTGCGCGGCACCCTCACGATCGAGCGCCGCGCCGGCGCGTGGCGCGCCGCGATCGCCGGCCACGCGGCTCCGGTCCGGGTCAGCGGCCCCGAGGTGACGTTCGCGCTCGCCGATCAGCTCGGCTCGTTCGCCGGCCGGCTCGATACAAGCGGCGATCGCATCGTCGGCCACTGGACCCAGCCGGGCGGCGTGCGCACCGGCGGCGCCCCGTTCGCCTCGCCGGTGACGCTCGTGGTCGCCGACGCCACCGCCACGATCACGACCGCCGCCACCACAACCCGCACCGCCACCGCCCGCGACGGCGACGGCCGCCGCTGGCGCGGCGAGGTGCGCCCGCTCGACGACCACATGACCCTGCACCTCGTCATCCGCACCCGAGGGGCCATCAGCGCGGCGTTCCTGCGCAACCCGGAGCGCAACATCGGCGCCTTCATGGACGTGTCGCGCGTCGTTCGCCGCGGCGACGACATCGATCTCGTCGGCCGCGCCCGCGGCGCCGATCGCGACCAGGTGCTGGCCACCGGCCACCTCGATCGCGACAGCGACACCCTGTCGATCGGCATCCCCGCCCGAGGCGGCACCTACGACTTTCACCGCGCCGACGGCGAGACCGACGGCGGCTTCTACCCGCGCGGCGCGCGCCCCGGCCGCTACGTCTACACGCCGCCCGAGCCGCTCGCCGACGGCTGGCCGGTCGCCCCCGCGGACGCGGTCGGCATCGACCGCGCCGCCATCGAGCGCTTCGTCCAGAAGCTCATCGACGCGCCCATCGACTCGGTGCACGCGCCCGACATCCACGCCTTCCTGGTCGCGCGGCGCGGCGTGCTGGTGGTGGAGGAGTACTTCCACGGCCATCACCGCGACGAGCCGCACGACCTGCGCTCCGCGGCCAAGAGCATCACGTCGGTCCTGGTCGGCGCCGCCATCCAGGCCGGCGCGCCCCTCGCCGCGTCGACCCCGGTCTATCAGGCCGTCCGCCGCGGCCCGACCCCGCTCGAGCCGCGCCGGCGCGCGCTCGCGCTCGAGCATCTCCTGACCATGTCGCCGGGCCTCGCCTGCGACGACCGCGACCCCGACTCGCCCGGCAACGAGGAGCGCATGCAGTCGCAGACCGCCGAGCCCGACTGGTGGCGCTACACCCTCGCGCTGCCCATGGTCCGCGATCCCGGCGGCCGCGCGGTCTACTGCAGCGCGAGCGCCAACCTGGTGGGCGCGGTGCTGCGCGCCGCCACCGGCGAGAGCCTGCCGCGCCTGTTCGATCGCCTGATCGCCGCGCCGCTCGCCATCCGCCTCTATCACATGAGCGTCACGCCGACCGGAGAGGCCTACATGGGCGGCGGCGTCCACCTCCTGCCGCGCGACTTCATGAAGCTCGGCCAGATGATGCTCGACGGCGGCGTCTGGCGCGGCGCGCGCATCGTCTCGCGCGAGTGGGCCGCGCGCAGCACCGCCCCGGTCATGGCCGCCATCGAGGGAGGCGGCGCGCGCCCCGGCATCCGCTACGGCTATCTATGGTGGGTGGTCGACCTCCCGTACCGCGGGCGCACCGTGCGCGCCTTCTACGCCGCCGGCAACGGGGGGCAGGTGCTGATGGGCATCCCGGAGCAGGGCCTCCTCGTCTGCTTCCTGGCCGGCAACTACTCCGACAAGGTGGGTCTGCGCACGCAGCAGGTGCTGGTGCCGGAGGAGGTGCTGCCGGCGGTGGCCGACAGCCGCGCCCGCTGAGCGTCGGCTCGCTGCGAGGATGCTATCCTCGCCGGAATGGACCGCCGCGATCTCCCCCGCGCCGACTGGGCCCGCTCCCCCGCGCCGGCGCGCGGCGGGCTCGAGCACGTCGCGCTGGGTCAGACGCGCTTCATGACCCCGGGCGTGGCGCCCGACCCGCGCGGCATCGTGCTCGGCCGCTACGGGCTGCTGGTGTTTCCCACGCTCGAGGGCGTGGTGTCGTGGCTCCGCCTCTACTCGGCCGAGTCGCCGCTCGACGAGCTCCTGTCCGGCCTCGAGATCACGCAGGCGCGCACGCCGCTCGGCAGCCGCGAGATGGCGGTGCGCATCCCGGCCATCTCGAGCTACGTGCTCGACCGGGCCGCGCGCTGCGCCCTCCTGGTCGGCGGCGCGACCTACACCGGCACCGCCAAGCACTTCGTCAAGTACCGCGACGACCGCTCGCCCTACGGCTACGACGCGGCAGACCTCACCCCGCTGCCGCCCGACGCGACCTTCATGGTCCATGGCGAGGACTTCACGCAGATCTACGCCCGCGAGCGCGACCTGCCGCTCGACCGCCTGCTGTTCCGGCTGTCGCGCCGGCGGCTCCCCGGCGGCGACCGGCTGCGCCCCGACGAGCGCCGCGAGCTGTTCCTGGTCGTCGCGCACGGGCTCGGCGAGGGCGTCATCCGCTACCTCTGGCGCAACCGGGTCAGCGGGCGCGTGGGCCTGGTGACCCCGGACCGCAAGAGCGCCTTCGACGAGCCGGGCCGGACCCGCTCGCACCTCCTGTTCCGCGTCCAGGAGCTGCCGGGCCGCATCCTCGATCTCTTCCTCGCCACCCCCGGCATCGACGTCTTCCGGCCGCTGTCG
>DATFRY010000084.1:0-4425 GCA_035262925.1 Kofleriaceae bacterium | reverse complement strand
TTGCCGTACCATGACCCGCGGTGGGTCTGGAGCGGCGACGGAGTCGAGTGCGGGGACGGAAGTCTCCCGGCTGGAGCACATCGCAGCAGGCGATCGTGGATCGGCTGTTCGTGTACGGCTCGCTTCGCTCGGGGCAGGCGGCGCGGTCGCTCATCGCCAATCACGTCATCGGATCGATGCCGGCCACGGTCCAGGGCCGCCTCTACGCCATCGCGGACAGCTATCCCGGCTACTTGCCGGACGATGCCGGCAACGTGGTCGGCGAGGTCATGGTGCTCTCCGACCTGGCCGCGGCGCTCGCGCTGCTCGACGCCTACGAGGGCGAGGAGTTCGTGCGCGAGCTGCACGAGGCGACCCTGGTCGGGGACGGGACCAGGGTCTGGGCCTGGTGCTATCCGCTCGCGTCGCCCGACCTGGCCGAAGGCGCCGAGCTCATCGCGAGCGGGGACTGGGCCCGCCACCTGAGCGGCGGGTAGCCAGCGGGCACGGCAACGCACTGCGGCACGCCTCCCTCGTGCGCTGCGTTACCAACCAGGCGTGCCGGCTCGTCCGGCTTGCGGCGCGTGGTGTCGGGCCTCAGCCGAAATACGTGATGAGAGCCAGGCTGAAGGCGACCAGGGCGATGACGATCGGGGCCAGCCCGATGTCACCGACACAGAGTCGTGCGAGTCGTCTGGGGCTCACGGGGTCGGAGCATTCCCCAACGCTTCCAGGGGGTCAAGTTCGACCGGGTAGGTCACTGTATTCGGTTTTTATTTCATGAACTTAAAGCATATTCAGTGCACCCGAAACCAGCACGGGAGGCGCTTTTTCGCCGCCTCTTCAGCCCGGTTTTCGGCCCGCGATCGGCGCCGCGGCTTGCCCCATCGCGCGGCCCAGGGCACAGCGAGTGGCAGCCGCGGACCCGCCCGGACGGCCTGGGCTAGACTCGCCCGGGGGATCGATTCCCGCCCGGGACTCGATCCCCCCGATCACGCGAGCCCTGCCCTCACCCGAGGTCCCGATCCCATGAGCGAGACGACGAGCCAAGACGCCTTCGGCCTGACCGCCATCGCCGCCGGGCCCCTCGAGCGAGTCCTGGTCCGCCAGCGCGAGAGCGCGGTCACCACGGCGGCGTGGCGCCTCGACCTCACCTGCGACCAGGGGACGGGCGGCATCGTCCGCATCGAGACCGCGGCCGGCGACACCTTCTTCCGCGGCGACGGCCTCCTGCTCGGCTGGTCGCAGGAGCGGCTGTCCGAGATCTACGAGACGCTGAGCCGGCCGACCGGCGGTGGCGACGGATCCGACCTCGAGTTCATGCAGCTGGGCTGAGGCCGCGCCGCTCGAACAGGAGGCTCGGCTCGTGGCGATAGCTGGCCTCTCCGACCAGCGCGAAGCCGACCTTCTCCGCCACGCGGATGGAGGCCAGGTTGCCCGGGTCGATGATGCACACGATCCGCTGCGCCGGGCCGAACGCGCTCTCGCCCCACGCCAGCGCGGCGCGCACGGCCTCGGTCGCGTAGCCCTTGCCGCGCGCGGCCGCCGCCATCACCCAGCCGGCCTCGGGGGCGCCCTCGATCGACGGATCGATCTCGCGCCGGTACTCGGCCAGGCCCACCTCGCCGATGAAGCGGGCCGAGCCGCGCTCCCTGACCACCCAGTAGCCGAAGCCGAGCAGCGACCAGTGCCCGATGTAGCGCAGGAGCCGCGTCCACACCTCCTCGCGCGTCTGCGGCCGGCCGCCGATGTACCGCGTGACCTCCGGATCGGACCACAGGTCCGCCACCGCCTCGAAGTCGTCGAGCGTGTGGCCGCGCAGGCTCAGGCGCTCGGTGTCGATGGCGGGGACCGCGGGCATCGCGCTCGGCAGGTGTCGCATGGCGGTCACGAGAGTAGACTCGTGCGCGATAGCCCGCCATGACGCCCATCGCCTACCCCGAACGCATACCGCTCGCGCGCCTGCCCACCCCGCTCGAGCGGCTCGAGCGCACCGGCGACCGCCTCGGCGTCGAGCTCCTGGTCAAGCGCGACGACCTGACCGGCGCCGAGCTGAGCGGCAACAAGGTGCGCAAGCTGGAGTTCCTGCTGGCCGACGCGCGCTCCCAGGGCTGCGACACGGTGATCACGTGCGGCGGGGAGCAATCGAATCACTGCCGCGCCACCGCGCTGGCCTCGAGCCGCGTCGGCATGCGCTCGCACCTGCTCCTGCGCACGGCGGATCCGGGCCGCCCGCCCGCGGCGACCGGCAACATCCTGCTCGACCGCCTGGCGGGCGCGGAGCTCCAGTGGATCACGCTGGCCGAGTGGGCGCGGCGCGACGCGCTCATGGCCGAGGCGGCCGCTCGCCTGGCCCGCGCCGGGCGGCGCCCGTACATCATCCCCGAGGGCGGCTCGAACGCGCTCGGGGCGTGGGGCTACGTGCGCGCCGCCGCGGAGGAGCTCGACGGCGAGCTGTCCGCCCTGCCCGCGCGGCCGACCACCGTCGTCCACGCGTGCGGCTCGGGCGGCACCGGGGCCGGCCTGGTCCTGGGCGCCGCGCTGTGCGGCTGGCGCGAGCGCGGCATCCGCGTGGTCGGAGTCAACGTGTGCGACGACCGCGACTACTTCGTGCGCGCCATCGGCGGCATCTGCGGCGACTTCGCGCGCCGCGCGCCGCTCCGGGGCCTGTCCATCCGCGACGAGGACATCGACATTCTCGACGGCTACGTCGGCCGCGGCTACGCGAAGTCTCGCCCCGAGGAGCTGCAGGACATGATCGCCCTCGCCCGCGCCGAGGGCGTGATCCTCGATCCGGTCTACACCGGCAAGGCCTTTCACGCGCTGGTCCAGGAGCTGGCCCGGAACCGCGACCGATTCGGCAGCCGCGTGGTCTTCATCCACACCGGCGGCATGTTCGGGCTGTTCCCGATCGCCGACCAGCTCGCACCGCTCCTGTAGCGCGGGCCGGGCCGCGCCGGAACCCGCCCGAGGCCGGGCGGCTACTCGCCCAGCAGCTGGTCCAGGTTGTCCTGCAGCTGGTCGGCCGTCATCACGCCGGGCCGGCCGTAGCGCATGTGGCCGCTGCGGTCGTAGATGAACGTGGTCGGCAGGGCCTGCGGATAGTCGAACGCGCGGGCCAGCTCCTCGTCCATCAGCACGACCGGGTAGTTGATGCCGTACTCGGACGAGAACGACTTCAGCTCCTGATCGGGCACGTCGTCAGCCATGAGCCCGAGCAGCACCACGCCGCGGTCCTTGTAGTGGCCATAGACCTTGGCCAGGTCCGGGATCTCCATGGTGCAGGGGCGACACCAGGTGGCCCACACATTGACGATCACGACCTTGTCGGCCAGCGCGTCGGGCGACCAGTCGTGCCCGCTCTTGTCGTGGAACGTCGTCTTCGGCAGGCAGCGCGGCGAGTCGTCGCGGCAGGCGGCCTCCGCGCTGCCCACGCCCACGCTCACGCCGCGGCTGTCGCCATGCTGGAACTGGACGAACACGAACACCAGGAGGCCGGCGAGCACGGCGGCCGAGGCGGCGATGACGGCGCTACCTTTCATGGGGTGTACGGTCGGTCAGGTCTCGTCGAGTCTCGGGGTCAGCGGAACTTGAGGAGTGACGGCGCGAGGTCGGCCGGCGGCTCGAACCCCAGGAGCTCCAGACAGGTGGCGGTGACGCTGGCGATGCCGGCGCCCTCGGCACGCTCCGGGTCGATCCGGTACAGGTCCCCTCGCCGGGGGTCGTGGAGTAGAAACGGCACGGGATTGAGCGTGTGGCTCGTCTTTACCACAGGTTTGCCGGTCGCGCCGTCGCGGACGACCTCGCCCGACTTTCCGTGCTGGTACATCTCGTCCGCGTTGCCGTGATCGGCGGTCACGAGCAGGATCCCGTCCAGCCGGTCGACCTCGGCCACCAGCCGGGCGAGCTCCAGGTCGATGACCTCCATCGCGATCACGGTCGAGTGGAAGTTGCCGGTGTGGCCCACCATGTCGCCGTTCGCGTAGTTGACCCGGGCGAAGCGGTGCCGCCCGCCCGCGAGCTCGGCGACCAGGCGATCCGTGATCTCGGCCGCCTTCATCCACGGCCGCTGGTCGAACGGGACCCGGTCCGACGGGATCTCGACGTACGTCTCGAGCTTGTCGTCGAGCTTGCCGCTCCGGTTGCCGTTCCAGAAGTAGGTGACGTGGCCGTACTTCTGGGTCTCGGAGATGGCGAGGCTGTGCACTCCCGCGCTCACCAGGAACTCGCCCATGGTGCGCTCGATGGCGGGCGGCTCGACCAGGTAGTGCTTCGGCACGTGGGTGTCGCCGTCGTACTCCATCATGCCGGCGTAGAGCACGTCGGGTTTCGGGCCGCGATCGAAGTACGGGAAACCGTCGTCCTCGAAGGCGCGGCTCATCTCGATCGCGCGATCGCCGCGGAAGTTGAACACGATGACCGCGTCGCCGTCGGCGACCGGCGCGC
>DATFRY010000083.1:0-6763 GCA_035262925.1 Kofleriaceae bacterium | reverse complement strand
GCGACGCGCTGCTCGGCGCCGAGGGCAAGGGCTTCGCCGTGGCGATGAGCACCCTCGACGGGGGACGCATCGGCATCGCCGCCCAGGCGCTCGGCATCGCGCGCGCGGCGTTCGAGGACTCGCTCGACTACGGGCGCCAGCGGCGCACCTTCGGGAAGCCGATCGTCGAGCACCAGGCCATCCAGTGGAAGCTGGCCGACATGGCCACCGAGATCGACGCGACGCGCCTCCTGGTCTGGCGCGCCGCCTACCTCAAGGACCGCGGCCAGCCCTACGGCCAGGCCGCGGCGATGGCGAAGCTGTTCGCCTCCGACGTGGCCAACCGGGCGGCGCGCGAGGCGATCCAGATCTTCGGCGGCAACGGCTACGTGACCGAGTTCCCCGTCGAGCGTCACTTCCGCGACGCGAAGATCACCGAGATCTACGAGGGGACCAGCGAGATCCAGCGGCTGGTCATCGCCAATCACCTGCTCAAGGGGGCGTGAGCCATGCCGATGAGGCTGTTCGAGATGGTCGCTGGGCTGGCAACGGCGGCGGCGGTCGTGCTGTTCGTGGGCGACATGAGCTGCGGAGGCGGCCAGAAGGAGCCGGCAGAGCCGGCGGCGGGCCAGGGCGGCGGAGCCGAGGGCGGCGAGGCCGCGCTCATCCCCGAGGAGAAGTACGACGAGATCAACTCGATCTTCGACAACAAGACCGGCAGCGTGTCCCGCTGCTACGCGCAGGAAGAGACCACCGACTCGGACAAGAAGGGCCACGTCACCATCCGCCTCACCATCAACAAGGACGGCACCACCAGCCGGGTGAGCGTGATGGAGAGCTCCTTCAAGTCGGCCAAGGTGGGCGACTGCGTCGTGCGAATGGCGAGCGGCTGGAGCTTCCCGACCCTGCCCCGACCCCTGGAGACCTCACACACCTATGTCCTCGGCCAGCTGTGATCGAACCGCCCGCGTCCCCCGCATCGCGATCGCCCTGCCGCTCCTCGCCGCTCTCGGCGTGGCGCCGGCCTGCGCCGGGGGCGTGAAGGGAGGAGGGGCCCAGCGCCCCGGCGAGGAGGAGCCGTCGCGCGGGCTGGCCAGCGGAATGGACGACTCGTCGAAGAGCGAGCCGCCGCCGCCGGCCGAGCCGAAACAACAGATGAAGGTGACCGGCACCAGGGGCGTGCTCCAGACGCAGGACATCCAGGCCGGCCTGGCGCCGCACCTGGCGGCGCTGGAGGCCTGCTACAAGGACCAGCTGAAGTCGAAGAAGTTCGTGAGCGGCAAGCTGACCGTCGAGATCCTGGTGGCGAAGACCGGCCAGGTCGGGCGCGCGCGCGTCATGGAGAGCGACGTCGGCGACTGGTCGGTCGAGAAGTGCGTCCTCGGCGTGGCGCGCGCGATGGCGTTCGCGAAGCCGACGGGAGGCGACGGGACGGCGCTCTTCCAGGTGCCGCTCAACTTCTCGAGCGACCAGACGCCGCTCGAGAGCTGGCCCGAGGCACAGGTCGCCGGCGCGGTGGCCGACAAGCGGGCCCAGCTCGACGCATGCGCCGGCCAGGCGGGCGGGGCGCCGCCGGTCGGCGTGACCGTGACCCTCTACGTCGGCAACCGCGGCGAGGTCAAGGCGGTCGGCTTCGCGTCGTCGAGCGAGCCCGCGCCGCAGCAGTGGGACGCGTGGGCCGACTGCGCCGCGCGCGCGGTGTCGGCCTGGACCCTGCCCGATCCGAAGGGCAAGATCGTGAAGGCGTCGTTCCGTCACGGGGCCGGGGCGCGATGAGGTTCGAGCCGACCGAGGAGCAGGCGCTGGTCGAGCGGACCACGCGCGACTACGCGCAGCGGGTGCTGGCCGGGCGCGCGGCCGAGCGCGATCGCAGCGGCGAGTTCCCCGCACGCGAGCTGGGCGAGCTGGCCGCGCTCGGGCTGCTCGGCATCAACGTGCCCGAGGAGCTGGGCGGGGGCGCGGCCGGTGCGGTGGCCTACGCCCTGGCCATGGAGGAGCTCTCGCGCGCGGATCCGTCGGTGTCGGTCGCGGTGTCGGTCACCAACATGGTCGCCGAGCTGGTCGTCCGCTTCGGCAGCGAGGCGCAGCGGCGCGAGCACGTGCCGCGCCTGGTCGGCGGCGAGTACCTGTGCGGCGCCTTCGCCCTGTCGGAGCCGCACTCCGGGTCCGACGCGGCGGCGATGTCCACGACCGCCACGCGCACCGCGCGCGGCTGGCGGCTGCGCGGATCCAAGCAGTGGATCACCAGCGGCGACCGGGCCGGGCTCATGGTCGTGTGGGCGACGACCCGGCCGGGGACGGGGGCGAAGGGCATCTCGGCCTTCCTGGTGCGCGGCGGCTCGCCCGGCCTGGTGGTCAGCCGGCGCGAGGAGAAGATGGGCCTGCACGGCTCGTCCACCGTCGGCCTCACCTTCGACGACTGCGAGCTCGGCGAGGACGCGCTGCTCGGCGAGGAGGGGGGAGGCTTCAAGCTGGCCATGATCGCGCTCGACGGCGGCCGCATCGGCATCGCGGCGCAGGCGCTGGGCATCGCGCGCATGGCGCTCGACGCCGCGCTGGCCTACGCCCGCGAGCGCACGACCTTCGGCGCGCCGATCGCGCAGCACCAGGCCATCGGCAACATGCTGGCCGACGCGGCCACCTGGCTCGACGCCGGCCGGTTGCTGGTGCGGCGGGCGGCATGGCGCAAGCAGCAGGGCATGCCCTTCAGCGTGGAGGCGTCGATGGCCAAGGTGTTCGCCACCGAGAAGGCGCAGGCGGTGTGCGATCTGGCGCTGCAGATCCACGGCGGCATCGGCTACACCCGCGACGTGCCGATCGAGCGCGCCTGTCGCGACGTGCGCGCCACGCGCATCTACGAGGGGACCAGCGAGATCCAGCGCATCGTGATCGCGCGCCACATCGTGAGAGAGGGGGCCCGGTCGTGACCAGCCAGAAGACCAGCCCGGACAAGGGCCAGGGCAAGCAGACGACATCCGGCCCCGCGCCGCAGAGCGGCCGCAAGATCCGCATCCTGGTGGCCAAGCCCGGCCTGGACGGCCACGACCGCGGCGCCAAGGTGGTGGCGCGGGCGCTGGCCGACGCCGGCCACGAGGTCATCTATACCGGCCTCCACCAGACGCCCGAGATGATCGCCGCGGCGGCGGTGCAGGAGGATGTGGACGCGGTCGGCCTGTCGATCATGTCGGGCGCCCACATGACGCTGTTCCCCGCGGTCATCGACGCGCTCGCGGCGCGCGGCGCGAGCGACGTGCTGGTGTTCGGCGGCGGCATCATCCCCGACGACGACATGCCGGAGCTCTCGCGCATCGGCGTGGCCAAGATCTTCAAGCCGGGCGCCTCGACCCAGGAGATCGCGAAGTGGGTGGCCGAGGCCGTGCGGCCCAGGGATCGATGAGACGCCCCCGCCGCGGCCTCCTGCTCTCACTGTGCCTCGCCGCTGCCTGCGGTGGCGGCGGCCGCGGGGCGCCCGGGCCGACGGCCGCCGGCGAGAAGCGGGGCGGCCAGGAGGCAGACGACGCCTCTGCCGCTGCCGCCGCCGCGGTCGAGCGCGCCGTCAACCAGCACAACGCCGCCATCCACGAGTGCTGGGCCATGGCCGCGGCCGACGACTTCCACCTCGAGGGCGAGGTGGTGCTCGCGGTGACGGTCGGCGCCGGCGGCGCGGCCGACAAGGTCCAGGTCCTGCGCGACACGACCCGGGACCAGGTCCTGGTCGACTGCCTGAAGCAGCTGTGGGCCGCGCACAGGTGGCCGCCCGACGTGTTCGGCGCCGAGGACGTGGTCCAGCTGCCGCCGTTTCGCTTCGGCGCGCCAGACGCACAGCACACCGTGTCGTCGCGCCACGTGCCGAAGCGCCCGCTCGGTGCCGACGGCGCGGCGGCGGCGTCCGTGGCGCAGGTGCTCCTCCACCCCGACAACACCGGCAACGGCGCCGCCGCCCTGAGCCTGCTCGAGCTGGCGCCCGGCATGGCGGTCCCGCGCCACCGGCACGGGTCGGCCGAGCTGCTCCTCGTCCTGTCGGGCAGCGGCGTGATGAGCGGCAAGCGCCTGCGCGCCGGCGACGGCGTCTACATCGCGGCCGGGACGCCGCACGAGCTCGTGAACGACGGCAGCGAGCCCGTGGTCGCCGTCCAGCTCTACGCGCCGGCCGGCCCGGAGCGGCGCTTCCTGGGCGGCAGCGACCCGGGCACGCAGCCGGTGCCGGCGAGCGAGCGGTCGCGCGCGGCAGTGCGGGTCGCCAGCGCCGCGAAGGCGCGCGCCTACGACATCCTGGGCGGCAAGGGCAGGGCACAGATCGTCTTCGACGCGGCCTCGGCGAGAGACGACGCCGCGTCGCTCATCGCGCTCACCCTCGATGCCGGCGCCGAGGTGCCCAGCCACACGCACGACGGATCGAGCGAGTACCTCTACCTCATCGAGGGCAGCGGGGTCATGAGCATCGACGGCGAGACCACGCCGGTGGCGGCCGGCGACGCCATCCAGATCCCCAGCGGCATCGAGCACAGCTTTCGCGCCACGGGCGGCGCCGCGGTCAAGGCGGTCCAGTTCTACGCCCCGGCCGGGCCCGAGCAGCGCTTCAAGGCGCAGGCGGAGAAGAAATGACCGAGCGCGCGGCCCGCGTGCTCGCCGGCGACGTCCGCGCCGGCGCCCGCCTCATGCGCGACCTGGACGACCGCATGCCCGACGCGCTGGCGGAGCTCAAGCAGCTCTACGCCCACACCGGGCGCGCCTACGTCGTCGGCGTGACCGGCAACCCGGGGGTGGGCAAGTCGACGGTGGTCGACGCGCTCATCGCCAGCTACCGCAAGGACGGGCTGCGCGTCGGCGTGGTGGCCGTGGATCCGACGTCACCTTTCTCCGGCGGCGCGATCCTCGGCGATCGCATCCGCATGCAGCAGCACGCGCTCGACGACGGCGTGTTCATCCGCTCGCTGGCCACGCGCGGCCAGCTCGGCGGCCTGTCGCGCTCCACCTTCGACGTGGCGCTGGTGCTCGACGCCATGGGCTACGACATGGTGATCATCGAGACCGTGGGGGTGGGGCAGGACGAGATCGACGTCATGCGCGCCGCCCACAGCACGGTGGTCATCACGGTGCCCGGCCTGGGCGACGACATCCAGGCGATCAAGGCCGGCATCCTGGAGGTCGCCGACGTCCTGGTCGTCAACAAGGCCGATCGCGAGGGCGCGGATCGCGCGGTGCGCGACCTCATGCACATGCTCGACCTGCGCGACGCCGACGGCGGGCGGCGCAACATCGAGATCGTGAAGACCATCGCCGCGTGGGGGCTGCGCGACGGCTCCGGCGTGGACGAGCTGCTGCGCGCCGTGGCCGATCATCGAACGCAAACATCCGGCGGACACGAAGGCCAGTCGCGGGCCGAGGCGCGCGCGGCCGCGCACGTCGCCGAGCTCATCAAGGGTCACCTGGCCGACCGCGCGACGCGCGGGCTGGCCGAGCTCGGCGGCTTGCCCGAGCTCGCGCGCGCGGTGGCGGACCGGTCGCTCGATCCCTACACGGCCGCCGAGGAGATCGTCGGCCGCGTCTGACGCGCGCGGGCGAGACGTCGCGGCGCCATGACGCCTCGCGTCGAGAGGCGAGACCCCACCTGCGAGCGGCCCGTTCGCCGATGCCCGTGCGTGCTAGGATCGAGGCCTGTTGGGCCCGTATGGCCCAGGAGGCTAGCTTATCTCATGATTCGATCGGTGTGCCTGGCCGGGCTGCTCGGCCTGGCCGGCTGTGTCATCGACTCCAAGGTGGACGAGATCAATCTCGACCTGCCGGAGCAGCAGGTGATCGTGGATACGGGCACCTGGAAGCTGACCGATGAGGGGCGGATGCCGGCGGTCGAGTGCGCGGGCATGCCGGGCATCTGTGCTGACCGGGTCGACATGTGGTGCGGTGCGGAGGACGTCTGCCAGGCCACCTGCGGCACGGGGACGTGCGAGATCGAGGTGGCGGTCGCCCTGTGGAACACGATCAACCTGGAGCAGGAAGCGACGCAGCTGGCCCAGCTCGATGGCCAGCCACTGCAGACGGTCACAATCGACGAGGTCACCTTCACTGTAAGCGACAACACGCTGAATGTGCCGTCGCCACCGCTGACCGTGTCGGTGGCTCCCTCCGGTGTCATGTCCGTCGGCGGCCGCAACTCGGATGAGGTCGGCGTCATTCCGGCGCTCGAGCCCGGCCAGACGGTGGGCGAGGAGAAGATCGAGCTCACCCCCGCCGGACAGAGCGTCCTGTCCGAGCGCATGCGCGACTACCAGACTCCGTTCAACCTGGTCGTGGGCTCGACCGTCACGCTGCGCGCCGGCGAGCAGGTCCCGAGCGGGCGCCTCAAGGCCGACCTCAAGGTCAGCGCCCACGCCAACACCGGACTCTGACCGGTCCGCCGGACCGCGGGCGACCATCCGGGTATAAACGGGCCGTGTCGCGCGCCCCGTACGACGTGATCGTGGCCGGCGCCGGTCCGGCAGGTGCGGCCGTGGCCGCGCGCCTGGCCCAGCACGGCCGGGCCGGGCGCGTGCTCGTGCTCGATCGCTTCCGCTTCCCGCGCGAGAAGCCGTGCGGCGGCGCGCTGACCGGCCATGCCGAGCCCGCCATGGCCGCGCTCGACCTGTCACTGCGAGTGCCCAGCTGGCCGTGTCCGGCGGCGCGGGTCCGTTTCGGGGCGTTCGAGCGCGAGGTCGCCATGGGGCGCCCGGTGCAGGTGATCCGGCGCCGCGAGTTCGACGCCGATCTGGTGGCCCAGGTGCGCGAGCGCGGAGTCGAGGTGGTG
>DATFRY010000082.1:0-15989 GCA_035262925.1 Kofleriaceae bacterium | reverse complement strand
CCCGACGCTGGCGTCGTCGGCCAGCATGATGTCGACCTTGCCGCAGCCGGCGACGGCGCTCGCGCCGAGGCCGACGACGAGTCCGGTGGTCAGGGCAACGATGCCGCGGTGAATGGGCCAGACGAAGACAGCGGTGCGCATGACGGCCGCTCCGACTCACCCGGCGGGGTCAGGCCACATTAGCCCGGCGGCCGGCCACGAACCAGAGCCGGCACCCGCACACGATGAGACCGTCCTTCAGCGCGCGGAGCGCGGGGCCGGCTTGCCGGGCTCGCCGCAGGCGGCGAACAGCTCGACCTCGCTCGGGGTCGATTTGCGCGACTGAACGGCCTTGCGCTTGTGCCCGGCGTTGGAGCGGTGGCGCTCACGCCGGTTCCAGGTCTTCTTGGTCCGCGATGCCATGGCCGGCCGTTTCTAGCCAAGCTCCGATGCGCTGTCAACCCCGCGGACCCGAAGCACTGCCCGGGGGCTGGCCGGCGAAGCCCACCCACCCGCTCTCACACGCCCGGCGGAGCATGGCGCGCAGCCGCGGCGCGTCGCGGCTGCCCTTGGGATCGAAGCGCACGCCGAACCCGTTCGCGCGCGGGTCGCGGCGGATCCAGGCCACGCGGCCATCGAGACGGAAGGTCTCGCCACGCGTCGCGACGGGGCCGAGGACGATCGACACGCGCGTGCCGACCGCCGGCGGCTCGGATGACTGAACCCATGTGCCGCCGCCACCGACATCGTGCGTGAGGCCGAGCAGCCGATCGCTCGGCGGATCATCGACCTCCTCGATGCGGCAGATCACGGGCAGCGCCACCGGGATCCGCCGGTGGCCTCGCTCCACCGGTTCGCCCGGCCTGAGCTCGCCGCGCGCGAGCCGGAGGAGGAAGTCGCGGCTGTGTGCGTCACCCGCGTTGAGACGGACCCAGGCGCCGCGGCTGCGCCGGAGCGCGGCAACCGAGCCGCGGAGCAGGGTGCGGTTCGGCAGACCCGGAAAGGAGACCTCGACCATGAGCTCCTCGCTCACGTCGAGCTGGCTTCGCGTCCGGCAGTAAAGCACCCCCTCGGCCTGCTCGACCGAGTAGCAATCCAGAAATTCCGACGGCGATGAGAACGCGCACGTCAGGAGGCGCATCCCTGGCAATATCGCGACGATTCTCGCCGGCAGTCAACAATTGGTTTCACTCTGTCTCATGGGATTCCGGACCCCGCCGGTGGGGTCGCACCAGTTGATCCGGCTTTGGCTTGTCCCATACGATAGCTGTCGGCCGACGTACGACGTGGGAAGCCAGGCTCGTGCATGCTGGTGAGTCAAGGAGGGTGGGGTCGCGACGGCCTCGCAGGTGGATGCCATGAAGGTGTGCCCCAATTGCGGCAAGCAGTATCCGGATGATGCGAACTTCTGCCCGGTGGACGCCGGGCGCCTGGAGCTGGACGCCGGCGGGACGCAGCGCGGGCTCACCCCGGCCGGCGCCGCCAGCGCCGCCACCGTCGTCGAGCTCGACAGAGACAGCGTGCTCGGCGGACGGTTCGAGATCGCTGGACAGGGTGGCAGGCTCGGCGGCGCACACACCGGCGACGTCTATCAGGCGATCGACCGGCAAACCGGTAACCCCTGTGCGGTCAAGCTGGTCCACCCGGGGGTCTTCCCCAACCAGCTGCTCTTGCAGCGCGCCGAGCGCGAGCTGAAGCAGCTCGAGCGAGTCGATCTGCCCGAGGTCGCGCGGGTCATCGCACATGGTCGGCGCGGCGACCAGCTGTGGATCGCGATGGAGCCGGTGGCGGGCGTCGAGCTCATGCGCCTCGTGGTGGAGAACGGGCCCATGCCGGCGCTGGCCGGCTGCCAGCTCATCCGGCAGGTCGCGCATGGGCTGGCGGAAGCCGCCAAGCAGGGCGTCATCCACCGCGACCTGGCCGCCAAGAATGTGCTCGTCGGGGACGGAGATGGGGTCAAGCTCATCAACTTCCCCATCGCGGCGCCACTGACCGATCGCGTCCAGGGCGTGCCCGAGTTCCTGTCGCCCGAGCAGGTCGAGGGCAAGCCGGCCGATCAGCGCTCGTCGATCTACAGCCTCGGCGCGCTGCTCTACTTCGTGGTGACCGGGCGGCCTCCGTTCGCCGGCGAGCCGACCGATGTGCTCCGCGCGCACCAGTCGATCGAGCCGGTGCGGCCATCTCGCCTGGCGCCGGTGCCGGAGGCGATCGAGGCGGTGATCATGAAGGCGCTGGAGAAGACGTCGGCCCGGCGCTTCATGACCCTGCACCAGATGATCGGAGAGCTCGACGCGGTGCTGTCGGGCGCGGTCGGCGCGGCCGCGACCGCGATGGCGGCGCACGGCAAGGGCAAGAGCGTGCAGGCGGCGCCGGCCCAGACGCTCATGGGCGTCTCGTCGTTCCAGCTGCCGCCGGGCGCGAGCCCCATGATGGCGCCGATGCCGCCGCCCGCGCCGGTCGGCCAGATGGCGCAGCAAGTCCCGTCGTCGGGCCGCGGCGGGCCGGCCGGCATGATGCCGTCGGCGATGCCGGATCCGCGCATGGACCAGCACGTCGAGGCGATGCTGCCCCGCACGCTGGTCGCGAGCGGCGAGGTGGGCGGCGGGCCGGCCGCCCCGCGCATGCAGCCGGTGGCGATCATCTCGCAGCCGGACCCGGTGGTGCGGCCGGCCGCGGTCATCGTTCCCACACCGCCGTCCACGCCCGTCCTCAACATCACGCCGGCGGGCGGCGCGACGGCGACCAAAGGAAAGGGCAGGGTGAGTCAGCCAATCACCGACACCAAGGGCAAGTTCCGCGAGACGATGTGGTTCAAGAAGGGGGAGCTGGACGAGGCAGCGGCGGCAGCCGCGGCCGCCGCCCACGAGGGGGAGCTGGTCCACGACAAGGCCGACGCGCTGCCGATCGAGGACCGCTACCGCGACGACGGAACGCTCAACCGGCAGGACGCCGAGCGACTCAGCCTGCGCACCGGTCACACCCAGGTGGGCCTGCAGGCCCGCGCCGAGCCGCTCGCGCGCAAGCGCGTGTCCGAGCGCGAGCTGGTCGGCGAGCTCCGCCGCGGCCGCATCTGGATCGTCCTGTTCCTGCTGCTCCTGGCCGGCGGAATCGGCGCGGCGGTCTACTACTTGATGGATTAGGCCGCGGGCCAGAGCGGCCGCGCGATCAGCGGGTGACGACCAGCGCGCGGCCGGTGGCCAGCGCTGCGCGCGCGGCCGCGGCCAGCGCGGTCGGGTCGGCGATGGCGGCGCGCACCTCCGCCGCGGCGGCGAGATCGATCTCGCCCTTGACCGCGAGCGCCGCCACCTCGGGCACGAGGTCCGGGTGCGCGCCCGGAACGCCGACCAGCGCGCCGCCGCCGGCGACCAGCGCGGCGACGTCTCGGCCGTCGGGCGACGGCACCGGCGAGCGGGCGAGCACCGCGACCAGCGCACCCGGCCGCGCCAGGCGCAGCGCCAGGCCGAGCTCGTCGTCGTCGCCGGCGTCGGCACCGCCCGCCGCGGCGATGATCTTGATCGGCCGGCCGCCGCCGGCGTGCTCGGCCAGGTGAGCCGTGACCCGCTCGATGGTCGTCGCGTCGCCGGCCGAGCCGGCCACCACGCGGGCCCCGCGCGCGGCCGCGATCTGCGCCGCGAGCCGCGCCACCGGGCCGCGCCCCAGCACCACGGCGGGCTCTCCGGCGGCGAGCCCGCAGCGCGCGTGGAGCGCGTAGGCGTCGGCCGCCTCGCGCGCGAGCAGCGCGGCGAGCGGCCCGGCCACGTCGAGGCCGCCGCCGAGCTCGGTGGCCCAGCGCGCGCGCACCGTGACCTCGCCGGCGAGCGCGCCCGGCGCGCTGACGCCGAGCGCGCGGCCCTCGCCGCAGGCGAACGGTAAGCCGCGCCGGCAGCGCTCGCACTCGCCGCAAGGATCGATCGGCCCCACCACCACGCGGCGCCCGCGCATGTGGGCGGCCCCCTCGCCGGCATCGACCACGCGCCCGACCGCGGCCCCGCCGGGCTCGACCACCTCGGTCGCCGGCGACGCCGCCGACGCGGACGCGCGCGACGCGGACGCGGCGAGCGCGGCCAGCTCCGGCTCGGCGCAGACCGCGGCCTCGATCTGGACCCGGATCCGATCGCCGGCCAGCTCAGCCGGCGCGCCGCTCACTTGCGGCGGCGCCGCCCGCCGCGCGGCGAGCGGCCCCTGGCCGGCGGCTTCGCCTCGACCGCGCCGTGCGGACCGTCGGGCGCGGCCGGCGCTGCCCCTTGCGCTGCGCCCGGTCCGTCGACCAGGCCGGCCAGGCCGGCGGGTCTGGTCGACTCCTCCGAGCCCGGCGCCCCGAACTCCATGAGGTCCGCGCTCTCGCCCGAGCGATCGAACCCGTCGTCGCCGTCGCCGACGTCGGCCGCGGCGTGCATGTCGGCCTCACCGGCGTAGGCGCCGTAGGCGTGGACCGGCTCGAGCTCGCCCTCGAGCGCCTCATCGCCCAGCTCGACGACGTCCTCGCGGCTGTGGTCGCCCTGCGCCGGGTCGAACGACGCGCGCGCCGGCTCACCGAGGTAGTCGCCCAGGCCGGTGGGCAGGCCGCGGCGAGCCCGCCAGCGGGCCAGAGCAGCCACCAGCTCCTCGTACGGGATCATCGCTCGACGATACCACGCCGCCGCATCACAGCGGCGGGACCACCGCGAAGCGCAGGGCGATGCGCTGGCCGCCGCGATCCACATCGACGGCGATCGTGTTGGTCGCGCGCAGGTCGCGCCACAGCTTCTCCAGATCCACCGGGTGCTCCAGGGTGCGACCGTTCACCGCCATCACCACATCGCCGGGGACCAGGTCGATCTGCGCGTAGGGCGAGCGCACCACCTGCCAGCCGTTGAACTGTCCCTTGACCACGCGCGCCTTGACCTCGGCGCGGGCCAGGAAGGCGCCCGGGCCGGCGTCGAGCACGCGGTTGAGATCGACCCGCGCGATCTTGCCGCCGTGCGCGGACGGCGCGCTCTTCGCGTTCCTGGCCGTCTCGGTCGCGGCGGTGCGGGCCGCGTTCGAGTCCTCCACCTGCTCGGTGCTCGGATCGGCGGGCGGCGCGTGCGCGCCGCACGCGGCCAGCGCGATCGCGTGCGCCGCGAGGAGCGCCCGGCCCAGGTGGCCCCACCGGGGGCCCCTGCGGGGGCCCTGCAGGCAGACCTCTCGCACCACCGCTCGCGGGATCCGACAGGGGCCCCTGCGGCACCGGACGGGCGCCGTCGCCTCGGGGCCCGTCGGCGAAAGAGAACCGGTCCGCGTCTGCTTCATCGCCACCATCGACTTCATCGGCGTCGCTCCATTGCGGCCAGCGCGAGCGCCAGACAGGCCTCGGCCACCCGCTCGACCGGCTGCTCGCCGTCGACGATCTCGATCGACTCGCTGCCGGCCAGGTCTTGCATGATGTCCTCGTAGCCGCGCGCGATCTGGCGCTGCAGCGGCATCGCGTCGAACAGCTCGTCGCCGCGGCGCGCGCTGGCGCGCCGCTCGGCCGCCACCTCGGGGGCGACGCGCAGGAAGATGGTCAGCTCCGGGCGCCGCGCGCGCCGGTTGAGCTCGGCGATCCAGGCCCGCTCCTCGCCCGCGCCCTGATAGGCCAGCGACGAGTGATACCAGCGGTCCGACACCACCACGCACCCCGCCGCCAGGGCCGGCTCCACCTCGCGCTGGATGTGGTCGGCGCGGTCGGCGGCGAACAGGAGCGAGAGCGTGGTCGCGTCGGTCGGCGCGTGATGGCCGGCCAGGATCTCGCGCAGGAGACGGCCGACCGGGCCGTCCGACGGCTCGCGGGTGAGGTGCGCGGCCACGTCGCTGCGAACGAGCGCGCGCGCCAGCAGCTGCGCCTGCGTGGTGGTGCCGGCGCCGTCGATGCCCTCGAGCACGACCAGGAGGCCGCCGGTGTGCGCGCGCCCGGGTGCCATGCTCACGGCTCCGCGCTCAGCCGCGCCACGCGCGCCAGGCGGCGCGTCGGCGCCAGGCCAGGCCCATCGCGAGCAGCCCGAACCCGGCCAGGCCGCCGCAGATGCCGACGATCAGCATCCACTGGCGGCTGCCGCGCCCCGACTGCTCCAGCTCGCGGCTGTCGACGGCCTGGTCGATCTCCTTGGCCCGCGCGATCTCGGCCGCCGCGCCCTCCTTGCCCTCGGCGGCCAGCCCGCGGCCGCGCGCGCGATGGTGGCGGGCCAGCGCCAGGTCGGCGGTCTCGCCGGGCGGCGACACGGCGTGCGCCTTGCCGAACGCGGTCGCCGCCTCGCGCCACTTGCCGGCCTTCTCGAGCTCGTCGCCCAGCCGCATGTAGGTGTCGGCCATCGCGCCGCGCCGCGCGTAGTCGGGCGCCTGCACCAGGATGGCGTCGAACCGCAGCGCCGCCTCGGCGATGTGGCCGGCGGTCGCCTCCTGCGTCCCGGCCGCGAGCTCCTTGTCGAGCCGCGCCCGCTGCCGCTTGTCGTAGACGGCGAACAGCTGCGCGCTCATGTCCTTCAGGGTCGCGCGCGTCGCCGGCTTCTTGCCGGTCAGCTCCTCGAGGCGGCGGCGGATGGCGATGTCGGCCAGCTCGCGGTGATCGAGCCAGAGCGGCACCTCCTCCTCGCTGAGCTTGCCGCCCGGCAGCTGCAGCTTCTGCTTGGGCGGCGGCTTGGGCGCGCGGCCGGTCGCGTACTCGGTCCAGGCCTCGCGCGCCGCCTTGCGCACCTTGGGCGAGACGTGATCGACGTTGTCGAGCACGACGAACACCGCCTCGCGGTACTGGCTGTCGGCGAACGTGTGGAGGATCTCGGCCGCGAGCTCGTCGGTGGGCGCGTCGTTCAGCGCCTTGCGCGGGTTCTCGCGGTCGAGCCGCTCGAGCTGGTAGCGGGCGTAGCGCGCGCGCCCGGCCGAGCGGGCGGCCGGATTCTCGGCCGCGCGGATGAGCGCCGGCAGCGACCAGGGCGCCATGCGGCGGATGTAGCGCCCGCACTCGTCGCGGTACGCGATGCCGCTCTCGTCGAACGCGAAGGACAGGATGGCGGCCGCGCCCCGGGTGTGCTTGCTGGCGGCCAGCGCCCGGATGGCGGCGATGTCGACCAGGACGTCGGACAGCGCGGGGCTGGCGGGCTGCTCGTACAGCGCTGCCAGCCAGTCGAGCTTGTCGTTGTCCTTCTCCTCCTTCTCGGGCTGGCGGCCGGGGGCGCGGAACTTGCCCTTGTCGTCCGGTACGTCGTAGCCGCGCGCGGAGAGCAGCTCGCGCCGCTCGGCCTCGGCCGACGGGCGCTGGCGGGCGAGGACCTTGGTGAGCTCGGCGACCGGGATCGGGTCGAGGGCGAGCAGCGCCTCGACGGCCTGGCGCCGATCGGCCGCCGTCGCGGCCGCGGCCAGCTTGTCGAGCAGCGGCCGGGCAGGCGGGCCGGCGGCCTCGGTCTCGTCGGGCTTGGCCTGGTCCTTGGGGTCGGGCTGGTCGCCCTTGGGGTCGGCCGGCTGGTCGCCCTTGGGGTCAGCCGGCTGGTCGCCCGCCGGGTCGGTCGGCTGGTCGCCCTTCTCGTCCCCGGACTGGGCGAGCGCCCTGGCCGGGACGAGCGAGAGGACCGAAACCAGCAGGCAGATCGAGGACAGGCGCGGCACGCGCCACAACCCTACCACCGGCCGCTCGGGCCGACTAATGCAGCAGGCGCGAGGAAGGCGGCAACCAGCTCTCCGGGTACTCACCGTGCGGAAAGAACTCCAGGAATCGGAGGCCTATTCCGCGCGCCACCGCCGGCTCGCCGGTCTCGTCGCCGTAATTGAAGCAGTAGTGGTGCTTGACCTCGCCGCGCGCCCGCAGCTCATCGGTGCCGGCCGGAAAGCAGATGGTGATGACGCTGCCCAGTGGCAGCGGATCGGCCATCTCGATGAACATGCCGCCCGCCGAGATGTTGCGGGCCACGGCGCGCGTGTCGCCGTAGAGCTCGCTCACCACCACCACCGGGAAGGCCTTGTTGAAGCGGATATGGAAGCGGTTCTCGACCGCGCTGGGCGACTTCGGGTTGCTCATCGATCGCCATCGTAGTGCGGGTAGTCCGATGCAGTCAAAAATCCTACCTCCGCATACATAGCCGGCTCGAAGCCCCGGACTGTATAAGGGCGAGCCATGAGCACGGCCAAGACCCTCGTCACCGGCGCCAGCGGCTTCATCGGATCGGCCGTGGTCCGCCGCCTGCTCGCGCGCGGCCGCCAGGTCCGCTGCTACGTCGAGCCGGGCGTCAGCCGCCGCAACCTCGACGGCCTCGACGTCGAGATCATCGAGGGCGACATCAACGACCGCGCCGCCATCGGCCGCGCGCTCGAGGGCGCCTCTGCGCTCTACCACCTGGCCGCGATCTACCGGCTGTGGCTGCCCGACAACGCGCTCATGTACGACGTGAACGTCGAGGGCACCAAGACGGTGCTGTTCGCCGCCCTGCGCGCCGGCGTGGGCAAGGTCGTCTACACCAGCTCGATCGCGGCGGTCGGCCGCCCCGAGCACGGCGACCTGGCCGACGAGACGACCGCCTTCAACCTGTGGGACGAGTCCAACCACTACGTGCGCTCCAAGTGGCTGAGCGAGCGGGACGCGCTGCGCTTCGCCCGCGAGGGACTGCAGCTGGTGGTGGTCAACCCGGCCTTCCCGTTCGGCGCGCGCGACGCCGCGCCCACGCCGACCGGCACATTCATCGTCGACGCGCTGAAGGGGCGCGTGCCCGGCTACACGGCGGGCGGCTTCAACGCGGTCAACGTCGAGGACGTGGCCGAGGGCCACATCCTGGCCGAGGAGCGCGGGCGCGTCGGCGAGCGCTACATCCTCGGCGACCACAACGTGACCTACAAGGAGTTCTTCGACGCGGTCACCGATGTGGCCGGCATGAAGCGGATCACCCGCCGCCTGCCGACCAGCGTCTTCCTCGGCCTGGCCTGGGCGATGGAGCGCGTGGCCGACGCCCGCAAGAAGCCGCCGCAGCTCACCTACAAGACCGCGCGCTACGCCAGCCGGAATCTATGGTTCGATTGCCGCAAGGCGCAGGGCGAGCTCGGCCTGCCCAGCACGCCGCTGCGCGAGTCGATCGAGAGCTCGGTGCGCTGGTTCCGCGACAACGAGTACGTGTAGCGATGGCGCGCATGGAGAACGCAGTCGCGCCCCGACCCCCGGGAACCGGCCGGGCTGCCCGGGAGCCGGCTGGCATCGTGCGATCCGGTGGGCGGGCCGCTGGCCAAGGAAGCCGCCAGGGGCGGCGCCCGACGGCACGTTCCGGGCCCGTCGACGGACGCGCCGTGCCAAGACGGAGTCGGGCTGCTAGTCTGTGGGCGATGTCGCCGCGCACATCCGCCGCGCTGGTCGTCGCCGCGCTGGCCCTCGCCGCGGCGGCCGGGCCCGCGCGCGCCGACGAGGGCCCCGGCGCCGGCGGCGAGCGGCCGCCCTGGCTCGGCGTCGGCATCGAGGACGGACAGCGCGGCGTCCGCATCACCGAGGTCATCGACGGCACGCCGGCCGATCGCGCCGGGCTCGCGATCGGCGACGAGATCGTGCGGCTCGACGGGCGCCCGCTCACCGCGGCCGGCGATCTGCAGACCCGCCTGCACGGGCGCGAGAGCGGCGACGGGGTCTGGCTCGAGATCGCGCGCGGGACGCGGCGGCTGCGCGTGCGCGCGGTCCTGGCGCCGCGCCTCGAGGAGGCCGAGATCCTCGAGCGCCGCCTGCTCGACAAGCCGGCCCCGCGCTTCGACCTCCCGCTGGCCAGCGGCGCCGGCTCCGGCGACCTCGCCCGCATGGGCGGCAAGGTCGTGGTCATCGAGTTCCTCGCCTCCTGGTGCGGCGCCTGCAAGACCACCTACCGCGCGCTGTCCGATCTCGACGAGCGCCGCCGGCGCGACGGCCTGGTCGTGCTCGGCATCGGCGACGACAGCGAGGCGGCGCTGCGAGCGCTGGCCAGCGCCGAGAACCTGTCCTTCACCCTGCTGCGCGACGTCGGCGGGGCGGCTCGCCGCTCCTATCGCGTGACCGACCTGCCGACCATCGTGGTCATCGACCGCGCGGGCGTGGTGCGCTACGCCGGCGTGGGCGGCGGTCTGCCGGTCGACCACGCCGTGTTCGCCGCCGAGCGCGCGCTCGGCGACGAGAAGTAGCCGGGCGCCGTGCTGCAGCGCATCGCCGAGCTGGGCGAGCTCCTGCGCCAGAACGGCATCGCGGTCTCGGTCGCCGAGGTGATGGACGGCGGGCGCGCGGCCGACGCGGTCGGGCTGGCCGACCCGGGCCGGCTGCGCGACGCCCTGGCCGCGTGCATGATCAAGCGCGCCGCCGACCGACCGCTGTTCGACGAGATCTTCGACCTCGCGCTCCTGCGCGGCGGCGGCGCCGCGTCGGCGCGGCTCGCACCGCTCGAGGAGCTCCTGCGCCGCGCCGGGCTCGACCCGGAGGGCGCCGCCGCGATGGCCGCCGCGCTCGGCGGCGACCTGGCCGCGCTCTCGCCGCTCGGCCGCATGGCGCTCGGCATGGGCCCCGGGGGCCTCATCCCGCTCCTGCGCGCCGCCGGCGAGGACACCGACCTCGACCGCATGATGTCGCCCCTGCAGACCGGCTTCTTCACCCAGCGGCTGCTCGAGGCGCTCGGGCTGGCCGCGACCGAGCGCGAGCTGGAGGCGCTGCTCGCGCGCATCGCGGCGCTGTCCGGGCTGCCGCCCGGGCGCGCCGACGCGATGGCCGGCCTCGTGCGCGACCTGGTGCGCGCGAACCTGGCGTCGCTGCGCCAGGCCGTGCGCGAGCACGTGGTGTCCGAGGGGCGGCGGCGCAACCTGGCCGCGATGGAGCGGGCCGCCGCGCGCGCGCTGGCCCACAAGCCGCTGGCCAGCCTGAGCGAGAAGGAGGTGGCGGAGCTGCGCGGCGAGGTGGAGCGGCTGGCCCGCCTCCTGCGCGCGCGCATCCACCTCGTGCACCGCGTGCCGCGCCGCGGCCGCCTCGATCTGCGCCGCACCTTGCGCCGGTCGCTGGCCACCTTCGGCGTCCCGTTCGAGATCCGCCGGCGCGAGCGCCGCCCGCGCCGTCCCCGCCTGGTGGTCCTGTGCGACATCTCCGACTCGGTGCGCAACGTGTCGCGCTTCCTGCTCGAGCTGGTCTACGCGCTTCAGGTGCAGTTCGATCGGGTGAGCTCGTTCGCCTTCGTGGCCGAGCTCGGCGAGCTGACCCAGCTGTTCCGCACCAGCAAGGTCGATCGCGCCATCTCGCTGGCCTACGCCGGCGCGGTGGTCAACGTGTTCGCCAACTCCAACTACGGGCGCGTGCTGGCCGCCTTCGCCGCGCGCCACCTCGGCCTGGTCTCGCGCCGCACGACCGTCCTCCTCATCGGCGACGGGCGCAACAACTACCACCCGGCGCGCGCCGACGCGCTGGCGGCGATCGCGCGCCGCGCGCGCCAGGTCCTGTGGCTCAACCCGGAGCCGCCGCCGGCCTGGGGCTTCGGCGACAGCGCGATGCGCGAGTACGCGCCGCTGTGCGACCGCGTCGCCGTCGCGCGCGACCTCGACTCGCTGCGCGCGGTGGTGGACGATCTGGTGGGCGGGCGGCGCAGCGCGCGCGGGCCGCGGCGCAAGGCGGTCGGGGGGGTTGCTTGACCGGTCAGAGACCCGCGTCTATGCTTTCCCGGTTCCACGCACCAAGCGGCACCAGCAGCCCCCTTCCTCACTCCGTTCCCTCATGACCGGCTGTCGCACCAAGGAAGGTAGGTCGGTCATCTCGAACCGGAGCCGAGCCGCACTGTCCTGGTCCTCGCCGTGACGACCTCACCGCCGGCCTTCATCGCGATGAAAGTGTCCGCTCTCGCGGTGGACCCGCTGACCGGCGTGCCGATGGCCATCCTCACCGACGAGCGCAGCGGCATGAGCCTGCCGGTCGGCATCGGGCTGGGTGAGGCGTCGGCGATCGCCGCCGAGCTCGACGACATCGATCTCGAGCGGCCGATGACCCACCAGCTGATGAGCGACCTCCTGCGCGCGGCCGGCGCGCGAGTCGCGCGCGTCGAGCTGCGCGACATGGTCGGCAGCGACTCGAGCGCCATGTTCAGCGCCACGGTCGCGCTCGAGCTGGCCGGCGGCGCGTGGGTGGAGCGCGAGGCCCGCCCGTCGGACGCGCTGGCCCTCGCGCTGCGCAGCGGCGCGCCCATCTGGGTCGCGATCTCGCTGGTGGACAAGCTCGGCCGCGGGTCGCCTCGCTGGTCGCCCATGTCCGGCCGCGGCGAGCGCCGCCGGCGCCGCCCGGTCGCGCCGGCCCCGCGCCGCCCCGACCTGCGCGAGGCGCCCGACGCGCTCGACGCGCTCGACGTGGCCCCGGAGGCGGTGCTCGAGTCGGCGACGCCGCCGACGCCCGGCACCTATGACGGCCTGGCCGAGGAGCAGACATCGCCGCGCGCGGTGATCGCCGGCGAACCGCTCCTGCTCGAGCGACTCGGACCGGAAGCTTTCGGCAAGTGGAAGATGTGATCCGGCGCGGCCGGGTCCAGCGGTAGCTGGCCTGGCTGCCGCAGCGCGTGTGGGTGCGCCGGCTCCTTCGCCGCGCTGCCCGGCCCCCTGACCGGGCGCGCCCTCGCGGTGCGCGCGCCGGCGGCGAGGCCCGCTGCGGCAGAGCGAGGGAGCCACGCGGCCCGCCGCTTCACCCCTGGCCGCATGTCCAGCGCCGCGCGCGGCCGAGGCCACCCGCGGCCGAGGCGGATCGGCGCCGTGGCCGGGCCGCGCGCCGCTTCGCGCTATGATGGATGGCGCGATGCCCCTCCTGCGCAGCTTCGGCGACAAGCAACCGGTCATCGGCGAGGACACCTTCGTGGCCGAGACGGCCGCGCTCATCGGCGACGTCCGGGTCGGGGCCCGGTCGTCACTGTGGTACGGGACGGTGCTGCGCGGCGACGTCTACCACATCCGCATCGGCGACGAGACGTCGATCCAGGACAACACCGTCGTGCACGTGACCTCGGGGCGCCACGCGACCTCGGTCGGCGACCGCGTCACCGTCGGCCACTCGGCGGTTCTGCACGGCTGCACCATCGAGGACGACTGCATCATCGGGATGGGCGCGGTGGTCATGGACCGGGCCACCATCGGGCGCTTCTGCGTGATCGGGGCCGGCGCGCTGGTCACGCCCGACACCGTCATCGAGGCCGGCCAGCTGGTGCTCGGCTCGCCGGCCCGCGCCAAGCGCGCCCTGACCGGCGAGGAGCGCAGCTGGATCCGCTCGAGCGCGCAGCACTACGTCGAGCTCGCCCGCCAGTACCTCGACGGGAAGTGACCCGCGCCATGGTGCCCGAGCTCCCCGTGGCCTTCGGCGTGCAGACGACCGGCCGGTCGCGGCCGTCGTGGTGGCGGCGGGTGGCCCTGGTGGTCCTCCTTGTCGCCGCCTGGCCGCTGGTCGGCCGCGCCGATCAGGTCGGGCGCCTCATCGGCGAGCTCGAGTCGGACGGCGACTACAAGGTGCGACTGTCGGCGGCGCTCAACCTGGCCAAGCTCGGCGATCGCCGGGCCATCCCCGCCTTCATCGTGGCGCTGGCCGACCCGGACAAGACGGTGCGCGGCGTGGTGGCGGCCGGTCTGGGCAAGCTGGTCACCGGCGGGACCCCGGCCGAGCTCAGGGACCGCGCCCTGAGCGCGCTCCGCAAGTCGGCCGCCGGCGACGGCGACGCGTTCGTGCGCAAGCAGGCGCAGAAGGCGTACGACAAGATCAAGGCGCTGGTCGGGCCGGCGGTGTCGGTGGCGAGCGGCGCGACCTACGTGAACATCGGGGCCATGGCGGCCGAGGCCGGCAAGAAGGCGGAGCTGGTCGCGCTCATGCGGCAGACCGCGCAGAAGACGTTCCGCGCCCACGCCCCGTCGATGCTGATCGACTGGCCGGGAGGAGGCGCGCCGAGCTCGAAGAACATCGCGGACCGCCGGCTCAACGCCTTCTTCGTCGATGGCACGGTCAACGCGGTCAACAGCAAGGGCGGCGCGGTCGAGTGCAAGGTGAGCATGTTGCTGGCCACGTTCCCGGCCAAGAGCATGTTCGGGTTCCTGAAGGGCGGAGCGGCGGTGGAGGGGAGCGGCAGCGACGGCGATCTGGCGGCGCAGGACTGCGTGGTCGCGGTGATCGAGGATCTCATCGCGCGCAAGATCATCCCCACCATCGAGGCCCGCACGCACTGAGCGGAGAGGGCGTCATGGGCAGACCCAGGAACAGAGCCTACAAGCGGACGTGGAAGAACCTGCTCATCAACAAGCGGTACCAGCTCCGCTTCACCCTGTTCATGGTGGGGGTGAGCTCGGTGCTCATGGGTCTGCTCGGCTGGTGGGTGATGAGCGAGGCAGGTAACGCGACCACGACCGCGATCGACAACCGGCTGACCGCGTGCCGCGATCTGCCGGGCGCCCCGGCCCCGGCGGGCGCGGCGCCCGCGACCGCGCCGGCGAAGGGCGCCCCGCCGCGGACCGGTCCGCCCGCGGTCGAGCAGCCCGCCCCCGAGCAGCCCGCGGCGCAGCCCGCCGGCGGCCGGCGGCGCGGCGGCAAGACGCCGCGCCCGCGGCCGCGCCCGGTCGTGACCATCGATGACAGCGGCATGCCGTCCGAGCCGCCCGCGAGCGCGCCGAGCGCGCCGAGCGGGCCGACCGGTCAGGAGATCGCCGCCTATCGCCGGTGCGAGGCGGCCGTGCCCGCGGCCGTGCGATCGCTCGAGCACCGCCTGCGCCTGACCTTCTGGACCCTGCTCGCCAGCGGAGCCCTCATCGCGATCGCGCTCCTCCTCTACGGCATCAAGATGACCCACCGGGTGGCGGGCCCGCTCTACAAGGTGTCCCTCTACATGAGCAAGCTGCGCGACGGCCACTACGACGTGGTCTACAACCTGCGCAAGGGCGACCACCTGAGAGAGTTCTACGAGCACTTCAAGGCGGCCCACGCCGGCATGCGGACGGTGCAGGAGGAGGACGTGGCCCGCCTGCGCGCGCTCCTGGCCGCCGCCGACGAGGCCCGGCTGGCCGAGCGCTCCACCGCGCTGGCCGAGGCGGTGAGCGAGATGCGCACCATGCTGGACGAGAAGGAGAAGTCGCTTGCCTGAACCCAGAGCGCGCCGGCCCTACCGCCGCAAGCTGAGCAACTACCTGCTCGACAAGTCGCTGCAGCTCCGCTACGTCGCGCTGGTCACGGCGGTGTCGGCCGTCATCAGCGGGGGGCTGGGCTACCTCATCTGGCAGCAGGAGATGGAGGCGTCGAGCCACGTGGTGACCGCGCTCGACTCGGTGTTCGACGACGCCGAGATGCACGACAACATGGTCGGGCGCACGTCGACCGATGATCGCGAACTCGTCCTGCGCATGGCGGCGGCCGGGCTCGGCCTCATGGGGGTGCTCTTCCTCTACCTCGTGGTCATGACCCACAAGGTGGCCGGGCCGCTCTACAAGGTGTCGCGCTACTTCGACGAGATGGCGGTCGGGCGGCTGGGACCGGTCTACTCGCTGCGCAAGAAGGACATGCTGCGCGACTTCTACGACAAGTTCCGCGACATGCACGAGTCGCTGCGCGAGCAGCAGCGGCTCGACATCGAGGCGATGGCCCGCTTCCTGTCGGCCGCCGACGCGGCCGGAGTGGGGGCCGACGACGGCGGCGGCGCGCTCGGCGCGGAGCTGGCCGAGCTGCGCGCCCACGTGGAGCGGCGCCGCAAGGCGCTGGCCTGACGCCGGCCTGACGCCGGCCTGCCGGCTGCAACCTTTCGCCCGGGGTCGGCAACGTCACCGGTGGGCGGCAGTGTCGCCGCGCCACGAGGAGACGGACATGGCCAGGACCAGGAAGTGGGTGATCTACGCCGCGATCGCCGGCGTGCTCGCCGCCGGCTACGCGATCTACGCGGTGTTCTTTCTGGAGCGCGTGCCGATCGGCGCGCTCTGCAAGGCGAGCGGCGACTGCCAGGGCCAGTGCATCGGCTTCGGCGACCTCCTGCCCGACTACAGCCACCAGGAGGTGTGCACCAGGGAGTGCAGCGCCGCGTCCGACTGCCCGGCGACCACCAGCTGCCGCG
>DATFRY010000081.1:0-31931 GCA_035262925.1 Kofleriaceae bacterium | reverse complement strand
GGCCAGGCTGTCGGTCAGACTGGTGGCGACGAGCCTGAACATGGTCAGGTCCTCATCGCTCATCGCCAGCAGCTCCGCGGTGATCGTCTTCCACGTGGCCTGGTCGCCGGGGGTCAGCGCCGCCGGTGGATCCGTGAACAGACCGCGCAGGCGCGGAGGTATCGGCAGGCCTCCGTGCTCGGCCGCGCCGGCCGGCCTCTTCTTGCCACCCTCGGGTGGCGGCGGCGCAGCCTCCTGCGGCCCCGGCGGCGTCGCCGGAGGTTCATGACCGCCAGACGGCCCCTTCGTCTCCGGCCGCGACCTGGCCGCCACGTCGCGGAGATAGTCGTCGAGCTTGGGACTGACGCCGACGACGACCACGCCCCCCGAGCTCCGCAGGTGAGCTCGGGTGATGCCCGGAGAATCGGCCGGAGCCACCTCGACCTGGAGGGTGTCGAACTCGGCGGCCCTCTCTGTCGGGATGCCGTAGGCCACCAGCACGGCGCGGATGACCTCCGCCACGTCGCGGACCTGCGCGCTCAGGCCGACTCGCGCGTAGCGGGCGCGATTCTCCGGCTCGCCGTAGCTGCGCAGGAAGAGGACGGGCTGCTCGACGCGAGGTTTGTCCTTCTTGTCCCGCGCCACTGCATCCGGCGCGCTCCTCACCGGACTGGCAGCCAGGGAGCGCGCCGCGGCTCGGTCGCCCGCTTCGAACGCGGCCGCGAATGCGTCCGCCTGCGTCTCGACGGCATCTCGGGGCGAGGTGACCGTGGGCCGGCCCCTGCCAGTCCGGCCACGCTGCTGCACCGTGTGCATCACCTCGTGGGCGATGAGCGCGCGCCCCTCCGAGCTGCCCGGGTCGAACTCGCCGCTCCCGAACACGACCTCGTTGCCGACCGCGAAGGCCCGCGCATCGAGAGCCGCGGTCGCGGCCCCATCTTCGCGGATCCGGACGTCGTCAAAGGCAAGCCCGGCCGCGTCCTCGAGATCGCGCTGGAGGTCGGCCGGCAAGGGCCTGCCCGACGGCCGGTGCGGGTCGCGAGCGGGACGGAGGTCCATCTCCGCCTCGAGACCCTTCCTCTCGGTGCCGATCGCGAGGCAAGCCTCGAAGAGACGCATGGCGGCGTCGGCGCCGGCTTCGTCGGGCCTCACCGGGAGCAGGCGCGCCACCTCGTCATCGGCGCTCGATCGGTCGGGTCGCCGCGGCACGGCGGGGTCAGCGCGCGACAGATACGAGGCCAACGATCCCTTGCCTGGCGCCGGCGGACCGCTGGCCAGTCGGCGTCGCTGCCGGTCGCGGCCGGCGAGCCGCATCGTGCGCGTGACCTTGCCGGGCGAGGGGCGGTTGGCGGCCTGCCGGGCGTCGCCGAGTCGTTCGACGAAGATGTCCTCGACCGGGCGGTGGCCCTGTTCGCCCGATCCGGCCAGGCGGATCGCCTCCTGATGGAGCTCGCGTGCGATCTCCACCGGCACTCCGAACTCCCGGGCCAGATCCGACCAATCGGGTAGCCGCGCAGGCCGGTCGAAGTCGCCGCGAAAGCGGCGGTCGTCGCTCATCGGCGCCTCGACTTCCGATGGCCCGTCTGTTGCGGCCCGGCCGACGTGACGGGGTGTTCCAGAGGAACCCGTGGCGCGCGCATCGACCACTCATGTCGGCCCAGGGAGCCGGTTGTTGCGCGCGGCGAGCTTCAGTTCGCAGGGGTCAACCAGAGCCGGGTCGGTGGAGCACGGCGCGCGCAAGGAGCTCGCGCGCCACGCCTCTCGAGCGGGCGGTCAGGCGCTACCCGTCCTTGTCGCTGCCGGCGGGCCGGGCTGGCGGGAGCTCCACGTCAGCGTAGACGGCCGAGACCGGGATGGAGCACAGACCCGGAATCCTGGCCTCGACACCCGGCCGCGCATCCTCGAGCGTCCACGTGTCGTCGGGGTTTCGCCGATAGATCTCGATTCGAGGCTCGTGCTGCGAGACCAGGACGTACGTGCGATGCGAGGCGATCTGGCGATAGTGGGCGAACTTGTCACCGCGGTCGTACGCCTCGCTCGAATCGGACAGCACCTCGACGATCACCGTCGGGTTGGTGGCCGCGTTCGCGTCCTCGGGGTCGCGATCGATCGGCCCGCAGATGACCGTCACGTCCGGGTAGGTCGCCAGACCGGTTGCGGCCACTCGAATGCGCGCGTCGGCGGAGAAGAATCTTGCAGGGCCCGCGCTCGAGGCGCCCTCGCAGCTCCCCGATGATGTTCGCGGCGAGCTGGGCGTGCTCGAGCGTCCCGCCTGCCATGGCCCAGACGTTTCCGTCCAGAAACTCGTGCCTGGCGGCCGCCGTCCTCTCGAAGTCGACGTACTCGGCGAACGACATCCGCGAGGATTGCGCAGCCTGCGCCATGCCCGAGCATACCGCGATCGCCGTCGGCGGAAGGTGGCTCTCTTCTCGAGCGTCCCGGGATGGGAGCTCGCGGGTCGCGCGATTCCACCGTGAGCCAGGCGCCGGCGGGCTCAGTGCGTCTGCGGCGGAGGCGGCGGCGCGGGCGGCGGCGGCGGCAGACACGTGCAGCCGCCGCGCAGGCCGAAGCGGTCGATGTGATCGTCGGGGCCGCACTCGGCGCAGCGCCGGGTATCGCGGAGCGCCGGCTGTTCCGGGCCGTGCACGGCGTAGACCGCCTTCGTGCCGCTCGGGGCGATGATGCCGGGAGGTAGGCTGCGCGGGTCGTAGACGCGGGCGCGACCCGCGTCGATGGCGGCCTGCAGGCGCGCATCGATCGGCGGGTGCGCGAGGGGCGACGCGATCCAGGTGATCGAGGTCGGCGTGCGCTCGAACCACACGCCCCAGTGCACGGCGAAGATGTGCTCGCGCCGGTCGAGGGTCAGCGCCGCGCGTGCCGCCTCACGGGTGGCCTCGCACGTCGCCGCCGCGCCGCCGCCCAGGTCGCAGCCGCGCAGGCGGAAGAGGATCGCCTCGCGGCCGGCGGCCACGTCCGCCGCGCGCAGGCACGCGTCCGGATCGTTTCGATCGCAGCCTCGCTCGAGCAGGAACCGGGCCCTCCGCTGCGCGTCCTCGCCCCCGGCCGCGAGCGCGGCGTCGGCGGCGGCGCTGCAGGCGCCGCGGTTCGTCAGGCCGCCGGCGATGCAGCGGCTCTCCGGCGAGGTCGGCTCCTCCCTGGCTGCGGCGACGGCCGGCTCGACGCCGGTCATCGTGGCGATGAGCTGCTCGCCGAGGCGCCGGCAGACGGCCTGCACCATTCCGACCACCACGTCGCTCTCGTTGGCGCCGAAGGCCGCGCTGAGCTGATCGGTCGAGTACTCGAAGCGCTCGCCGGGGTCGACGGTGGCGGCCGTCGTGGCGAGGGCCCGCTGGCCCGCTCTCAGCGTGACGGTCGCGGTCACGGTGAAGCCGGGGAACGCGCGCTCGTCGCCGCCCGCGTAGACGGCGCCGCTGGCCCGCGCGCTCCACGTCAGATCCAGCGCCGCCGCCGGAGCCGGGGCGCCGCCGGCCGCGTCGATCTCCAGCATCCCGCGATCGCGGACCACGATCGCCTTGTTGCCGGTCGCGGCCGCGAAGGCGGCGGAGAAGCCCATGTCGCAGCGGGTGCCGGCGGTGGGCAGCCGGGACGCGACGTCGATCATCTGTGCGCCCGGGACCGCGCCGGCGCCGGCGAAGGACCCGGCGTCGACCACGAGCGTGGCGGCGCGCAGCTCGATGCGGTCGTCGACGGTCTCGAGCAGCCTCGCCAGCAGGGGATCGAGTCCGTCGGGGTGCGCGGCGCCGCGCGCGCGCAGGGCGGCGCGGGCGGCGTCGTGGTGGCGCCGCAGCTCGGCGCGGGCCTTGTCGCGGTCGCCGCCGCGGCCGGCGTAGTCGCGCCACGAGCTCGGCTCGTCGTCGCGCATCGCCCACTCGAAGGCGTGGTCGGTCTTCGGGATGAAGACATGGGTGAGCCTGCAGTCGACGATCACGAGGATGAGCGCCGCGGCGACGAGCGTGCGCCGGTGCCGCCACGCCCACGAGGCGGCCAGCCGCGCCCGGTCGCGGAGCGTGGGATTGCCCACTCGCGCGGACGGGATGGGGTCCTTGCGGCTGGTGCGGCGGATGCGGCTCTTCAGACTCATGGCGCGGCCTCGCTCGGCGCCGCGGGCACGATGGCACATCCATCGATCGGCATGCACATGTATCGGACCGGCGACGCACCGGTTGCGGCCGCGGCTCAGCCGCCGGTCAGGCTGCTCAGGCGCGCGGCGATGGCCGCCTGGCCCGGAGAGCCCCGCGGCATGAGCAGCAGGGCGGAGCGGAACGCGTCGGCGGCCCGGGTCGGCTCGCCTCGCCGGAGGAAGAGATCGCCCAGGTTGGCGTAGGCCTCCCCGAGGCCGGGGTTGAGCTGGATGGCGGCGCGGAACGCGCGCTCTGCGTCGGCGGGGCGGCCGAGCTGGACGTAGACCCGCCCCAGATCGTTTTGCACGCGATCGGAGCCGGGCCACAGGTCGGCGGCCCGGCGCAGCGCGGACTCGGCGTCGGCGAAGCGGCCGACGCGCGCCAGGGTCACGCCGAGGTTGGCCAGGACGCGCGGCTGGCGCGGGTCGGCGTCCGCCGCCTTCTCGTACCAGTCGATCGCGGCGCGCAGGTCGCCGGCCGCGACCTCGGCCTCGCCGAAGGCGAAGTACTGGGCCGCGGGCGTGGGCCCGTCGATGGGCGCGAAGACCGCGGCGGCGCTCGCCGCCATGGCCACGGTCAGCGCGGCGGCGGGGGCCCAGCGCCGCGCGCGGCAGGCGACGACCAGCTCCACCATCGCCGCCGCCGCGAACGGCGCCAGCAGCGGCAGCCAGGCGCAGCGGAAGCGATCGACGACGAAGAAGGGGATGAAGGAGGCGGCGAACAGCACCGCGATGACGGCGAGCAGGCGCTCGTGCGTGCGGCGGCGGCGGCCCAGGGCCAGGCCCAGCCCGACCAGCGCCGGCGCGACGATCCACCCCGCCGTCGGCAGGAGGCCGAGGATCGGACAGATCGCGCGATAGCCGTCGTAGTTGTAGAGCTGTGGATATTCGAAGTCGTTGATCAGGAGCTTCAGCTTCGTCCCCGCCAGAGCTGCGGTTCGAGCCGGGTGATCGGCCACGTAGTCGAGGGCCTTGTGGCTCCACCACGAGGACAGCTCGCCCGAGGACGGGCGATGGCCGAGCTCGCGCGCCGCGGCGGTGAAGCCGGCGTAATCGTCGGTGGGGTCGCCGGGCTCGAACCACAGGCCGGCCGGGAGAACGTATGAGCCAGTCGCCTGCGAGTGATTGCCAATGTACAGATTGAGCCCTCCATTGGCAGTGATGGCCACGAGGTCTCCCTCGACCAGGTAGTTGCGCAGCGTGACCGGCGCGATGGAGAGCGCCATGGCGCCCGCGAACGCCAGCGCATGGCCGGTCCGCCGCAGCCCGGGGCCGCCGCCGCGCCAGATCCACACCGCCACCACCGGCGCCCAGATGAGGGCCACGCCGCGGGCGAGCGCCGCGATGGCGATGGTGAGGCCGACCGCGGCGGCGGTCGCGGCTCGCGGCCGGCGCGCGTGGAGCAGCAGCGCGGCCGGGACCGCCGCGACCAGGAGCGGCATGAGGGCGTCGACCAGGAGCTGGCCCTCGAAGAAGACGAGGGGCCCGCACACGGCCATCGCGGCACCGGCGACCGCCGCGATGGCGCGGCTGCCGAACAGCTCGCGGGTCGTGGCCCACACCAGCAGCACCATCAGGCACCCGGCCAGGTGCTGCACCGCGCGCACGAGCGTCAGGTCGCGCCCGAACGCGCCGTACATCCCGCCCAGGTACCACTGGTAGAGCGGAGAGTGGAAGTAGGCGCGGGCCGGCTCGGGCGCGCCGGCGGCGATCTTGTCGTAGAGGATCGAGTCGCCGCCCTCGGGATGTTCGTAGGTCGGGGCGGCGCGCAGCTCGACGAAGAAGACGAGCCGCGAGAGCAGCGCGAGGGCGAGCAGCCAGAGCGGCCAGCGGCCCCGGCTCACGGATGGCGCACGAGCGAGATGTCCCTCAGCTCGACGTACCCTGCCCCACCCTGCACATCGTCGACCGTGACGCTCACGCGAAGCGTGTCGAGCAGGTCGGGATCGATCGCCATCGACGGGCAGCTGCCCGACGCGCCGGCGCAGCTGCGCCAGACCTCGACGCCGCGCTGGTCGGCGATGCGGACCTGCATCGGGCGACCCGGCGAGTCGGAGATGGTGACCATCAGGCGGTACCAGGCGCCGACCTGGAGCGCGTCGGTCATCTCGAGGTCGGCGCGCGCGCGCAGACCGCCTCCGGCCTCGAAGACCTGGAGCAGCGTCGACTCGCCGGCGGCGCTGATCAGGCCGACGCGGAGCTGCGGGTTCACCGCGCCGGCGGAGCGCTCGCGCCAGCGCAGCCCGGCGACCAGCGTGATGTCGCCGACGGAGTCGGGCTCGAACTCGACGACGCGGCGCGAGAGCGGCTCCTCGGAGGCGTGGTACGGCGGTTTGGAGACGCGGGTCCAGAGACCATCGTCGCCGGCGATCACCTGCCCCGGCGGCACGGCGTCGTGCTCCGCTTCGTCGCTGCCCATCGCGTTGCACGAAGCGAGGGCGATCGCGATCCCGAGCCCTACTACGCCACCACCGAGGGTATCTGCGCTGACCATATTTCGAAGTGCCATGAATCGGAATCTATGATTCGAGTTCTCCCTTCGTCAATGGGCCATGATTGGGTGAGCATTTGGAGTGCAGTCAGAAACAGCTAGTCCCGATATCCGTCCCCGACTGTTCGCCTCGCTCGATGAGGCTGAAACCTTGGCTGGCGATCCCGACCCACCTCGAACGGGGTGAAGCATCCGTAACCCACACAACGAGGGTGACGCCCGGATCCGTCCCGGTCGACCACCCCGGCCGTCGCGTCAACGCCCGCTCTGCCACGCGAGGACGGAGTCGAACGGGTAGATCAGCATGACGACGTTGAGGAGCAGGCCGTCGCGGATGGTGATCGCCAGGCCGATCTCGAACGCGATCATGATGCCGACGCTCGCCCACCAGGGCACGCGCGAGGTCACGATGAAGCCGAGAGCGCACCAGCCCATGTCGGCCAGCGAGTTGAGGATGCTGTCGCCGTAGTAGCCGGCGTCGATCGTCTGGGCGCGGTAGCGCTCGATGATGAAGCTCGAGTTCTCGACAACCTCCCATGCGCCGGCGATGGTGACCGCGGCCAGGAGGCGAGCGCGCAGCGAGGTCCGGCGCGCGAGCAGGGACAGCGCGGCGAAGAAGACGATGCCGTGCTCGACGTGAGTGAACGAGTAGGGATCGAGCAGGTGCTGCGAGTTGTGCCCGCTCTCGGTGTTCCACGACCATGGCACGAGGTCGCCGATCGGGCACCAGAGGTGGCGCCCGGAGAGGGTGAGGATCGCCGCGGTGCCCGCCACCACCGCCGCCAGGTAGAGGAGGGCCGGAGCCGTGAACATCCGCGAACCTGGCGACGCGTGCATCCGCCCCATCATAGGCGGCGCTCGACCCACACTCGCGCTCAAGAAACTCCGCCCGAGGCCGATCTCCTCCACGCAGGAAGACGCGAGCTGCGGAGGTCGTGTTGTCCATCGAACTGAGTGGTTACAAGCTACTCGACCACTTGCATACGAGCCGTCACTCCACCGTCCATCGCGCGCGTCGAGTGGCGGACGACAGCCCCGTGGTGGTGAAGGCGAGCACCCCCGAGGTCGCGCCGGAGCAGGCGCTGGCCCGCCTGCAGCACGAGCTCGACGTGCTGCGGTCGATCGAGTCGGACGCGGTCGTCGGCGCCTACGAGATCGCGCGGCAGGGCGACACCGTCGCGCTCGTGATGGAGGACTTCGGCGGCCAGTCGCTCAGCCGGTTCATGGCCGAGCATCGCCTGCGGCTGCCCGAGGCGCTCGACATCGCCATCCAGGCGGCCGGCGCGCTCCAGACCGTGCACGACGCCGGCGTGTTCCACCGGGACGTCAACCCGAACAACATCGTCTACAACCGCGCCGACCGGGTGCTCAAGCTCATCGACTTCGACCTGTCGAGCCACACGCGCGCCGGCCTGCAGCGGTTCGCCGCGCCGCACGCGATCGAGGGGACCCTGCTCTACATGGCGCCGGAGCAGACCGGCCGGATCAACCGGACCGCCGATCATCGCTCCGACCTCTACTCGCTCGGGATGACGCTGTACGAGCTCTTCACCGGTCGGCTGCCGCACAGCAGCTCGGATCCGCTGTCGATCGTCCACTTCCACGTGGCGGTGCAGCCGACCCCGCCCGAGGACGTCGAGCCGGAGGTGCCGCCGGTCATCTCCGACATCGTGATGCGGCTCCTGGCCAAGGCCCCGGAGAGCCGCTATCAGACCGCCGCCGGCCTCAAGGCCGACCTCGAGGCCAGCGCGCGCCAGCTGAGCCAGACCGGCCGCGTCGAGCGCTTCCCGCTCGGCGAGGTCGACCGATCCGACCGCTTCGAGGTGTGCGCGGTGCTGTACGGGCGCGAGGAGCCGAGCCGCGCCCTGCTCGACTGCTTCGACCGCATCGCGCACGGCGGGGTCGAGAAGGTCCGCGTGCATGGGCCGTCCGGCGCGGGCAAGACGTCGCTCGTGCGCGAGCTGCGAGCCTCGCTGTCGGGGGGACCCGCCTGCTTCGCGGCCGGCAAGTTCGACCAGGTCCGCCGCGAGGTCCCCTACAGCGCGCTGGTGGGCGCGTTCGAGGACCTGGCCTGGCAGCTCCTGTCCGAGGACGAGGCGCAGCTCGCGCGCTGGCGCGAGCAGATCCTGCGCGCCACCCAGCCCAACGCGCGGATCGTCGTCGAGGCGATCCCGGCGATGGAGCTGGTCATCGGCCCGCAGCCGCCGCTGCCGCCGCTCGACCCGGCGGCGACCCAGAACCGGTTCCACCTCACGCTGCAGCGGTTCATCCAGGTGTTCACGCGCCGGGCGCATCCTCTGGTCCTCTTCGTCGACGACGTGCAGTGGGCCGACGCGGCCAGCGCGGCCCTGCTCGACCACGTGGCGACCTCGGATCAGACCGAGTCGCTCCTCCTCATCGAGGCGCTGCGCGACGGCGAGCTGCCGCCGCTCGCGCCGGCCCCGGCGGAGGAGGCGCGGCGCGGCCGCCGCATGTCGTCGATCGGGCTGGCCCCGCTCGAGAGCGATCACGTGGCCCAGCTGCTGGCCGACAGCCTCCGCCGCCCGCGCGAGGAGGTCGCCGATCTGGCCCGCGTGGTGGGCCGCAAGACCGAGGGCAACCCGCTCTTCATCAGGCAGTTCCTCGAGGCGGTGCACGTCGAGGGACACATCCGGTTCGACGCCGCCGCGAACTCGTTCGCGTTCGACCTCGCCTCCATCGAGCGGGTGCCCGTCACCGAGAACGTCGCCGGCCTCCTGGCGCGCCGGTTCGGCCACCTGCCGCGCGAGACCCGGCGGCTGCTCACCGCGGCGGCGGTGGCCGGCGGGACCTTCGACGCGGCGGTCCTCGCCGCGGTCGGCGATCTCCCGCTCGCCGCCGTGCACGAGGCGCTGGTCCCTGCCCTGCGCGACGACTTCATCGCGCCCGTCTCCGACGGCGCCTACGCCTTCCAGCACGATCGCATCCAGCAGGCCGCCCACGCCGCCGCAGCGCCGGAGGAGCACGCGCCGCTCCACCTGGCGATCGGCCGCGCGCTGCTGGCGCGTGCGGCCGACGATGTCGAGGACCGCATCTTCGACATCTGCCGCCACCTCAACCGGGCCGTCTCGCTCATCGCGGATGCCGGCGAGCGCGCCCGCCTGGCCGGGCTGAATCTCGTGGCAGGGGCGCGGGCGCGGGGCACGGCGGCCTACGCGATCGCCGCCGCCAGCTTCCGCGCCGCGGCCGAGCTGAGCGGCTCCGCCGGCGACGACCGGGCCTGCTGCCGCGCGCTGCTCGGCCTGGCCGAGAGCCTGTACCTGGCCACAGACTTCACCGGGGCGCTGGAGGCGCTGGATCTCGCCGTCCCGCACGTGCGCGCCCGCTGCGAGCGCGGCGAGATCGAGGCGCTCAGGGTGACCATCCACCTCCACATGGGGGACGTGCGCGGCGCGCTGGCCTGCGGTCGGCGCGCGTCCGCGCTGCTCGGCTACGAGCTGCCGGCGGATCCGGCGGAGGTGGGCCGCAGGCTGGGCGAGGAGCTGGCCGCCATCCTGCACCGCATCGAGCGGGAGCCGATCGAGCGCTTCGCCGATCTCCCGGAGATGCGGGATCCGGATCAGCTGGCGCTCATGGCGTTTCTCATGAGCTGCGTGCCGCCGGCCTACATGGTGGAGCCGCCGCTCATGGCGCTCATCTGCGCCCGGTCGGTCGCGCTGTCGCTCGAGCACGGCAACTCGCCGCTGGCGCCGCCCGCGTACAGCTCGTTCGCGATCGTGCTCCACGCCATGGGCCGCGAGCGGGACGGCTATCGCTTCGGCGCGCTCGGCCTCGATCTGTGCCGGCGGCTGGGCAGCGTGGCGCAGCCGGCGCGCGTGCGGCTGGTGTTCGGCGCGTTCTCGTCGCCGTGGGGCCAGCCGCTCGAGGAGAGCATCCGGCACATGCGCGACGGCGTGCAGCTCGGGCTCGACATCGGCGACTACGTCCACGGCGCCTACTGCGCGGTGTTCGCGGGCATGCACGCGCTGTTCCGCGGGCTGCCCCTGGCCGAGCTGGCCGCGGCCGCCGAGCGGAACCGCAAGCTCGCCATCGAGGTCGGCGAGGTCATCACCGCCCGGATGCTGAGCAGCCAGCTGCAGCTCATCCGCAGCTACCGGGGCGAGCTGGCCGACGACGCCGTCCTCGACGGCGACGGGTTCTCGGAGGAGGCCGTGCTGCAGGCGGCGCGGTCGACCGGGAACCTGGCCCACGAGTTCTGGATGCGCCTCGTGCAGATCGAGCACCGCCTGGCCGCCGGCCGCCAGCGCGAGGCCTTCGAGATCGCGCGCGCCGCCGAGCCGCTCCTCGCCGCCGTGCCGTCGTCGCTGGGCGGACCGCAACACCACCTCTACCAGTCGCTCGCCGCCGCCGCGCTGTGGGAGGATGCGCCGGCGGAGCGGGCCGAGCTGACCGCGGTGCTCGAGCGCAACCAGGCGCGCATGAAGCGGTGGTCGGAGCTCTGCCCCGAGAACTTCCGCGCGCCTTACCTCCTGGTCGAGGCGGAGCGCGCGCGCACCGGCTCCACCGGCGGAAACCCGGTCGACCTGTACGACGAGGCGATCACGGCGGCGGCGCAGGATCGCTCGCTCCGGCTGGAGGCGCTCGCCAACGAGCTGGCCGGTGCGTTCTGGCTCGAGCGCAAGCGCCGGCTGATCGCGATGTCCTACCTGCGCCGCGCGCGCGACCTCTACTCCCACTGGGGCGCCACGCGCAAGGTCGATCAGCTCGAGCGCACCAAGCTGGGCAGCTCCCGCGAAACCGCGGTCCTGGCCACCGCCGCCCACGCGCTCGACCTCGCGTCGGTGGTGCGGGCGTCGCAGGCGGTGTCGGCCGAGATCGTCCTCGAGCGGCTGCTCGGCTCGATGCTCGACATCATGCTGCAGAACGCGGGCGCGCAGGGCGGCGCGCTGCTGCTCGGCGGCGGCTCGGAGCTCCTGATCCAGGCCCAGCGGCAGCCCGACACATCGCGCACGTCGGTGATGGAGGGGCTCTCGCTCTCGCACGCGGCCTGGCCGCCCCAGGCGATCGTGCGCTACGCCATGCGAACCGGCGACAGCCTGGTGCTCGACGACGCGTCGCGCGACCCGAAGTTCGCGAGCGACGAGCGCGTCGCGGTCGGCCAGCCCCGGTCGGTCCTGTGCACGCCGATGCGCCACAAGGGCAAGCCCATCGGCGCGCTCTACCTCGAGAACAACCTGGTGTGCGGGGCGTTCACGCGGGCCCACCTGGAGGCGCTCAACATCCTGGTCTCACAGCTGGCCGTGTCGATCGAGAACGCGGCGCTGTTCGCGCGCCAGAAGGAGCAGGCCGAGGCGCTGGCCCAGGTCAACGCGGGCCTGCGATCGGAGATCGCCGAGCGCGAGAAGGCGGAGCGCGAGCTGGCGACCTACCGCGACCGCCTGCAGGAGCTGGTCGCCGAGCGCACGCGCGAGCTGGAGGAGAGCCGCGAGCAGTATCGCCTCATCGCGGAGAGCACCAACGCGGTGCCGTTCACCTACGCGCCGGATCGCGACTGCTTCATCTACGTCGGGCCGCAGGGGGAGAAGCGCCTCGGGTTCGCGAGCCGGCGCTGGCGCGAGCCGGGCCTGCTCGACGAGATCCTCCCGCGCGGCCAGTCGGACGCGGCTCGCGAGCGGCTGGCGGCGATCACCGTCGGGCAGGAGCTCGAGCTGGAGTGCGCCGCCCGCGCCGCGGACGGGCGCTCGCTGCAGCTGCGCTGGGTGGTGGCCTGCGGCGACGTGCGCGGCGAGCGCTACGTGCGCGGCCTGATCCTGGACGTGACCGAGCGCTGGCGCCTGGAGAGCGAGCTCGGCCAGGCGCAGAAGCTGGAGTCGGTGGGCCGGCTGGCCGCCGGCGTCGCGCACGAGATCAACACGCCGGTCCAGTTCGTGTCGGACAGCGTCCACTTCGTGCGCGGCGCGATGACCGATCTCATCGAGGTGCTGCGCCGATACCAGGATCTCGGCCGCGCCGTGGCGGACAGCCGCGACCCGGCGCCGGCCGCGCGCGAGGCGCTGGCCGCCGAGGACGAGAACGACATCGACTACATCGTCGAGCAGGCGCCCGGGGCGCTCGATCGCGCCCTCGACGGGCTGCAGCGGGTCACCACCATCGTGCGGGCCATGAAGGACTTCGCCCACCCGGAGCAGAAGGAGAAGTCGCCGGTCGACCTCAACCAGGCGGTCCAGAGCACGCTCATCATCGCCCGCAACGAGTACAAGTACGTCGCCGAGCTGGAGACCGAGTACGGCGACATCCCGCTGGTGCGCTGCCACGCGGGCGAGATCAACCAGGTCGTGCTCAACATCGTGGTCAACGCGGCGCACGCGATCGCCGATGCGGTGAGCGGGACCGAGGACCGGGGGCGCATCGCGGTGCGCACGCGCCGCGACGGCGACGTGGTCGAGATCTCCGTCGGAGACACCGGCCGCGGGATCCCCGAGGAGCTGCGCCAGCGCGTCTTCGAGCCCTTCTTCACCACCAAGGGCGTCGGCAAGGGGACCGGCCAGGGCCTGGCCATCGCCCGCAACGTCATCGTCGAGAAGCACGGCGGCACGCTCACCTTCGACAGCGAGCCCGGACGCGGCACGACGTTCTACGTGCGCATCCCGATCGGCTAGCGGAGTGCGGGCCGAGGCCCAACCGACGGTACGTTCTGGGCCAGGCGACGTGGTCGCCGCGCGATTACGGAGTCGGGCGGCTGAGGGGGCCGAAGGCCCAACCGATGCTATCGGGGGCGCCGGCGCTCGCGCCCGCCGCCGGTGAGGTAGCGGACCACGACCGCGCTCACCTCCTCGACGAACGGCTCGCCGAGCAGGTCCGGGCGCGACAGGACGGCGGCGTGGGTGAGCGACTCGACGATGCCGACGACGATGTAGGCGGCCAGGTCGAGGTCCCGCACGACCAGCCGGTCGCGCCGGGTCTCCAGGTAGGCGCGGACCAGGCCCGTCATCTCGCGCTCGACGTCCTGCACGCGCTCGAGCTTGCCGATGCGCGGCACCTGCTCGACGAACACCTTGTGCAGCGCGGGGTCGACCGAGTGGGCCGCGACCATGAGACGGACGACCTCCACCGCGGCTCGCTCGACCGGTGCGCCGGCCAGGCGCGGGAAGGCGGCGCGCAGCACGTCGCCCATCCGGTCCACGTGCCGATCGAGCAGGGCCGCGACGAGCGCCTCCTTGCCGGGGAAGTACTGGTAGAGCGATCCGATGCTGACGCCGGCCCGCGCGGCCACCTTGTTGGTGCTGGCCCGGTCGTATCCCTCGGTCACCAGAATGTGAGCGGTCGCCTCGAGGATGGCGTCGACCGTGGCCTGGGATCGGGCCTGGACAGCTCGCTTGCGCGGGCGGGTGTCGAGTCTGGCCGGCATGGGGGCGCCTCCGGGAATGCGAGTTTCAAATGTAAGCTTTAGCTCACATAATGTCATCCACCATGCAGCACGAGAGCACAGCCCAAAGCAGCGCAGCGGACGCGCACCCGCGCGCCGTCCCGCGCGTCGCCGGCCACCTCCTCCTCGGCAGCCTGCTCGAGTTCCGCCGCGACCGGATCGGCTTCCTCCTCCGCGTCGCCCGGGAATACGGCGACATCGCGCGGGTGCGGTTCGGCTTCCTCATGAGCGGGGTCATCATCAGCGCGCCGGACCTGGCGCGCGAGGCCCTGGTCGAGCGCGACGACGCCTTCGTCAAGGGCGTCGGCCTGAGCGTGTTCGCCCGGCCGCTCCTGGGCGAGGGCCTGCTGACCAGCGAGCGCGACCTCCACCGGCGGCAGCGCCGCATGATGGCGCCCGCGTTCATGCCCCGGCGCATCGCCGAGTACGCCGACACCATCGCGGCCTGCGCCGACCGCTCGGTCGAGCGGCTGGCCGCCGCCGGCAGCGCCGACCTGTCGCGCGAGATGATGCAGCTCACCCTCGAGGTGGCGGGCCGGACCCTGTTCCACAGCGACCTGAGCGGCGACGCGGGCGACGTGTACGGCGCGCTCACGGCAGCGATGGAGCACGTCAGCGCGCAGATCAGCCGGGTGGTGCCACTGCCGCCGAGCGTGCCGTCGCCGGCAAATCTGCGGGTGCGGCGCGACATCGAGCGCCTCGACGAGGTCATCTATCGCCTGATCCGGCAGCGGCGAGCGGCCGGCGGCGACGCCGGCGATCTGCTGTCGATGCTGCTCCTGGCCCGCGACCAGGACGACGGCGGCGTGATGACCGACAAGCAGGTGCGCGACGAGGCGATGACGATCATGCTGGCGGCGCACGAGACGACGGCCAACGCGCTCGTCTGGTCGCTCTACCTCCTCGCTCACAACCCGGACGTGCGCGCGCGGCTGGAGGACGAGGTCGACCGCGTCCTGGGCGGCCGCTCGCCGGATCTGGCGGCGCTGGCCGAGCTGCCCTGCACGCTCCAGGTCTTCAAGGAGGCCATGCGCCTCTATCCGCCGGCCTACATGGTGGTGCGGCGGGCGACGCGCGACGTGGCGCTGGGCGGCCATCAGGTGCGCAAGGGCGAGGCTGTCATCGTCAACATCGTCGGCATGCACCGGCGGGCGGAGCACTTCCCGGATCCGCTGCGCTTCCGACCCGAGCGGTTCACGGCGGCGGCCGAGAAGGCGCTGGATCGCCACGTCTACCTCCCGTTCGGGGGCGGACCGCGCGTGTGCATCGGCAATCACTTCGCCCTCATGGAGGGGCACATCGCCCTCGCCCGGCTGGTCCAGGAGCTCCGGTTCGACCTGGTGCCCGGCCGCGAGCGCGCGGAGCTGGAACCGCTGATCACCCTAAGGCCGAAGGGGGGCATGCCGATGCGGATCAGCCGGCGCGAGCGGGCCAGCGCGGCGCCGAGCGCGAGCCGGGCGCCCGGGGTCTGAGCGCCGCCGCGGCCGGCCGCCGTCCGAGTGCGGCCTCGCCCGCGGCGCCCCTTGCGCGCCTGGGTTTTCGTGCGCACAGGGTTGCGCTTTGCCGCGCGCGTGTGTCGGCGCGGGCGAGCCACCCGACCATGAAGAGGAAATTCGAGACCCGTTCCCCCATCGGACTGGCGCCGTCGGCTCTGGACCTGTCCAGGTCCGACCTGTTCGCCGATCCGCACGATCTCTCCATCGCGGGCGCCGGGGCGGGCGTCCAGGCCGGCGACGAGGCGGCGCCATCCGCGGCCCGGGCGCGCAGCGGCCGCCGCTCGGCCACTGGAATGCCGCTTTACGCCCGGACCATGGCCGAGCACCCCGTGCTCGATGCCGCGGGCGAGCGCGCGCTGGCCGCCGACATCGAGGCGCGCAGCGCGGCCGTCTGGGCCGCCCTGCTGGACGACGAGGTCATCGCGCCGTACATGGTCGGCGTGGCCGCCGGCCGCATCGACGGGGCCGGCCCGGCGCTGGAGGCGGTTCGCGCCGCCGCAGACCGGGCGGCACGGCAGCGCAACGCCTCCTCGCGGGCGGCGCTGGGCCGCGCCGCGGCCGCCGCCGGCGACGCGCTTCACCCGCTCGACCTCGATCACGCCGTCGCGGACGAGCTGGTCGATGTGCTGCGGCGTGCCGCGGCCGACCCGGCGTCGGCGCCCGATGGCCTGCCGGTCGCGCGCCAGCAGCGCCGGCTGGAGCGCCACGCCGAGCGGGTCGGGCTCGTGGCCCGCGCCGCCGCGCAGGCGCGCAACGACCTGGTCCAGCACAACATCGGGCTGGTCTTCTTCATCGCGGCGAAGTACCGGGCGACCAGCATGCCCCTGCCCGACCTGGTGCAGGAGGGCACGATCGGCCTGATGAAGGCGGTCGGGCGCTTCGACCATCGGCGCGGGGTCCGCTTCTCGACCTACGCGACCTGGTGGATCCGCCACGCGATCGGGCGGGCGCTCGGCGACAAGGCGCGCCTGGTCCGGCTGCCGGTCCACATCCAGGAGGCGCGCCAGCGCCTGGACGCCATCCGCCGGCGCCTGCGCACCGAGCTCGGGCGCGACCCGAGCGACGACGAGCTCGCCGCCGCCGCCGGCACCACCGCCTCCAAGCTGGAGACGATCATGAGGGCGGCCAGCACGCGGGAGATATCGCTCGATCAACCGATCGGCGAGGACGAGGATCGGACGCGCATGGATGTGCTCCAGATGCCGGACGAGGATCCGATGTCGCCGGTCGAGACCTTGAGCCGGGTCGAGCGGGCCGGCGAGCTGCCGGACCACCTCGCCCGGCTCAGCGCGAAGGAGGTCGACATCGTCAGCCGGCGCTTCGGCCTGGACGGCAACGACCACGAGTGGACGCTGCAGGAGATCGCCGACGAGTACGGCCTGTCGCGCGAGCGCATCCGGCAGATCGAGGCCCGCGCGCTGGGCAAGCTGCGCGGCTGGCTGGCCGGCGGCAGCGCCGCCGAGGCGGCGTAGCGCGGCGGCGGCCGGGCGGACGTGGCGCGGACGTGGCGCGGCGATGACGCGCGACCGCCGCGTCGGGCGCGGCCCGCCCGGCCCGCGCGGCCGCCACGCTGTGGTCACGCACGCCGGCCGCGCCACGCCTATCACTTGCGGCCGGCCCGGCCGGAGCGGCCGGCGCGGCGCACGTCGAGGTCCACGCCGACGCCGAGGAAGCGGCCGTAGCGCGCGGCGGCAGCCGACAGCGCGCGGCGCGCGGCCGGGGCCAGCGGCGCGAACACCTCGGCGGTGATGGTGACGGCGGCCTTGCCCGTGCGCCGGCGCCAGGTGCCGCCGATCCGGCCGTCGATGACCACGACCGGGGAGAAGATGCCGTTGCGGGCCGACTCCGCGTGCGCGCGGTCGAGGAACGCGCCTCGCTCGCGGTACGCCACCGTGTACTCGTCGTAGGCGGGCAGGAGGTGCGCGGTCGCCGGCGTCCGCGCGCGCGCCGGTCGCGACCCGGCGAAGTGCGCGGCGCCGCCGGCGGACGACTCGACCAGATGCGGCCGCGCGGCCTCGAGCGCGGCGCGCGCCTCGCCCAGCGGCAGCCCGGTCCACCAGGCGAAGTCGGCCAGCGTGGCCGGACCGTGGCCGGTGAAGTAGCGGCGCGCCAGCTGTGCCAGCGCCTCGTCGCGCTCCGGCACCGGCGCCGGCGGCAGCCACTCCTCGAGCAGGACGAAGGTCGGCTGCTTGCCGCGCTGCGGCCCGAAGCAGAGCAGCCCCTCCATGGCGAGGCGCCCGAGGATGTGGATGCCGCGCTGTCCCTCCGGCGACACGCCGTCGCGCGCGAGCCGCTCGTACATCTCCGGCCGCGTGAGCTGGCCGCCGCCCGCCAGCGCGCGCTCGCAGAGCCGCCTGCTGCGGGCGAACGCTGCGTCGTCGAGGCCCAGCTCGCGGTAGCGGCCGGCCGAGCGCCGGATGACCCTGGTCGCCAGGTGGCGCAGCATCCAGCGCACGTCCCCGGGCGGCGCGAAGTGGAGCGTGCCGCGCATCGGCCACGTGCGCGCGATCGACCGGTCGGCGAGCGCCGCCTCGACGTCGGCCTCGACCGCATCGCGCGTGCGCAACGCCACGCCCCACAGCGCGCCGCGGTAGTCCTGCGCCTGGACGGCGCCGAGCCAGCGCACCACCTCGGCCGGCGTGGCCGGCGCGGGGCCGAGCATGCGCTGGTTGCGCAGCCGCGCGCGCACGACCTCCAGGTCGGCCCTCGTCTCCTGGCTCGTGCGCCCGGCGGTCGCCATGGTCGCGCTTCAGGCTCGCGCTTCAGGCCACGCTCTGGAGCGCGTCGGGGTCGCCGCCCCGCTCGCGCACCCACGCGTCGATCAGCCGGCGGGCGATGCTGATGCGCGGCGGCACCATCGGAAGCTCGTCGAGCCCGAACCAGCGCGCGTCCACCAGCTCGGTGGCGTCGGGGCGCAGCTGGCCGGACGCGTAGGCCGCCGTGAACGCGATCATCAGAGAATCGGGGAACGGCCACGGCTGGCTGCCGAAGTACCGGAGGTCGTCGACCTCGATGCCCGCCTCCTCGCGGATCTCGCGGTGCACCGCGTCCTCGAGCGTCTCCCCGGGTTCGACGAAGCCGGCCAGCGTCGAGTACATCGGCAGCGGGAAGCGGGCGTTGCGCCCGAGCAGGATGCGGTCGTCCCGGCGGACCAGCACGATCACCGCCGGGCTCAGGCGCGGATAGGCGCTGGTGTCGCAGCGCGCGCAGCGCTTGGCGAACTCGCCCTCCAGGCGCTCCACCGGCCCGGCGCAGCGCGGGCAGAACTGGTTGCCGCGGTCCCACTCCACGATCTGCACGGCGCGCAGGGCCATGGCGAGCACGAGCTCGTCGAGGCGGCTGTGCAGCCGGCGAAGGTTCTCGAACGCCATCCCATCCGGCGGCTGCGCGTCGTCGGCCAGCTCGAGCGCGACCGCGATCGCGTCCGACCCGAGCTGGTTCTCGCGCACCGGCGCGAGCCCCAGCGAGCCCCACGCGTCGGCGTCGGGCACCAGGCAGCGGCCGCCGTCGTGGCGCACCAGCAGATCGCGGCCGCGGAATGCGAAGTAGAGGGCGGCGTCCGGCACCGCGTCATCTTGGCGTGAGGCGCGGGCCCGCGCCACCCCGCGCCGACGTTTCGCCGCGGCCGAGGGGCGCCGCCTTTCCGGCGCGTGAGCTCGGCGGTCAGGACCGAGCTCGCCGCGCTCGGCTGGCGCTCCGAATCAAGACACGGCGCCGCCGCCAGCTCTCTCCTCGGGCGGCACGACCCGGCGAAACGCGACGAAGAGGAGAACGTCGTAGAGGATCTTGAGCGCGGCGCCGACCATGAGGGGTGCGCCGAGGTCGTCGGCTCCGGCCAGGAGTCCGGCCAGGCCGGGCGCGACGGCCCAGCCGCCCAGCCGGACCAGGTGGGTGATGCCGGACGCGAAGGTCCGCTCGTCGGGGCGCACGACCGCCATGGTGAAGGACTGGCGCGTCGGCACATCCATCTCCACCAGCCCCTCGCGCAGGAGGAAGAGGAGCGCCGCGATCGGGAAGCTCGGCGCCAGCGGGACCGTGGCGAGGAGCAGGCTCGACGGCAGGTGGGTGAAGACCATCGTCTTGAGCAGCCCGATGCGGCGCGCGAGCAGGGCGGCCCCCGCGTGCGAGGCGGCGTTGGCGGCGCGGGCGGCGAAGAAGAGGAGGCCCAGCTGCGTCTCGCTCGCGCCGAAGCGCTCGCGGAAGAAGAGCGCGAGGAGCGCCGCGGTCAGGAAGCCGCCGCCCAGGCTGTCGAGCGCGAACAGGGCCGACAGCCCGGCGATGCGCCGCCGGCTCTCCGGCGCGAGCGGCTTCCGCGGCGCGGCCGGGAGCTCGATCGCCGGCGACAGGCGCGCGTAGAGGACCACCGGCACCACCGTGAGCGCCGCGTAGAGGAGGAGCGCGGTGCGCGACGCCTCGAGCTGACCGAGCCCGGCTGCGCGCAACCACGCCGGCAGCGCGGCCAGCATGGCGCCGGCCGCGTGGCCCGCGTCCTGCGCGATGTTGTAGGCGGCGAAGGCTCGCGTGCGGCCGGCGTCGTCGGTCGTCGCGGGCAGGACGGCCTGCTCGAGCACGAGCGCCGCGCCGCGGTCGCGCCCCATGCCGTTGACCATGCCGGCGAAGGCCACCGCGGCGAGCGCGACGGGCGACGCGACCAGCGCGAACGCAGCGCCGCCGGCGCCGCCGAGCAGGGACAGCGCGACCAGGGAGCGGCGGCGCCCCAGACGATCGCCGGCCACGGTGACGACCAGCGCCGCCACCGCGGCGCCGCCCAGGCCCGCGCCGATGACGGCCCCGACCTGCGCGTCGCGCAGCCCGGCGGCGGCCAGGTGCAACGCGCTCAGGATGCCGACGTACCCGACCGCCAGCGCGCGCAGGAACGCGGTGGCGTAGAGGATCCGGCGATCTCGGTGCATCGTCGTCCCGTGCTGCGCCGTGCTCGCGAGCGGTGCCCGGTCAGCGGCTCGAGACCCGGGAGAGCCGCTCCTTGAGGCGCGACGGCCGGCGCGGCCCTGCCCCCACGGCGAGGCGAAGCGTCGGTCCGAGCTCGATCGCCAGCTCACCGGCGGTGGACTGGATGATCTCGCCGTCCAGGGTGTAGAGCGGCTCCTCGGTGCGGATCTCGAGCCGCGATCCGGTCCGGTTGATGTAGCGCGGATCGGTGAACAGCGCCGGATTGCGCAGCCGCTCCAGCAGCCGGCCCGGCTCGGTGAGCGCGGCGAGGTCGAGCGGCAGCCACCCTCGCACCAGGAACGGCATCGCCAGCGACAGCTCGCGCGCGCTGACCGCCGCGGCCGCGCAGTAGAAGGCATTGCGGCTGCGCTCGTTGACGAACGGCTCCACGCCCGGATTGATCTGACCGGTCACGTTGGCGAACACGGCGGCGAACTCGCTGTACGGCAGCTTCTCGCCGTCGACCTGGATGTCGGCGACCTGCGCGGTCAAGAGCTTCTCGTACTCCTGCGGGCTCTTGATCCAGGCCGCGGCGATGGCCTGCGCCGCCAGGCGCAGCGCCGCCACCTTGCCCTTGCGGCCGCGCTCGTAGGCATCGAGCAGCCGGACCACCGGGCCCATGCCGAAGGTGAAGCCGCGGTGAAATCCTCCGCCCGCGGTCACCTCCAGGATGGGCACCTCCTTGTAGAGGAGCTCGCCGGTGCGGTGGCCGCGCACCACGTAGCGGAAGTTTCGCACCGGATCGCGCGAGAAGCCGCACCAGCGCGACGTGACGTTCATGGTGCCGCCGCCGAGCAGCGCGAGGTGCACCTGTTCGCGCGCGCGCGGGGCCAGGCGATCGAGGATGCGCTGGATGGTCCCGTCGCCCCCGTAGATGCAGAGAAGCTCCGCCTCCTCACCCAGATCGGCGACCGCCTGCGCGATGTCCTCGACCGAATCGGTCACGATCCGGCGCACGTGACGCGCCTCCTCCGAGTCGAGGATGCCGGCCAGGGCCTTCCACCGGCCGCCGGCGCGCGGGTTGCAGATCAGGACGACCTGCGCCTCACGCTTGTCCTGCCTGGCGCGACGGTCGGTGACCCGCCGTCGTTCCTCTGTGAGCCGGGCCTCCATCCCGCTCGCGCAGCGTGTCGCGATGGGCCGTCCACGTCAAGACCCGCGCCGCTGCCCACCGTCCGCGCTCCGACTTCACCTGGCCAGACCTGCGGTTTGCGGCTGTTCGATCGCCGCGAACCCTCGCGGTCGTCACTCGATCGCCGCCAGGTCGCCACGCGCGATCGCGACCGCATCGCGGTCGAAGCGCCGCGCGATCGCCGGGCATTGCCGCTCGATCGCCGCTCGATCGCCGCTCGATCGCCGCGCAGCGCCGGCAGCATCGCCAGCCGCATCGACCTCGCGGCGGCGCCCCTCGTCGGACGTACGCCAAGCGGCCACCGGCACCCCGCGCCGCGCGCGAGATGCGCATGCCGGGCCGGAATTCTGTCCTCGAGATCGGGGCATCCGCTCGCCGCGCTCGCTGCCGCGAAAAAACGGCTTGCGCCCGCTGCATGCGGACGCAAGACTGAGCCCGGAGCAGGAACGGGAAGACGCACCGACCGGCAGGAGCTGGTCTCGGCCGGCTGCGATCTCGGGTGTTGGCTGATCTCGATCGAGTCCAGGACCCGGATCACTCGACCATGAAACGGCGCGACTTCCTGAGCGGCAGCTGCGCCGCGCTGACCCTGAGCTGGGCCGCGTGCGGTCGAGGCAGCGCGACCAGCCGAGGTAGCAATCGCCCCGCCCTCGCCACCGCGGGGCGACAGCCGGTCCACGTGCCGGTGGTCGACCTCCACTGTCACACCTTCAACGGTGAGGACATCCCGCTGGCCGCGTTCCTGAGCGGCAAGTTCCACGGCGCGCCCACGTGGTTCACGCTGGCGAGCGGCTCGGTCTTCGCCGGGCTCGCGCGCGTCGCGGCCCCCTCGGCCGCCTGCGAGCGCGATGTCCTGGTCGGCCGCGGCGCCTGCGACTGGCGCGAGATCGCAGACCTCCCGCTCCACATCGCGAGGTGGCTCCTGGGCGCCGCCACCGAGTCGCTCCTGGCCCGGCTGGGGCTGGAGCCGCCAGGCGCCGATCAGCTCACCCTGGCGCGGCGATTCGTCGCCGACATCGACGCCGATCAGCTGCTGCGAGCCGACGGGAGCGTCGCGCACGCCCGCGACCTGTACGCGGCCCGCCGCGGCAAGCTCACGCCCGCCGAGCGCCTCTTCCAGTTCCTCGAGCTCGTCGGACTCGGACTGGTCCACGAGGGCACCAGCGCCGTGAGGATCGGCGGGCGCTTGCTCGGCGGATCGCGAGTCCTGAGCAAGGACGAGCTGCATCACCTCGAACACGCCGCACAGCGCCGCCACACGGACGAGTTCGAGCGCCTGTACGGCGCGCAGCTCGACCGGCAGATCCGCCGCGACGCCCCGCTCGTCGGCGACGAGCGGCTTCAAGACCAGATCGCGGGCGGCCTCGCCCGCCTGGGCAAGGTGCTGCTCGGCGCCGCCGAGCTGCGGCCGCTGGCGAGCTCGGGCGAGCGCCTGCTCGCGCTGCTCTGGAGCTACGCGCGCGGCTACGGCACATTCGCCGCCAACTTCTTCCGCTATCGCCACGATCTGTCGCGCGACGTCGCGACCACGTACTCGCGCGTCGAGCTGTTCACCCCGCTCCTGGTCGACTTCTCCTACTGGACCGGCACGGCGGAGCAGCCGCACAGCCCGCTCTCCGATCAGATCGCCGTCCAGCGCCAGCTCGCGCTCACGTCGCTCGAGTCGGCGGCCTCCGTCCGGGACGGCGGCGACGGGGGGCGCTTCCCCATCCGGGCGGCGTTCCTGCCGTTCATCGCGTTCAACCCGCTGCGCGAGGTCCTGCGGCCCTCACACCGCGAGCACCGGCCCGGCCGCCCGCTGGCTTCGCTCGAGGGTGCGCTCGATCTCGTGCGCGCCGCGGTGCTCGAATATGGGTTCGTCGGGGTCAAGCTCTACCCCCCGGTCGGCTTCGCCCCGCTGGGCAACGCGCGCCACCGCCGCTGGAGCGACGGCGAGCTCGGCAAGCTCGACCGCGCGCTTCCGCCCCGCGAGCTGGCCGAGTGGCGCCGAAAGAAGGACGACCTCGGCGCCCACCTCGACGAGGCCCTGCGCGGGCTGTACCGCTTCTGCCAGGACCACGAGGTCCCGATCCTCGCCCACTCCAACGACAGCAACGACTTCCAGCCGGGCTACGGCTGGTGCGCGGGACCGGCCTACTGGCTCATGGCGCTCGAGGAGTTCTCGCGGCTGCGCGTCTGCCTGGCTCACTTCGGCCACTTCACCGGCGTCACCGCCGCCGGTGATCCGGCCGCGGTCCGCAAGGTGGACGGCTGCTTCGAGGCCATGTCGACCTACGCCTGGTCGTACCAGACGAGCGATCTCTTCCGCTACGACAACGTCTACGTCGATCTCGCCAACTCCCAGGCTGGAAGCGACCCGGAGGTCCGCCCCCGGCTGGTCGCCCTGATCCGCAAGCTCGACGCTCACTCGGGCGGAGTGCTGCGCGATCGCCTGATCTATGGAAGCGACTGGTTCATGAACGTCCTCAATGGACCGCACGAGCGCTACTTCGACAACCTCGAGTCAGCTTTCGGCCAGGCATGGAGCGACCACACGACCATCGCCAACGTGATGGGCGGGAACGCCGTCCGCTTCCTGGGGCTGGCTCCGGCGCCGGACGGCTCGGTCCCGGCGAACCTCCGGCGCGTCCGCCGCCACTACGGGGCACTGCTCCCCGAGTGGCTGCGAGGCCCCGGACCATCACGAGGAACATGAGAACGGACTCGGGGCTGTCCCGGTCAGGATGCGAAACTGGACCTCCTCGCGGATGCGCGGCGGGATCGATCGAAGCAGCGGCTGCAGCGCGCGTCCGAGCTGGTCGCGCGCTCTCCGGTAGCCCGCGGCGCATGGTGGCAGGCGGCCGTGAGCGGCGACGCGGGCCTCGATGCCGTTCATGACGCGTTCGAGCAGGAGCAGATTCGGCACCCCGTCCATGAGGGCGTCCTCGTCCTCGAGGGCGCCCGCCGGCGACAGGTGACACGCGACGCGGCTGCCCTTGACGGCCACGAGGATCGCGTCGGCCCTAAGATCGACCTCCTCGGTCTCCTCCAGGCGGGCTGGAAGCGCGTCGCTCACGGTCAGCACCGCGAAGGCGTACTCGCGGCAGAGCTCGCGCAGCCGCGCGGCCTCCGGCGGCGCGGAGGGCAGGTCGATCTCGCTCGAGTCCTCGACCGCCGCACCGGCCGCCGGCACGGCGCCGGCCGCGATCGCAGGCGCGGTGGCCAGCCGGGCGGCCCGTCGCTCATCGGGATCGCCGCCGCCGTCGATCAATGCGCTCAGGGTCGCGTCCTCGACCTCGTGGACCGGACAGCTCGCCGACAGGGGACAGCGATCGCAGCGGCCGTCGCACCAGTCGAACGGCGGGCTGAGCTCGGCGAACAGCCCGTGCTCGCTGGATTCGTCGAACGGCCTCAGCCAGCGCGCGATGTCCTCGACCGCGCCCGCCGTGCGGAGATAGGTGCAGCAGGCGCCCGCGTGCGGCGCGCCGTACTCGCGATCGGCGAAGCACAGGAACGCGTCGAGCACGCGCGCGACTCTCCCCGGATCGGCCGGCGCCTGCTCGATGCTCCAGCCGAGCCCGTCGAGCAGGACCGCCTCGAACATCTCGAGATCGAGATCGAGCCAGCTCCAGCCGGCCACCTCCATCGCCTCGAGCAGCTCCTGCGCCCACTCGAGCTCGCGCTCGCGCGGTTCGAGTCGCGCGCACTCGGGCGACGCTGCGAACGCGCGCAGCACCGCGCGAGGTCGGATGCCCGGCTGCCACGCCTCGCGTGGATCGGGCCGCTCATGGATGGTTGGGCTCTCCAGCTGGTTGGAAACGTTCATCGAGCGCGGTTGGAGCAAGCGGCTTGCCAGCGCCAAGCGCTCGAAGGTGCGTGTGCCTGTCCAGCCATCCGGACGGACGCGTCCGGGAGTCCGGCCGGACGGGCGAACGGCGCGCGCTGCTCGGCGCGAACGCGACCGCCGCCGCTCGCCACGCCCGATTCGAGCGGCGGGGTCGGCACCAGGAACCGCGGCGGTCCGACATGGAGACCATGCTCGCCAATCCCACCTTATATGTGGCGGCGCTCCGCCTCTACGGAGCGCTCCTCGATCACGATCCCCCCGATGGCTGCTCGGCCGAGCGATGGGACGAGCTCGTGGCCGCGTCCAGTCACCTCTATCTCCTGGCGGCCCGCCGCCCGCGCGACCACGAGGACATCACCGTCCTGCTGCACGATCTGGCGTGCGCGACGCGCGGGTGCCTGGATCTGCTCGAACGAGCCGACCTCCGGCTGCCTCTGGTCCAGCGTGCATGGGTGTGCTTGCGCGTGGTGGTGGACGAGCTGGAGGCCGAGCTGGCCTCCCTGCCCGTCGCCCCGCTCAACTGATGCGGCGGTCAGGCGCCTCGCGACCCGAGCTCCTTCACGGTGAAGTCGAACTGCTGGCGGATCGACGACTCGGTCTCGCCCAGCACGTACTTCTCGATGCGGCCACCGACCAGCGGAATCGCCACGCTCACGGTGAACGCCTCGATGTAGTCGCAACCGCCAGAGGAGGCCGGCGCGAGCGAGAGCCGCCCGCGGATCTGCACGCGCTTCTGTCCGGCCACCTCGACCGACCAGTCCGAGGTCTTCACCTGGCCCGAGGTGTCCCAGGTCTGGGAGTCGACGAGGTGATTGGTCGGGTTGAAGAGCTTCTTCATGAAGCCTGGGAGACTGCTCTCCACGTCGCGCTCGAGCCGGATGGTCATGCGAGCGCCGTCGCGATCGACGCGGACGACGACGCTCTTCTCCCCCGCCGCCTCGGCGCGGCGCTTCAGGAAGTCCGGGTCGGTGACGAGCGCGAGGACGTCGTCGACGGAGCGGTCGTAGTGATGTCGAACGTTGCCATCCATGTTCACCTCTCGCGGAAAGAACAGACGGTGGAACGGATCCAGGACTCGTGCGTCCATGCCCAGGTCGTGAGTCGAGTGAAGCGCGAAATTTGATTTGACACTCGCCCACGCGTCGAGTAGTGCTATCGAGATTCGAGGGTCGTTCCCTTCATCCTCCGGAATACCTGCCATGCGGCGAATCTGCAAAGAATCATTCAGGCCCAGCCAGACCGACGGGACACGTTCGCAGCTCCTGCAACCGCGCGATTGCGCCGGCGCGCAGGACCCGCAGCAGTCCCACGGGCTCGTCATGGCCGGCCGCCGCTTCGGCAATCCCGGAGGGAGGGCTCCACTCGTCTGATACGCTGATCTGCAGCAAGGGCGCGATGGAGCCACCAGGCGAGACCTCGGTGGCTCTTTCGCTTTTCGGGATGTCGCGCAGGTAGCGCGCCGCGCCAGCGGGCTCATGCCCCGGGGGCCGCGCGCGCGACCCGAGCGGCCCCGAAGGCGGAGCTCACCCTCGACCGAGCGGACCGTCGTCCGGCCCGCTCGCCGGGAGAGGTGCGCCCCGAGCGATCCGGACTGGTCCAGTGGCAAGACGCGCGGCTCTGAACCGCGAAATCCGGGTTCGACTCCTGGGTCCGGAACTCGATGTTTCCCGCACCACGATCTCTGACAACCGAATAGTCGAGGACGAGGGGTGCGTCGCGAGCACCCCATTCTCGACCCATCCTGGCGCACGGGTAGCGCGTCCGTCTGAAGAGCGGAAGGTCTCGGTTCGATTCCGAGGGATGGGGCCAGGCCAGCGACCAGGCCAGCGACCAGGGCCAGCGATCAGGGCCAGCGACCTGGTCGACGATCGGTGCGGGCGTCGGACCCGCACGAGTCTCTCGAAGGGATGTGGCGCAGCGGCTAGCGCGCGCGGTTCGGGACCGTGAGGGCGTGGGTTCGAGTCCCACCATCCCTACTCTCTATCTATCTTGTCTCTCTCCGGCGTCGATCTGTTCGCGCCGCCCGTAGCACAAGGGAAGTGCAGCCGCCTGATGAGCGGCCGATGACGGTTCGAGTCCCTCCGGGCGGACCGCATGGTGATCGTGGTGTAGCGGCAGCACGCGAGTCTGTGGCTCTCGCGGCGAGGGTTCGACTCCCTCCGATCACCCCGCCCCAGCATCTCCACTGCAGGCAGCTCGAGGAGCCGACCGGTCTCATGAGCCGGTTCGCGAGGGCGCGACTCCCTCGCCTGCAACCACCGCGGATGAGTCGAGGCGACACACGGGTGCGCCACACCAGTGCTCGCGGGTTCGAGTCCCGCCGTCCGCTCCATGCGCGCCCGCCCCGCGCGCTCTCTCGCGGCTCTGATGTAACGGCAGCACGCGAGGCTTCCAACCTCGCCGTACCGGTTCGAATCCGGTGGGCCGCTCCGCTCGACACCCGCATGCGGGCCGAACAAGGAAGGTGATCCATGACCACGAACTACGGAAAGCTCTACTCGAAGAAGGCGACGCCCCAGTGGCGGGCCATCCCGGGCTCGGGTCAGGTTGCCAACGCGGCCGGCGGCTTCGCCTGGCCGGTCGACGACTGGCTCCGGCTCGACCGCTTCCTCCTCCTCGGCAGCGAGGGCGGCAGCTACTACGCGTCGGAACGCGCGCTCACGGTCGACAACGCCCAGGCGGTCGGCCGCTGCATCGCGGCGGACGGCGCGCGCGCGGTTGGGCGCGTGGTCGAGGTCTCGAGCGCCGGGCGCGCCGCCAGGAACGACCCGGCGATCTTCGCGCTCGCCATGGCGGCCAAGCTCGGCGGCCTCGAGACCCGGCGCGCGGCGCTGGCGGCGCTTCCGCTCGTCTGCCGCACCGGCACGCACGTCATGCACTTCGCCGAGTACGTGCAGGCGTTCGGCGGCTGGGGCCGCGGCACGCGCAACGCCGTCGCGCGCTGGTACAACCGCAAACCCGCCGACAAGCTGGCCTACCAGCTCGTCAAGTACCAGGCCCGCGACGGCTGGTCGAACCGCGACCTCCTGCGGCTCAGCCACCCGAAGGCGCCCACGGCCGAGCATGACCTGCTCTACCGCTGGGTGGTCGGAGGCGAGCTACCGGTCGCGGCTCCGGCGGCCGGCGCGCTCGCGCTGGTGGCGGCGGTCGACCGCGCCAGGGCCGCCACCCATGTCGGCGAGATCGTCGAGCTCGTGCGCGAGCACGACCTGCCGCGCGAGGCGATCCCGACCGAGTGGCTGACGGACGCGCGCGTGTGGGACGCCCTGCTCGAGCGCATGCCGCTGACCGCGATGATCCGCAACCTGGCGACCATGACGCGAGTCGGCCTGATCGCGCCGATGAGCCAGTCGACGCGCACGGTGGTGGAGCGGCTGGCGGACGGCCGCCGGCTGCGCGAGGCGCGCGTGCACCCGATCGCGCTGCTCGCCGCGCTCAAGACCTACGCGTCGGGCGTGGGCGCGCGCGGGCGCGGCACCTGGAAGCCGGTGCAGGCGGTGGTCGATGCGCTCGACGCCGCCTTCTACACCGCGTTCCACAACGTCCAGCCGGCCGGAGCCCGCATGCTGCTGGCCCTGGACGTGTCCGGCTCGATGGAGTGCGGCGCGGTCGCCGGCGTGCCGGGTCTGACCCCGCGCGTGGCGAGCGCAGCGATGGCGCTGGTGACGGCCGCGACCGAGGCGCGGCACGCGTTCGTCGCCTTCGCCAGCGCCGGCGGGCTCGCGCCGGCGGGCGGTGGCGGCGGCGCGGGCGAGATGCACGGCATCAGGCCGCTGGACATCTCACCGCGCTGGCGGCTCGACCGCGCGATGAAGCAGGTGAGCGGCCTCCCGTTCGCCGGCACCGACTGCTCGCTGCCGATGCGGTGGGCATTGAACGCCCGGGTCGATGTGGATGTGTTCTGCGTCTACACCGATTCGGAGACCTGGGCCGGTCCGGTTCACCCGGTCCAGGCGCTGCGCGAGTACCGCGAGAGGACCGGCATCCCGGCCAGGCTCGTGGTGGTGGGCATGGTGTCGAACGGCTTCAGCATCGCTGATCCGGACGACGCCGGCATGCTGGACGTGGTCGGCTTCGACACCGGGACGCCGGCGGTCATCGCCGACTTCGCGCGGGCGCCGCGACCGCCGCCGCGGTCGTGATCGCCCCGCGCTCGCGCTCGAACCCCCGGCCCGACCGTTCGCGCAGCGCGTGCGCGGCGGGCCGGACCTGCCTCTCGCCCTTCCGGGAAGGCGCCCGTCTCGTACTCGGGTGTTGGCGGTTCGACTCCGCCGGGAGGCTCTGTGCGGGCCGATGGGAGTCGGTTATCCAACGGTCCAAAGGTAGCCGGGCAGGGGCGACCCTGTGCTGGCGACGCGAGTCGGCGTCTCTCGCAGAGGCCGGTCGCGCGCCGACCACCGGACACATGGTCCGGCAGGGGCGGCCGTCACGCGCTCGAGCGCGAACCGAATCCCGCCACTCGCCCGCCTCTTTCCACCGTTGCATGAAGGAAGTGCGCCCGGCTGTTAACCGGGTCGTGCAGGTTCGATCCCTGCCGGTGGAGCCGCGCCGTCGATCTCGTCGAGTCACGTCCCTGTCGAACAGCGGCAAGTTCGCCGGTTTCTCGATCCGGAAGCGGGGGTTCGAGTCCCTCCAGGGATACCAGAGAGGTTGTCGTTCGCCTCTTCGCGGGCCGGAGCTGCTGGGTTACCGCCTGAAACGCGTGGGCTGATAGCCCGCATCCCAGCGGCAACTCCTCGCCCGCACCTGCGCGCGTTGCCCGGCGGCCGGGCGCTTCCCCTACAAGGAAGAGAATGATGGTTCGACTCCGTCCGCGCGTACCGACCGATGAGCACCGATGAGCCACCGTTCCGAGGACGGGACGCAGCGCTACGAACGCTGACGGCGAGGGTTCGAGTCCTTCCGGTGGTGCCGAGATGGCTCCGCAGGCCAGCCGGAGTGGCCGCCTGTCTGTCGAACAGGAGATCGCGGGTTCGAGTCCCGCCGGAGCCGCTGCCGATCCAGTGGATCTGCGAAACTCGCCGGATGGGCCGGCGGAAAAGGAGGTGATCCGTGACCACGGACATCGCGCACCAGCGCACTCTCGTCCTCAACCACGCCTACGAGCCGATCAAGGTCGTCTCGTGGCAGCGCGCCATCAGTCTGCTCACCCTGGGCAAGGTCGAGGTGATCGAGGAGTACGGTTGGTCGGTGCGGAGCGTGGCGCTGGTCATCAAGGTGCCGGCGGTCGTGCGCATCCTGCGCGCGTTCCGCCGCCGCAAGCAGCCGGTCCGGTTCTCGCGCGTGAACATCTACGCGCGCGACCGCTATCGCTGCCTGTACTGCGGCGAGAAGAAGCCGATCGCCGAGCTCACCTTCGACCACGTCGTGCCGCGCCGCATGGGCGGCCGCACCGAGTGGGAGAACATCGCGACCGCGTGCGAGGACTGCAACCGCAAGAAGGGCGCGCGCACGCCGGCGCAGGCCGGCATGGCCCTGCGCTGCCGACCGGTTCGCCCGCAGTGGGTGCCGGCGGTGGCGATCCAGGTCAGCCTGCGCTCGGTGCCGGACGCGTGGCGCGACTACCTGTACTGGACCGGTGAGCTGCTCGAGTGATGGGCGGCCGGTCGGGTCGATTCGGTGTCATGCGACACAGCGATTGCCTGGCCGATGATCCCGGCCCTCGATCCGCGAGCGCCGCGGGCTTGATCGCGCTCGCGGATCGAGGGCACGCTGACAGGTTGATGGCGAGGGCACGCGCGGAGGTCGATGAGGTGCCGGCCGGATTCGCGGAGGAGGTGGAGCGCGCGGCGCGCCAGAGCGGCGCCGTCGCGCTGCGCACGCTGCGGCCGGCGCAGGGCAAGCTGACGCGCCGCGCCGAGGGCCTGCTGTTCGACGCCCTGGCGCGCCGCGGGCTCGAGCGGACGGCGCGCGCGCTGCGCGTCCCGCTGCGCGATCAGCTGGCCGCGCTGCTCGCCGCCGGCGAGCCGATCGCGACCGCCTCGCTGCGCAAGCAGCTCAAGGGAGTCGTCAACGCGGCCGAGCTCACGCTCGTCGTCGCCGACCAGGTGCGCGCCGGCCGCGCGGCGCTGGTCATGCGCGGCGGGAAGGAGCACATCGCGGCGCCGTCGGCGGCGCTCCTGTCGCGCGACGAGGTCGCCCAGGTGGCGACCCTGGCCAGGGCCCTCTCGCGCCTGGCCGCGTCGGCGCGCCCGGCCGGCGCCGCGCGCAAGGCCGGCGCGCGATCCCGGGCGCCGCGCACGCTGCTGCGCGCCGAGCTCCTCGCCCTCCTCGATCCGCTCCATCGCGCGGCCGCCGGTGACGATCGACCCGATGGCGACCCGCTAGCGCTGGTCATGGCGGCGGCGCGCGGCCAGACGAACCCGACCACCGGGCTCGCCTTCGTGCCCGAGGTGGCGCGCGCGCTGGGCGGCCGCCTCGAGGGCGACGCGCTGCGCGCCGCCCTCGTCCGCGCGGCGCGATCGGGCATGGTCGAGCTCAGGCCCGAGAGCGGCATCGAGCTCCTCTCGCCCTCGGACGCGGCCGCCTGCCC
>DATFRY010000080.1:0-3350 GCA_035262925.1 Kofleriaceae bacterium | reverse complement strand
CCCAGAAACGGACACCTCGGGGGGGGCGGTCAGGCGGTGGTGATCTCGAGCGCGATCCCCTCGCGCTGGAGGAGGTTCTTGAACTCCCCCTTGTTCACCGCCTTGATGTAGGCCTCGCGCGGCTCGATCACCTTGCGGCGCACCAGGTCGAGGAGCGAGTCGTTGAGCGTGATCATCCCCTGGGCGCGGCCGGTCTGCATCAGCGAGAACAGCTGGAAGGTCTTGCGCTCGCGGATGAGGTTGGACACCGCGCTCGAGCCGAGCAGGATCTCGTAGGCCGCGACGCGGCCGCCGCCGATCTTGCGGCACAGGGTCTGCGCGATGACCCCGCGCAGCGACTCGGACAGCATCTGGCGGATCTGGTCCTGCCGGTCGGCCGGGAACTGGTCGATGATGCGGTCCACGGTCGACGGCGCGGTCGTGGTGTGGAGGGTGCCGAACACCAGGTGGCCGGTCTCCGCGGTCTCGACCGCGATCGCGATGGTCTCGAGGTCGCGCATCTCGCCGACCAGCACGATGTCGGGGTCCTCGCGCAGGGCGGCGCGCAGCGCGTCCTTGAACGAGCGGGTGTGCGTGTGCACCTCGCGCTGGTTGACCAGGCAGCCCTTGTTCTCGTGGACGAACTCGATCGGGTCCTCGATCGTGATGATGTGGTCCTTGCGGTTCATGTTGACGTGGTCGATGAGCGTGGCCAGGGTGGTCGACTTGCCGGAGCCGGTCGGACCGGTCACGACCACGAGCCCCTTGCTGAGGAAGCAGAGCTCGAGGACGCCCCTGGACAGCCCGATCTGGTCGGGCGACATGATCTGGAAGGGGATGGCGCGGAACACCGCGCCCGGGCCGTGCCGGTCGCGGAACAGGTTGGCGCGGAAGCGCGACACGCCGGGGATGGCGTGGGCGAAGTCGGTGTCGTTGCGCTCATCGAACTCGGCCCGGTTCTTGGCCGGCACGATGGGCGACAGGAGCGCCATCATGCTCTCGGCGTCGAGCACGCCGTCGTCGGGCGCGAGCGGCTGGATGTCGCCGTGCAGGCGGATCTTGGGCGCGTTGCCGGTCGACAGGTGCAGGTCGGACGCGCCGCGCTCGTGCATGCGGGACAGCATCCGCTCGATCGGCCGCAGCTGGCGGCTCGGCTCGTCGAGGTGGCCGGGCTGGGGCGGCGTCCCCGACGGGCGCCGGGTGCGCCCCTGGCCCGGCTCGCGCACCGCCGGCTCGCGCACCGCCGGCTCGCGCGCCGGCTCGTGCGCCGGCTGGCGCACCGCGGCCTCGCGGGCGCCCGGCTCGCGCCGCGGCCGCTCGCGCGGCGACGCCTCGCGCGCCGACGGCTCGTTCACGGGCAGCTCGCGCGCCAGGTCGCGGGCAGGCACGTCGCGCGTCGGTGTCTCGCGCGCCGCCGCCTGCGCGGCGGTCTGCGGCTCGATCACCACCCGCCACTTGCCCGGCCTGGGCTCGACGACGATCGCGTAGGACCGGCCGCCGAAGTCGTACGAGAACGCCGCGCGCGAGCCGCCCCGCATGTCGGCGACGGCCGGCGGCGGGGCGATCTGCTCGACCAGCGCGACCAGCTCGGCGTGCGACGTCGACTGGTTGGCGAAGCGCTCGCCGGTGGGGAAGCGGAGCGACACGTTCGCGTCGCTGGACAGGACCACCGCCGACGCATTGAAGCGCACCAGCGAGGAAAGAAAGAGGTCGACGCGCGCGGTCATTTGCTCGGTTGCTCAGCTCTCGATGATCTCGAGGACGGCCGACTTGCGGACCAGGAGGACCTGGTCGCTCCAGTGCAGGGTGAGGAAGGCGCCGGGCCGGTTGAGGTGATCCATCAGGCGCGCGTGCTCGACCGGCGCCGAGTACAGGATGGCGCCCTCGAGCGTGATGCCGCCGCCGAGCTGCAGGGTCACCTGGTGGCGCTGGTCGAACAGCCTGCCCAGCTCGGGGCCGTCGTCGTCGGCGTACAGGTCGTGCTCGGTGAGCGGCATGGCCAGCCACTGGATGTGATCGCGGTTGACGAGCGTGGAGGTGCCCAGCTCCGCGTCGCGGCAGGGCAGGAACTGGCGATCGCCCTCGAGCAGGTCGATGACCTCCTGTCGGTGCCACGCGCGATCGCTGTGCTGGCCAAGGTAGAGCTCGACGCGCCGGACGGCCTGGCCGCCGAGGCACAGCTCCACCGCAACCCGACGGAGCGGGATCTTCAGATCGGATCGCTCCCCCACCACGGTCGATCATATTCCAAATCGCTCGCGTCGCGCCCGTCACCGTCGGTGGCGCCGGACGCGTGCAAGCGTCGTACACCCTGCGAGGGGGCGCGCCCCGCGTGGTAGCCTGCGCGCGATGACCCAGCTGTTCCGAGGAACCGGAGACGTCGCGCGCGGCGGCGGGTTTCTGCTCGCCCATCCCCGCCTCCTGGTCTGGGTCGTGGCGCCGGCGGTGATCACCCTGCTCGTCATCGCGGGAGTCGTGTGGGGTGTGCTCACGCTGGCCGACCCGGCGCTCGGCTGGGTGGCGGCTCATCTTCCTTCCTGGCTGAGCTGGGTGAGCGGTCTTCTGCGCGTCGTCGTGGTGGGCGGGCTCGGTGTGCTGGGCTATCTCGTGTTCGTGACCATGACGGGCCTCCTGGCCGGGCCCTTCTGCGAGATGCTGTCCGAGGCGGTCGAGGAGGAGGTCACCGGTCGCGAGGCACCCGGGTTCTCGCCGTCCGCCTTCGCGCGCGGCATGGTGATGGGCATCGTCCACGCGGCGCGCCGCCTGCTCGTCTACCTCGCGACCGTCGTCCTCGTGTTCGCGCTCGGCGCCGCCATCCCCGGCGTCGGCCCGGCGATCGCCGTGGCCCTGGGCGCCTACTTCGCCTCCACCTCGGCGGCCTACGACTGCTTCGACGCCGTGCTGGCGCGCCGGCTGTGGTCCTACCGCCGCAAGCTCGACTTCATTCGCGCCCACCGCGGGCGCACGCTCGGGGTCGGCGTCGCCACCGCCGGGCTCATGCTGGTGCCGGTGGTCAACCTCTTCGCCCTCGGCGTGGGGGCGACCGGCGCGACGCTCGCCGTCATCGACCTCGAGCGGGGCGGGCCGCCGGCCGCGCCGCGGCCCTGAGCGGGCGGGCCTACGCCGCCGAGACCGACGAGCGAGCGAGCCGGCCGTCGTCGTCGGCGACCAGCTCGCCGAGCCCGATGGCGTCGTGGATGGCGCCCTGGATCGCGGTCGACACCACGCCGTCGCTGCGCAGGCCGTGGAAGAACAGGCCCACCTGATCGCGGGCGCGCTCGACGGTGAGGCGGACCGCCTCGTCGAGGGTGCACGGCCGCGACCCGATCGCCTGGAGCAGGAAGTCGCGCCACGCGTCCGCCCGGATGACG
>DATFRY010000079.1:0-12573 GCA_035262925.1 Kofleriaceae bacterium | reverse complement strand
CCTCGCCCTCCAGCTCGAACGGGTTCGGCGCGCCGGGCGGGGTGAAGCGGAGGTTGAGCCGCGTGCCCGGCGGCTCCGGCGAGTTCGTGCGCACGAAGATGCCGGTGGCGCTGATGTCGCGAATGTAGGCAAAGAGGTAGTTCTCCTCGTTGCCGTAGTCCACCTCGAGGTCCACTAGGACGCGCTCCCACTGCCGGCGCTCCCGCCCTTCCACATCGGAGTTGCGAACGCGATCAAAGGCACCGCCTCCTCGTGCTCTTCTTGCCGCCATCACGAGCGCCCCGCCCTTCGCCACCTGACGCGGGTCATAGCCCAGCCGCGAATCGCGGCGCAAGCGCGAAAACTACCGAACCTGAATGGAGCCGACCGGGACCCGATCTCGTTCGTCCGGGTTGCCACTGAGAGCCTTCATGTTGGTGTAGTTGCCGCTCCCTCCGACGAAAAATCCGGTGAAGACCTGATAGTTCGTCTTCGGATAGCTCACGTCACCGGCCTTCACCTCGAACGTGTCGACGATGTAGTCACCGGGCTGGAAATACGTCGTCGAGCAGCGGCCGCGGATGGGCGCGTGGTCCCCGGTGATGTTGGCCGGGGCGGTCGGCGCGTTCACGTGGACGAAGATCTTCCACGGCCGTGTGATCGGCTTCAGCACCTTGTAGAACAGGGTCATCTCGAACTTCTTGCCGCGCGCGACGCGCTCCGGCATGTTGACGCCGATGAGCTCGATCTGGTCGTCGAAGTTCGCGCTCAGCTTCTTCTTGATGTGCTCGGGCGGTGTGCGGCGGATCGCGCGGCTGAGGGGATTTTCGTCGACCTCGCCGGCCTGCAGCTGGTTGGACACCAGCAGGAACTGCGTGTTGCGATCGTCGAGCACGTGGTAGCGGAAGCCGCGCTTGCTCGAGTCCTTGTGCAGCGGGCACAGCTCGGAGGCGCGGGTCAGGGCGAACACGCGCTGCGGCCGGCCGAGGAACGCGATCAGGTCCTGGCGGCTGGACAGCTTCTCGTAGTCGCTGCCGGCGTAGTAGCTCGGCCCGGTGCCCAGGTTGCCGAGGATGCCCAGGACGTCGCCGGCACGGCGGCGCTCGCGATAGACCTCGAGCACGTCGCGCGACGACATGCGCCCGGCCAGGCCAGGAATCCAGACCTGGGCCAGGAACAGGGCGAACAGGACGCCGACCGCCACCGCAGCGTGCAGGCCCCAGCGGCCGATCACGGCGATCACGTCGCGATCGCGGCGCGGCCAGCGCAGCTGGTACGGGCCGCGCCACAGGAACAGGCCGGCGGCGAGCGCGAGGCCGAAGAGCGCCGCGAACGGCGCGATCCAGTAGTGGAGGCTCGCCCCCTCGGGGTACTTCACGCCGGTCGCGGTCAGGGCCACGAGCTCGTCGGGGGACGAGACCAGGTCCTTGCCCACGACCAGCGCGGCGAACAGGCCGAACAGGGCCAGCAGCGGATACGGGCCCTGCGCATCGTCGGTGGTGTCGCTGCTGGCGCCGGGCTCGCGCGCCGCGAGCAGGTCGTCGAGCCACATGCCGATCGCGACGGCGATGGGGGCGAGCGCCGGGAACTGCACCGGCCCGACCTTGCGCGCCGCGATCGTGGCCACGAGCCAGGCCAGCGCCGTCCAGGCGAACAGCGCGGGGCCGGCCCACGGTGCCGGTGAGGCGGCCGCGGGCGGGGGGGCCGGGGCGGCTGGCGTGGGGGCGAGCGCCGCGGCGGGGGCGGATTCTGTGGCCGTCTCGGCGGGCGCGGATGCGGCGGCCGCGCGCCGGGCCGACGCGGGCTCCGCGGGCGCGGGCTCGGCGGACGCGGGCTCGGCGGACGAGGGCTCGGCGGACGCGGGCTCGCTGGTCGGGGCTTCCGTGCGCGCGGCGGGTGCCCACGCAGCGGGGACGGCGGGGACGGCCGGTGTTCGCCCGAGGGCCAGCCGGACCACCGCGAGCGGGGCGAGCGCCACCCATGGGAACACGCCGAAACCGATCTGCTCGAAGACGGCCGAGAACGGCGTCTGCACGTCGCCCTTGCTCTTCCAGACTCCGCCCAGGCCGGGCAGGACCTCGCGCGAGGCGCGCAGCGTGCGCCCGAACAGGCTGAGGTCGCCGGCCTCTGCAGGGGCGATGGTGAACGCGCCGTGTGCGAACCAGGCCAGGGCGGCCAGCCCGGCCAGCAGGCTCGCGCCGCCGACGGCCAGGACATGGAGGGACGGCGGCTCCGCCGCGGCGCTGCGCCGCTCGAGCAGCCACCACACCAGCACGCCGACGCCGAAGCCGCACAGAGGCGGCACCAGGCCGAGGAGCGGGCCGCCCGACTCGAGGGCAAGGAGCCCGCCGATCGCGATCGCGGCCACGTCGCCCGCGAGCGCCGCGACGCGCGACCATCCGCGCGCGCCGCCGGTCAGGGCCGACCACGTGCTCGGCAGCGCCAGCCCGGTCAGGCCGAGCACGAGCAGCGCGCTGCCCGCGACCGCCGCGACCTCGCTGGTGAGCTGCCGGCTCTGCAGCACGAGCAGCGGAAACGAGAGCATCACCATGGCCGCGGTGAAGCCAGCCCGCCGGCCCGCGACGCGCGCGCCGAGCAGAAACACCGCCATCACCGCGATCAGCCCGAGGAGGGCGAGCGGCGCCCGCGCGCGTCCCTCGGCAAAGCCGAGGTGATCGATGCTGTACGCGATGAGCCGCTCGGTGAAGCGCGGCTCCTTGGCCGACGACGAGGACGACGAGGACGACGAGGACGGCGACGACGACGACGGCGCGGCCGGCTTTGCGCGCGCAGGCTTCGCCGGCGGCGCCGGCCCGGCACCAGGCTCGGCCGACACGCCCGGCCCCGCGCCAGGCTCCGCGGAGACGCCCGGCCCTGCGCCAGGCTCCGCCGATACGCCCGGCCCCGCGCCAGGCTCGGCCGACACGCCCGGTCCGGCGCCAGGCTCGGCCGACACGCCCGGCTCCGCCGACACGCCCGGCTCGGCCGACACGCCCGGCTCGCTCGCGCCTCCGCTCCGGCCCGCGCCGCGCGCCGGCTCCTCCTCGTCGCGCTCGCCGGCGGCGCGCGGGTCGGCGCCGCGCTCCGTCTCGCCGCGCTCGCGCTCGTCGGCGGCGCGCGGGCCGGCGCTTCGCTCGGCCGCGCCGCGCTCGCGCTCGGTCCGGCCGCGCTTGCGCTCGCCCGCGGCCCGCTCGCCCGCGCCGCGCCCGCCCTCTGCCCCGCGCTCGCCCTCTGCGCCGCGCTCGGCGCGCTGCTTGACCCAGCGGCTGGCCGAGTCGGCGACCGCGATCTCGCGCGGCTCCCAGAAACCGTGGCTGCCGAGCCCGGGCAGGAGGACCAGCGCCGCGATGGCCAGCGCCAGCCAGCCGAGGTGTCGCGGCTGCCTCAGGAAATCGAGCACGGGGCGCAAGGCTCCCGCACCGTATTGGGAAATCGCCGCCGCTGCAAGCCGCCGCGGCGCGGTGACGGATCAGCGCGATCCGGGCAGCGGAAGCGGCACCGGCACTGGCTCGGATTCGCTGACCGGCAGCTCCAGCACCAGAGCGCGCGTGCGCGCGTCGTCCTCGAAGTCGACGTCCTCGTCGTCGTCTCCTGCGCCTGCGCCCGCACCGCCGCCGCCGCCGCCTGCCGGCGCCCCGGGCGGAGGATTGCGCGTGCGCAGCCCGCTCGGCTGATCGAACACGCTCGTCTCGTCGTCCTGGTCCTCGATGTCGACGATCAGCGCCGGCCGGCGGCGCTGAGCCATCGCCCCGGGCGACGGCGCCGCCGGCGCCACGCCCGCCGCGGTCAGCCTCCCCAGATCGGGCGACGACGGCGACGACCGCGGTGCCGGCAAGTGCGACGACGTCGCCGGCGACGACTTCGAGCCCGGGGACGACATCGAACCCGCCTGCACGCTCCCCTGCCCCTCGGGCGGCGCCGGAATCGGCATGGCTGGCCGGTTGGTCGGCACCCCCTTGCGCGCGGCCGCCGCCTGCGCCGCGTGAGCGCGGGCCATCAGCGCCGCCTGCGAGGTCGCCGCGGTGAGGCCGTCCGAGTCGACCTCGAAGCGATTGCTGTCCACACCCGAGGCGCCGCCCGGCGGCACGAACACGCGCGTCTCGCCCGTGATCAGCCGCACCACGAAGCGCTCCAGGTGGCGCTCGGCCACCAGCTCGGCCAGCCAGCGCTCCGGGTCGTTCATGCGCTCGTACGACATCGCGAACGTGCCGTAGCCGATCGGCACCATCACGCGCGCGCGCAGGTCCTCGAACGCGTACAGCGCGTCGACCGGGCTCATGTGGCGACTGCGGAACGAGCGCGGCCAGTAGCCCGCGATGGGCAGGAGCGCCACGTCGGGCCAGTGCCGGCGCCCGATGTCGGCGAACCCCGCGTGATAGCCGCTGGCGCCGCAGAAGTAGACCGTCGGTCCGTCGCCACGCAGCACGTACGACACCGCGGGCGACCCGCGCCGGCCGTGACGGACCTGCTCCGCCCACACCTCGAGCCCGCGGTGCTCGAGCGTGCAGCCGGGCGACAGCTCGACCAGACGCGCGAAGCCGAGCGGCGACACTCGCGCCGCCGTTCGCGGCGGCACCACCACGGTCGCGCCGCGCGACAGCCGCGACAGCGTCGGCAGATCGAGGTGGTCGGCCGCGCCGCTGCTGATCAGGACGAGGTCGACGTCGGCCAGCGACTCGAGGTTGAGCCCGGGCGACAGCTCGCGCGGGACGCCGCTCACCGAGCGGGCCAGCACCGGGTCGCACACCGCCGACAGCCGCTGGTAGCGCACCAGCGCGGTGGCGTGGCCGCCCCATGTGATCGATACCTGGCCGGCGTCGACCGGCGGCAGGTGCGCCACGTCGACCGAGGACGGCCGCCGGAACGTGCGCCCCAGCCAGTGGAGCACCAGGCTCCGGTAGCGGAACGTGTAGCGCTGGGAGTTGCGCCGCGCGAGCTCCTGCACGCGCTGGTCCTGCGAATCGGCCACGCCCCCCCATAGTGGGGCGAAGCGCGGCCTTTGTGCAACAATGCCCTGCCGTGCCCGGCATTCCCCCCACATCGCCCGACCCGCCACACCTCTCCATCGTCATCCCGGTCTTCAACGAGGAAGGCATCCTGCACGACGCCGTCGGCGAGCTCTGCGCCGAGCTCGACCACCAGGGATGGTCGTACGAGGTCATCCTGGCCGAGAACGGATCGACCGACCACACCGTCGAGCTCGGCGAGCAGCTCTCGGCCGAGCTGGCAGGCGTGTCGCTGTTTTCGGTTCCGGAGCCGAACTACGGTCGCGCCCTGCGCGAGGGCATCCTGCGCGCCCGCGGCCGCTTCGTCATCTGCGACGAGATCGATCTGTGCGACATCGACTTTCATCGCCGCGCCATGGCCCTGCTGGAGCACGGCCACGCCGAGATGGTGGTCGGGTCCAAGGCGATGAAGGGCGCCAGCGACGGGCGCCCGATGGTCCGGCGCGCCGCCACCCGGGTCATGAACGGCCTCCTGCGCGTCGCGGTCGACTTCCGCGGCACCGACACGCACGGCCTCAAGGCGTTCGAGCGCGAGAGGCTCCTGCCGGTGGTGCACCGCTGCGTGATCGATCGCGACCTCTTCGCCAGCGAGCTGGTCGTGCGCGCCGGGCGCGACGACATCGACGTGGTCGAGATCCCCGTGCGGGTGCAGGAGAAGCGCCGCCCGGCCATCAACCTGGTCAAGCGCGTCCCCAACGTGCTCGTCAACCTCGCCCGCCTGACCTACGCCATCCGGGTCAAGAGGTAGCGGTTGGCGCGCGCACCCGTCGTCGACGCGGCGCAGCCCACCTGCGCGGTCTCGATCGACGTCGATCCCATCCCCTGCTACTACCGCATCCACGGCCTCGGCGCGGAGCGGGCGCCGCGCGAGCTGCGCGACCTGGTGGCGCGGCGCGCGCTGCCGCGCTTCGCCGAGCTGTTCGAGCGGCGCGGCATCGCCGCCACCTTCTTCGCCGTGGCCGAGGACATCGACGGCGGCGCGCTCGGCCGCATGGCGCGCGGCACCCGCGCGCTGTACGGCGATCTCGTGCGCGCCGGCCACGAGCTGGCCAGCCACAGCTACAGCCACCCGTACGACCTGGCGCGCTGGCCGCGCGCGCGCGCGCAGGCGGAGATCGCGCGCGCCCACGAGCTCCTCGGCGAGCTGGCCGGGCGCGTGCGCGGCTTCCGCGCCCCCGGCTACGACATCTCGCCGGCGATGGTCGACGAGCTCCTGCGCCTCGGCTACCTCTACGACTCGTCGATCTTCCCCGCGCCCGGCTACTACGCGGCCAAGGCGGTCATCATGGCCGCGATGCGCGCGGCCCGGCGCGCGAGCGGCGCGGTCCTGACCGATCCGCGCGCGCTGGTCGCGCCGGCCTCGCCCTATCGCCCGTCGGCGCGCGCGCCGTGGCGGCGAGGGCGCGCCGACATCGTCGAGCTGCCCGTCGCGGTCACCCCGCGGATGCGCATGCCGGCCATCGGCACCTCGCTCCTGCTCGCGCCCGAGTGGCTTCGCCGCCGCCTGGTGGCCGGGATGCGCCGGCGCGGCTTCTTCAACCTGGAGCTCCACGGCATCGACCTGGTCGACGCGGAGGAGGACGGCATCCCCGGCCAGCTGGTCGCGCGCCAGCCCGACCTGCGCCTGCCGCTCGCGCGCAAGCGCGCCGCCCTCGAGGCCGTCCTCGACCAGGTCCAGAGCGGCTTCCGCATGGCCCGGCTGGTCGATCTGGCCGAGAGCTGGTCCGCCGAGCTGTGAGCGCGGCAGCGCGGTGAGCACCGGCGGGGTGTCGGCGCGCCGGCCGCGCGCCGGTCAGCGGCCGCGCGCGACGGCGGCGTTGGCCAGCTGATCGCAGCGCTCGTTCTCGGACACTCCGGCGTGGCCCGCCACCTTGATGGTGCGCAGCCGGGGAAAGCCGGCCACCAGGCGGCGCAGCGAGTCCACCAGCTCGATGTTCTTCTTCGGCTTCCAGCCCTTGCTGATGAGCCCGAGCGCGTAGGCCGAGTCGGAGTGCACCATCACGGGGCGTCCCCGATCCTCCTCGGGCACCACCTCGAGCGCGCGCAGGATCGCGGTCAGCTCGGCGATGTTGTTGGTCCCCTCGCCGAGGTACTCGGACAGCTCGCGCCGCTTGCCGCGGTCGAGGATGACGACTCCGATGCCCATCGGGCCCGGGTTTCCGTGACAGGCGCCGTCGGTATAGATGATGATCGCGTCGGCGGCGGCGCCCGACGCGGCCACGGCACCGCCCTGCGCGGGCGTCTCGAGGTCGAGATCGATCAGCTTGTCGTCGTCCGGCGCCCCGGTGGGGTCGAGGTTGGCCGACGAGGCGCGATAGACCTTGCTGCCGGGCACCGCCTTGTAGATCACGTCGACGCGGCCGTCGCGGCCCGCGATCAGCTTGCCGCTGCGGTCCGCGCGCGCGAAGACCTCCTTGCCGCGCAGCATTCGCCTGAGCCAGGGCATTCGGCCAGGCATGGTGACTGAACGCCGACCGTCCTACAAGTGGCAGGCGGGTCGTGCTAAGAACACCACTTCCGATAGGAGGAGTGGACCGCCATGAAACGCACCTTCACGACAACCCTGGTCGGCGCCGCGGCGATGCTCGCCCTGGCGGTCACCGCCTGCAAGAAGGAAGAGAACAAGGGGCCGGGCGCGGCGGGCGGCGCCGGCGGTGGAGCAGGTCCGGTGCCGGCGCAGACCGGGTTCGCCGTGTTCCCCGCGTCGAGCAAGATGATCTTCGGTGTCAGCCTCACCAGCGCCCGCTCGAGCGCGCTGTGGGGCATGTACAAGGACCAGGTCGAGGCGGCCATGACGAAGGAGTTCGCCGAGTTCAAGACGAACTGCGGCTTCGACCCGTTCAGCCAGCTGCAGACCGTCGTCGTGGGCGGTGATCCCGACGCCAAGGAGCTGGTGATCGTCGCCAAGGGCATCCAGCGCGAGCAGATCAAGACCTGCGGCGAGAAGATGGCCTCGCAGAAGGGCAAGAAGTTCGTCGTCACCGACGAGGGCAACCTCGCGCAGTACGAGGTCGACAACGAGAAGGTGTGGGGCGCGTGGCTCGACGCGAGCACGATCGTGCTCAGCCCCGAGAAGGACAAGGCCTACGTCACCCAGCGCGCGGCAGGGCAGGCGGGTCTGGGAGACAGCGCCGAGGTGATGGGCCTGCTCAAGAACGTCGACACCAGCGCGACGCTCTACCTGGTGTCCACCGCCGACGCGTGGGCCAACAGCGGCCAGGCGGGCGAGATGATCAAGGGCACCATGAAGGGCGCCAAGGGCATCTTCGCCTCGATCAAGCTCACCGACGGGCTCAGCCTGGATGCCGGCGTGCGCTTCGATACGGCCGAGAACGCCAAGACGTTCACCGCGACCGCGCAGAGCCAGCTCGACATGGCCAAGGGACAGCAGATGCCGCCGCAGCTGGCCGGGCTCACGCAGGCGATCGAGAAGGCCAAGGTGTCGCAGAACGGCAACGACACGATCATCCAGCTGCAGCTCACCAACGAGCAGCTCAAGCAGCTCGCCTCGTTCTTCATGCAGATGAGCCAGGCGTTCGGCGGGATGGCCGGCGCGGCAGGCGGCGCGCCCGGCGGCGACACCGCCAAGCCGGCGCAGTAACGCGGTCCGCGGCGGCGCCGAGCGTCATGACCACTCCATCGACGTCGCTGGCGCTGCGGCTCGCAGCCGCCGCCGCCCTCGTGGGGGCCGCGGCGGCTCTGGCCGGCGGCTGCAGCCCGAGCTCCGAGGAGGAGGCGAAGGCGGTGGCGGCCGCGGTCGAGGGCATGGGCGCGGTGCCCGCGTCGACCGACGTGATCCTGGGTGCAGATGTCGGCGCGCTGGCCCGGACGGCCATCATCGAGCGCGCCGTCGCCGGGATGCTGACGGCCGATCCGGGACTGCGCCAGGAGCTGCAGGCGCTGATCGCCGGCTGCGGCTTCGACCCGGCGCGCGACCTGAGCAGCGTGCTCCTGGCCATGGACAACCCGGAGAAGGAGGGCGCCGGCGCGGATCGCGTGCTCCTGGTCGCGACCGGCCACCTGTCGGAGGCCAAGCTCGCCTCGTGCGTCGGCAAGCACATGTCGCAGCTGGGCGGGAAGCTGGTCGAGAAGACGGCCGGCGGGCGCGTCATCTACCAGGCCGATGCGCCGCCGGGGCGGCTCGACGTGTGGTTCGCCTTCGGCTCGCCCGAGACGCTGGTCGTCAGCTCCTCTCCCGAGTTCCTGGCCGAGGCGCTGGGCGGCGGCCCGCGCGTGGCCGGAGACGTCGGCATGGCCACCCTCATCAAGCGCGCTCGCTCGCCGGGCGCCGCGCTGTGGGCGGCCGGGCGGGTCCCGCCCGCGGTGGGCAAGGGCCTCGCCTCGGCCACCAGCGGCAAGATCGGCGCGCCTCGTGCGATGTTCGGCCACCTGGCGGCCGAGACCGGCCTCCAGGCGGAGCTCGGCGTGGAGCTGGCCTCCGCGGATGAGGCCAAGGCCGCGCTTTCACTGGCCCACACGCAGCTTCGGCTGCTCAGCCAGGTGGCCCAGAAGTGGAGGCTCGGGCGCTCGGTGGCCAAGATCTCCGCCGAGGCGGTCGGAACCACTCTCTTCTTCCGCGCGAACCTGACCGACGATGAGCTGCGCCAGGTCCTTGCGCCCATTGACAGAGATGCCGGGCCCGACCAGAATCCGGCCCCACCCTCCCAGGGAAATCAGGGAAATCAAGGAGCCCAGCCCCATGGCCAAGGAGACGCCTCTCCAGGCGGTCAAGCGCCTCTACGGAAGCAAGGAAAAGCTGATTGACAAGCTCGTCGACGTCGCGGGCGAGCCGGACGAGGACTCCGGCGAGGTCAAGCAGCGCCTCACGACCGTGTCGAACAAGAAGCTTCTGCGGCTCGCCGAGGTCAGCAAGCGCGTGAAGGACAAGTTCGGCAGCCGCGACAAGCTCGCCGACGCGGTCGGCAAGTCGCTCGGCAAGGCCAAGGACGCCGACTACATCGCGAGCCTGCGCAACCTGTCGACGGCGCGGCTCCTGGACATGCTGCGCACGGCAGAGCGCCGGGCGCGCGCGTCCGCGTAACCCGGGCCACCGCGGCCCGGCGCTCCTGGTCGGCGCGAGGCGCTCCGGCCGATTCTGGCGATTCGAGGCGTCGTCGCAGCTGCGCGGCGCCTCGTCGCGGCGGCCCTTCACCGGGCCTCCGCCGAGCTGGTCGATCGCGCTCGAGGCGATCGAGGCGATCGGCCGCTCGAGGCGCGCTCGGGCCGCGCTCGGGCCGCGCTCGGGGCTGGATCGAGGCGCGCGCGATCGGCACCATCGACGACCCGGCATCATCGGGCGCGGTCGGCCGGATGGGCGGGATCGAGGCGGGGAGCAGGTCGTCGGCGCCTCGGGGTGGCCGCCCGGACCGCGGCGCGGCTGGCGCCGGCGGCTCGGCGTCCGACAGAGGGGGGTGGCGGCCGGGCGATGTCCCATGAGCGCGTCCCGAGGACCCGGGGCAGCCCCGGTCCGGCCAGGTTCATCTAAGATCGATGCAGTGATGTCTCCCCTGCTCAGCCGGGTGGCGGTCGCGGTCGCGGCATGCGCGTCGCTGTCGTCGGCGGCGCTGCCCGGCGCCGCGATGGCGCAGGGCGACGCGAGCCGCTCCGCCGGCGAGTCGAGCCGCCGCTACCTGGCCGCCGGAAGCGAGCTCGACTGGGTCGCGCTGCGCGCGCCCGCGGCCGGCGAGCAGATGGGTGTCATCGCCGCCGGCGAGATCGACCGCGTGCGCGCGGCTGCGCGCGGGCACGAGGCCCCGGCGCAGGCGCCGCTCGAGGGCGCGCCGCCGCCGCGCTCCCCGCGGCCGGGCTGGCAGGACGCGCCGCTCGCGGGCGCCGCTCGAGGGCGCGCGCCGCTGGGCGTGCGCGGCAGCGACGGCCGCTGCGAGTGCGCCACGGTGGTGGGAGACGCGGCCGCCGAGCGCGTCGCCGCCCTCTACGCGCAGACCACGTTCACCGTCGGTGACGAGCTGGCCCGCGTCCGGCTCCTGCACCTGCGCCTGCGCTGCAGCGACGGCGTGGTCGCCTACCTGAACGGCCGCGAGGTGGCGCGGCGCTCGGTGGCGCGTGAGTCGGGCCCGATGGCGCTGGCCGTGCGCGCCGGCGGGTCGGAGTGGGAGAGCTTCTACATCCCGGCGGCCGGGCTGCTTCGCCGGGGCCAGAACCGCCTCGCCATCGAGGTGCGACCGTCGACGACCGCGCGCTCGCCGTCGCTCGACCTCGAGCTCGAGGCGCGCAGCGGCGCGCGCATCGTGCGCGGCCCGATCGTGCAGTGGTCGGGGCCCGGCGCCGCGGTCATCTCGTTCGACACGGACTTGCCGGCCGGCGCCTCGGTGGAGTATGCGGTCGGGCCCGACGGCTCCTCGCGCGCGGTGCGCTCCGCCGGCGGCGCGCCGGCCGTGCACCACCGGGTCGAGCTGCGCCCGCTGCCCGCCGACGGCGCGGTGCGCTACCGCGTCGTGTCCGGCGGCGACGCCACGCCGGAGCGGATCTTTCACACCGCGCCCGCCCCCGGTGACGTGATCCGCTTCGCGGTCTACGGCGACACCCGCGGCGGCCACGCCGTGCACACCAGCATCGTCGAGGCGCTCCTGGCCGAGGCGCCCGACTTCGTCGTCGTCACCGGCGACATGGTCCTGCGCGGCAGCGACGAGGGCGACTGGCAGCGCTTCTTCCAGGTGGCCGCCGAGCTGCTCGCGCGCGTGCCCGTGTACCCGGCGATCGGCAACCACGACATGGGCCGGACCGGCGACGAGCAGCGCGACATGGCCGAGATCTTCGGCCTGCCCGTCGCGCGCGACCGGCCCGATTGGGGGCACTGGTACTCGTTCGACGTGGCCGGCCTTCACTTCGCGATGCTCGACTCCAACGCCTACGGCTCCGAGGAGCAGCTGGCCTGGCTGCGCGCCGACCTTGCGGCCGCGCGCCGCGCCGGCGCGCGCGCCATCTTCGCGGCCGTCCACGACGGCCCGTACTCGCGCGGCCCTCACGGCGGCAACCAGACCGCGCGCGAGCGCTACGCGCCCGTCCTGGTCGAGAACGGGGCCGTGCTGCTCTTCTCCGGCCACGACCACCTGTACCAGCGCGGCGAGATGGGCGGCCTGCGCTACATCGTGACCGGCGGCGGCGGCGCCCCGCTCTACCCGGTCCGCTGCGGCGAGCGCGGCACGCCGCGCTGCGCGGTGGACGACGGCGCCGCGTTCGCGGCGAGCGAGCACCACTACGTGATCGCGACCGTGCAGCGCGACTACCTGCAGGTCTGCGCCCGTCGGCCGGACCGAACACCGCTCGAGAAGTGCGTTCGCTACAAGCTCGGACGCAAGTAACGAGTATTCGCAACTCGATTGCGCTCACGCGGGACGCAGAGACCGACGTGAGCGCGAGATGCGAGATGATTTGAGTCGGTCCATGCCGCCGGCGCGGGCCGCCGCATTGACGGCCGGCCGCGCGGCAATCCAGAAGGGCCTACTCCTTCCTGAACAGCATCTGAGCGGCGCGCGCGCGCGTCGCCGAGCGCGCCAGAAAGGCGCGTCTCGGGCGCAGCCTCGGCGCCCCTCGGGGCGACCGGGCTGCGCCTCCATGGCGAGCCAGA
>DATFRY010000078.1:0-4088 GCA_035262925.1 Kofleriaceae bacterium | reverse complement strand
CCCCGCCGAGCAGCGAACCGCGCCGCTCGTCGACGATGTGCTCGCGGGGGACATCGGCGCGCTAACGACGGCCGCGCGATCCACCTTCATCGATGCGATTCGCGGCGTAGCGACGATCGCGACGACACTGCCGCGCGTCGTCGGCGCACGCCGCCCCGCTCGATCGCGGAGGTGCCGGCGTCGCGCCGTCGACGCCGCCCTGCGGCGCGCCGCCGGCACGGTGCTCCGTCCGGCCGGAGCCCGCGGTTCGCGGCTCACGGCTCGCGGCGCCCGGTGCTGCGAGCCGTTCGCCTCGTGTGCCACGGTAACGAGGAAGGTGAGCTCGTCGCCAAACGCCGGGAGCACTCCGCCGATCGAGCGTCTGCCCGGGCCGCGCCGGACGCCGCTCGGCTCGCGAAGAGCGGCGAAGCGCCGACGACAGCGCCGCGAATGGCAGCTCGACAGAGTTGAGAGATGATATTTCACTCCGCAAGAGACATGAGCGACGATTAGACTTGACGGTCTCGCGCGCCCGGTCGACGGCGCCTCGCATCTATCGCCTTGATCGTGCGCCTGGCGCTTCGAGGCGACGTACGGGCGGAGAATTCGCCGGAGAGGCGCGCGCCGTCGAAATCGCGGAGATCTTGGCTCCTGGGCCGGCTGGCGAGGTCGATGAACGACCATGTTATGAGAGTGGGATGAAACTCGAAGTTTGTCTCGAAGCCCTCTCCGACGACATCCTGATTGCGCGGCTGGTCGACTTGCTGGGGCGCAGTCGCGGCGTCGAGGCGGAGCTGGTCGCTCACCTGGCGGAGGTCGATGCGCGCCGCCTCTATCGTCGCGAGGCCTGCCCCTCGATGCACGCCTACGCGACCGAGCGGCTCCATCTCTCGGACGCCGAGGCGTACCTGCGCATCACGGTGGCCCGGCTGTCGCGGCGATTTCCCGTCGTCCTCGACATGCTGGCCGACGGCCGACACCACCTGAGCGGGATCGCCCGGCTGGCTCCGCATCTGCGCGACGAGGACGGCGAGGCTCTGCTCGCGCGAGCAGCGCTTCTGTCGAAGCGCGAGATCGAGCACCTCATCGCGGAGATCGCGCCGCAGGCGGACGCGCCGGCGCTCATCCGCAAGCTTCCGGCCGCACCACGATCAACGGCGCAGCCGTTGATCTCCGGCCCGTGCCTGACGAGCGCAGCGGGCAGCGATGCAGTTGGCGATGCGCTCCACGAGGCCGGTCGAGATGCCGGCGGCGATGTGGGTGGCCAGGGGGCTGTCGCTCCGGGCGGCAGTGCCGGCGACGATGCCGGGTGCGAGTCGACGCGGCGTCCATTGCAGGGTCCGGCGCCGGTTGCTCCGGCGCCGAGCGGCCGTCCGGTTCTCACGCCGATCGCGCCGCTCCGCTACAAGGTGCAGTTCACGGCGGGCGCCGAGCTGCACGACAAGCTCGTGCGCGCCCAGGCGCTGCTTCGCCGGCACATTCCCGACGGAGACCTGGCAGCAGTCGTGGAGCGGGCCATGACGTTGCTGCTCCGCGAGCTGGAACGGGGGAAGTTCGCGGCGGCGGCTTCGCCGCGCAAGACCGCCGCCGAGGTCGACCCGACGCCTCGGTCGCGCCACATCCCGGACCCGATCCGGCGCGAAGTGTGGGAGCGCGACGGAGGGCAGTGCACGTTCCACGACCGGAATGGCCGCCGCTGCCCGGCGCGCGAACGGCTCGAGTTTCATCACGTGGCTCCGTTCGGGCGCGGTGGCGACCACAGCGCCGCCAACGTTCGCCTCGTCTGCACGATTCACAACGCCTATCAAGCAGAGCTCGACTACGGTGCAGCCTTCATGGCCGCGCATCGCCGGCGGGGCCGCGAGGACGGGGGGCGTGCGAGCGAGGGCGGGGGCCGCGAGGCGGGCTGGCTCGTGGGGGGGGCCGCGAGGCGGGCTGGCTCGGGGGCCGCGAGGCGGGGCTGGCTCGGGACGCCGCGGCGCTCGGCGCTTGGGACCCCGCTGTGGACAACTGGCGTGCAGGCGTGCATGGCCGTTGGGGCGCCAGTTGACGCACAGCGATCCCAGCGCCTCTGATGGCCTTGCTCGGTGTTGAACACACCACCGTCCGGAATGGCGGGCACGGTGTGATGCTTGCGGGCGGCGCGATCCTGGCGGGTCGGGCGCGCGACGGGGATGACGGCGCCAACGGCGGAGATGACGCCCGTCGTGGCCGCGAGCCGGCGCGTCGGCACGAGGTCGCCAAGGGCGTCGCGGTCGGTAGGGCGCCGCGGGTATCGTGGACGACGGCTGCGACGACTCTCCGATGGCGGCGGGCGGTGTGGCGGCTCGGGCCGGAGTCCGCGCCGACGGCGCTCTGGATCCTCGGGCCTCGAGGACCGTAGTCGGCCGCGCGGGGTCGCCGCGGCCGCGCTTCGGATCCGCGCGCCAGGGTGGGCCGGCGAGTGTGGCGGGTTCGCGTCCGCCGGGCTGCGGGCCCGTCACGGGCGTTCGCGGTCTCAGCTCGCGGCGCGGCGGGACAGGCCGTACTTCTTCATCTTGTCGTAGAGCGATGCGCGGGTGATGCCGAGCTGGCGGGCGGCCTGGGACTGGTTGCCGGCGGAGGCGACGAGGGCGCTCTTGAGGAGATGGCGCTCGAAGGCTTCGACCTGCTCGCGGAAGGTGAGGCCGCGGGTGACCTGGTCGGCCTGGACCGCCGGGGAGGCGGTGCCGTTGGTGGCGGGCTCGGCGTCGTCGCGCGGGGCGAGCATGGCCGGGCCGATGATGCGGTCGGTGGCGAGGGCCACGCTGCGGGCGATGGTGTTCTCGAGCTGCCGGACGTTGCCCGGCCAGGTCTCGCGCTCGAGCAGGGCGATGAACTCGGGGGCGAGCTGGACCACGTAGCCGAGGCCGAAGCGCTCGGAGTACTTGCGGGCGAACTCGCGGGCCAGGAGCGGGATGTCGCCGGGGCGCTCGCGCAGCGGCGGGACCACGAGCTCGACCACCGCGATGCGGTAGTAGAGGTCCTCGCGGAAGCGGCCGGCGCGGACCTCGGCCAGGAGATCGCGGTGGGTGGCGGCCACCACGCGCACATCCACCTTCTCGACCCGGGCCGACCCGAGCGGCTGCACCTCGCGCTCCTGCAGCGCGCGCAGGAGCTTGGCCTGCACCGACAGCGACAGCTCGCCGATCTCGTCGAGCAGCAGCGTGCCGCCGTCGGCCTGGGCGAAGTAGCCGGCGCGGGCGCTGGTGGCGCCGGTGAAGGCGCCCTTGGTGTGGCCGAAAAGCTGCGCCTCGGCCAGGTCGTGCGGGATGGCGGCGCAGTTGAACTGCACCAGCGGCCGGTCGGCGCGCGGGCTGTGCGCGTGAAGGAGCGACGCGATGATCTCCTTGCCGGTGCCGGTCTCGCCGCGCACCAGCACGGTGACATCGCGCGGCGCGACCCGGATGGCGGCGTCGATGGTGCGGCGCAGCGCCTGACTCTTGCCCACGATGCGCACGCCGACCGCCTGCTCCAGCGCCCGCTCGCGCGCGTCGAGCCGGTGATGGCGCGTCTCCAGCGCCCGGTCGATGCTGTAGCGCACCTCCTCGTTGTCGAACGGCTTGGACAGATAGTCGTAGGCGCCGTTCTTCATGGCGCGCACCGCCACCCGCTCGGAGCCGTGCGCGGTGAGCAGGATGACCGGCAGCGCCGGGTCCTGGGTGCGGATCTCCTCGAGCAGCTGCAGGCCGTCCATGCCGGGCATCGAGTAGTCGGCGATGACGACGTCGGCGCCGTCGAGCGCGGCCAGGGCCGGCTCGGCGGAGCGCACCGCCACCACCTCGTGGCCGGACGTCTCCACCAGCTCTCCGAGGGCGAACAGCACCGCCGGATCGTCGTCGACCAGGATCACTCTAGCCATGGACTGCCTCTGCCTCCCTCCACGCGCCGGCCTCCGCCAGCGGGAGCGTGATGAGCGCCGACGTGCCGCCGCGCGGGTGACTGTCGAACTCGAGCGTGCCGCCGTGCTGCACGATCGCCGCGCGCGCGATCACCACGCCGAGCCCGGTCCCGCCCTCGCGGGTGGTGAAGAAGGGCGTCCCGACCCGCGAGACCACGCTCTGCGTCATGCCCACGCCGGTGTCGCGCAC
>DATFRY010000077.1:0-2942 GCA_035262925.1 Kofleriaceae bacterium | reverse complement strand
CGGCGGTGGGTCGACGGCGGCGCCGCGGGGCGCGCGATGAGGCTCGCGCGGACGAGCTCGCGCTGGCGATCGTGGCGGTCGCGCAGAGAGAGCACGGCGCCCAGGGAGTGCGGCTTGCCGACGGAGTTCGGGCGAGGCGCTTGCATACCAGCATGATCGACAGGAAGCCGGACGACCTGTAGGCGGAATTCCGGCGAACGCAGGTAGGGCCGTCCCTACCTTTCGTCTGCCTTGCAGTAGAAAGTGGGAAGTCTTACTGTCCACTTTCATGGCCGCCGGCGACACCGTCCTGAAGCCCGACTTCGCCGCCTCGCGCAAGCACTTCATCTTCACCGACGAGCACGAGGCGCTCCGCGAGTCGATCCGCAGCTTCGTCGTCAAGGAGCTCGCGCCGCACGCGGAGGAATGGGAGGAGACGACCTTCCCCGATTGGGTGTTCAAGCGGATGGGCGAGCTCGGCTTCCTCGGCCTCGACAAGCCCGAGGAATACGGGGGCCAGGGCGGCGACTACTACAGCTCGCTCGTGCTTGCCGAGGAGATCGTCCACGGCCGCTCGGGCGGGCTGGCGATGGGCGTCGCGGTGCAGACCGACATGGCGATGCCGCCGATCCTCGCCTTCGGCACCGAGGAGCAGAAGCGCGAGTGGGCGGCCCCGGCAATCGCGGGCGACAAGATCCTCTGCCTCGGCATCACCGAACCCGATGCGGGGTCGGACGTCGCGGGGATCAAAACCCGCGCGGTCCACGACGGCGACGAGTACGTCATCAACGGCTCGAAGACGTACATCACCAACGGGCACCGTGCGCATGTGATCGTGCTGGTGACGAAGACCGACCCGGAGGCCGGCTACGACGGCTTCACGCTGTTCCTCGTGCCTATGGACGCTCCCGGCGTCATCCGCGAGAAGAAGCTCGAGAAGCTCGGGATGCACGCGTCGGACACCGCGCTGCTGGCCTTCCAGGACGTCCGCGTGCCGTCGACCGCGGTCCTCGGCCAGGTCGGCAAGGGCTTCTACCACATCATGTGGGAGCTCCAGGGCGAGCGCCTGATCGGCGCCGCCGGCTGCGTCGCGGGCGCCCAGCGCGTCTTCGACCAGACCCTGCGCTACGCCACCGAGCGCACCGCCTTCGGCCGCCAGATCGGCAAGTTCCAGGTCAACCGCCACAAGTTCGCCGAGATGGCGACGAAGATCGAGGCGGCTCGCCAGCTCGTCTACACCACGGCATGGCGGTTCCAGAACGGCGAGTACCCCGTGCGCGAGATCTCGATGGCCAAGCTCTATGCCGCGCGGGTGGCCGTCGAGGTCGCCGACGAGTGCATCCAGATCCACGGCGGTGCCGGCTACATGAAGGAGTACGGCGTCGAGCGGGTCTGGCGCGACATGCGCCTGAACCGCATCGGCGCCGGCACCGACGAGATCATGCTCGACGTGATCGGACGCTCGTACGGGCTGTAGCGGGAACGCCCGCGCGGCGCCCGGTGTACCCGGGACATGCTGCGCGCCCTCGTCGTCGCCCTCGCCGTTCTCGTCCTTCCGGCCGCGGCCGGTGCCAAGGAGATCACCGGAGCCACGGTGTGCGGCCCCGACGGCTGCACGCGGCTCACCGACCACGCCGCGCTCCACGCGTTCATGATGGACGTCGGCGGGATGGCCGAGGCGGCGCCGACGACGGCGCAGCGTTCGTACGTCCTGCGCACCCGCATGGGCGAACCGGGCGGCCACAGCGATGAGTGGACGACCCGATGGCTCCCCGACGCCGGCCTCATCGTCTCCCGCGACGAGACCGGCAGCCAGCTCTTCAGCGACGTGGGCGCGGACCTCGAGCGCGTCCTGCGCCGCGCCGCGGGCAGGCACGCCGCGTACCCGGCGCGGCGCTTCGTGCGCCGCGACATCCGCCCGCGGGTGGTCGAGGTGGTCGAGCCGCCGGCGTCACAGCCGGCGCGCGCGAGCGCCGGCGGCGGCGACGGCCCGTGGTGGCTCGTCGGCGCCGGCGCCGCCGCGCTGGCGCTGCTCGGCGCCGCCGGCGTCGCGCGGACGCGCCGCCGCTGATTCGTTGCAATCGCGGGGTCCCATGTCGCACGTTGCCTGCCACCGTTGAGGGGTGGGCGATCTTGAACATCACATCGATGTACAAAGCAGCCCACCCCCCGACGTTGCCCTCGCCGAGCTCGCTCGTGCGCAGTGGGGTGTCGTGTCGCGCGCGCAGCTCCGAGAGCTCGGCTTCGGCCGCGGCGCGATCGCGCGGCGACTGGAGGCGGGGCGGCTCCACGTCGTGCACCGCGGCGTCTACGCGGTCGGGCACACCGCGCTCACGCGCGAGGGCCGATGGCTGGCCGCCGTGCTGGCGAGCGGGCCCAGCGCCGCGCTGAGCCACCGCAGTGCCGCGGCCCACTGGGGACTCCTGCACAGCGACCAGACAAGGATCGACGTCACCGCCGCCCGCAGCCGCGGCGGGGCGCCGGGCATCCGCCTGCATCGGACCCGCTTCCTCAATGCCCACAACACCACCACGCACCGCGGCATCCCGATCACCACCGTCGCCAGAACCCTCCTCGACCTCGCCGCCAAGGAGCAGCCAGCGCGGTTGGAGCGCGCTGTCGCGCAGGCCATTCGCCAGAACGTCTACGACCACCAAGCGATCACCGAGGTGCTGGCGACGTCAAACGGGCACCGCGGAGGAAAAGCCTTGTCGGCCGCGACCGCGCGAGAGCCCAAGCTCACCCGCAGCGACTGGGAAGCGCGGGTGCTCGCCCTCATCCGCGCCGCCCACCTCCCCGAGCCCCTCGTCAACCACACCCTCGATGTCCCGGATCACGGCCCCTGCGAGGCCGACTTCTACTGGCCCACAAACCGCCTGATCATCGAAACCGACAGCTGGCAGCACCACGGCAGCCGCGCCTCCTTCGAAGCCGACCGCGCGAAGGACGCCGCCCTCACCGCC
>DATFRY010000076.1:0-2500 GCA_035262925.1 Kofleriaceae bacterium | reverse complement strand
CGCCCGGAAACGCGGCCCCGCGCCTTCAGCGAAAACCGTCCCGGCCCGCTGGCCCCCGCGTCTGCGCGAAAACCGTCCCGGTCCTGCTGGTGTCCAACCTCTTCATGACGACCGCACCGCGCCTCTGCGCCCGCGTCTCGGGGCCGGCTCTCGTGCTGGCTGCTCTCGCCGGAGCGCCCCCCTGGTCCGCCCAGGCGGCGGCCGAGCTCAGCGGCGTGGAGGTGGCCGGGGTCCGCGAGGCGGAGCACGCCCTGTCCGTGCGCATCGATGGGCTGGTCGCGCGCGTCGACACGCGGCAGGTGGTCGTGAATCCCGGCAATCAGGACACCGAGGCCCTCTACGCCTTCGAGCTCCCCGCCGACGCGGCGGTTGTCGGCGCCGAGGTCGGTCTTCCAGACGGCCGGCGCGCCACGTCGGCGGCCGTCGACGCGCGCACCGCGTTTCGCTTCGTGCCCGATGACGCCGGAACCGGCGGCGCGCCCGACGTCGGCCTCCTGCGCCTCCTCGAGGTGGACGAGGACCGCGGGGTGGCGCGCTACGAGCTGCGCATCTATCCGGTCCAGGCCGGCCGCGCGGCCACCTCCGTCGTTCACTGGGTGGCGCCGGTGCGCTACCGCGACGGCCGGCTGACGCTGCGCGTGCCTGCTCGCGGCGATGCGCCCAACCTGGTGCGCGAAGAGGTCGATCTGCTGTGGCGCGCCCCCGCCGGGGCACGCGGCCTGCGCGACATCCGCTCCGGGCCGTCGCGCCTGGCCTCCGCGAGCGGGCCGGCCTCGGCGACGCTGCGCTTTCACGCTCCGGTGGGCGGCGATCTGGTGCTGGAGGCGACTCCGCTCTTCCGGCCCGACCAGGGCCTGGTCGGCGAGGTCGCGATGGTGCCGCTCGACAGGAACCGCGGCGCCGTCGCGCTCTCGCTGGTGTCGCCCGAGCGCGCACCGGCCGCGCCGGCCAGCTTCGAGCGCGTGATCCTGATCGTGGATCGGTCGCGCAGCCTGGGGCCGGCCGGCGTGGCGGCCGCCCGCACCCTCGCCGAGAATCTCCTGGCCGCGTCCAGCCGCGGCGCGGTCATCGATGCGGTGGTGTTCGACCGCCGGGCGCGATCCGTGGTCGGACGCCTTGGGCCCGATCGGGCCGCCCTGCGGGCCGGCCTCGGCAAGTGGCTGTCCGGCCCGGCTGCGGAGAGCGGCACCGACCTCGGCAGCGCGCTGGCCGAAGCGGCCGCCCTGCTCCGCCGGGCCGGGCCGCCCGCACCGGCCAGCGATATCGCCCGCGGCGGCGCGCCCGCCAGCCTGGTCGTGATCCTGACCGACGGGATGTTGCCCCTCCAGCTCGACGGCGAGCGCGCGCGCGCGCAGCTCGGCACGCTGGCCATCGCCGAGTCCCGGGTGGTTCCGGTCGTCCTGATGCCCGACGGCGCGGCGATGCCCGACCTGGAGCACGGACCGCTGGCCGACCTGGCGCGCGCCACCGGCGGACGCGTGCTGGCCGTGCGGCACGGCGAGTCGGCGGCGCGCGGGCCGAGGCTCTGGTCGGAGGTGGGCCAGCCCGCCCCGTTCGACGGCATCCAGATCGACTGGCGAGGGGGCGTGGTGACGACCGCGTCGCAGGCGCCGGCGCGGCTCGAGTCGGGCGAGGGCGTCCTCCTGGTCGGCTGGTACCACGGGGCGCGCCCGCGCCCGGGCGCGATACGGGCCGAGCTCCGCGGTCGCCCGGTCAGCGCACAGGTGAGGCCCTCCGGCGGAGCCCTCGCCCGCGCCGCGCTGCCGCTCGCGCTGGTCCAGCGCCCCGCGGTCGAGCTCCTCGCCCCCGCCGCTGCCGCGGGCGCCGATGCCGAGGAGCGGGGGCGATTCGAGCTGGTGCGCGCCGGGCAGCGGGCCGCCGTGGCCACCGAGGCGAGCGCGCTGGTGCTGCTCGACCCGCGCGACGGCTTTGCGCGCGATCGCCTGGCGCTGGCCAGCAAGTGGGGACCCGGGCAGTACCGGCGCTTCCCGCCGCCGGCCGAGCGTCGGCTCGGCGAGGTCCAGGCCCGGGACGCCGACAAGCGACCCTCGAGACCGGCCGCGCCGGCGACCAGACACAGGCGCACCGGTGAGCTCGACCGGCGGTTGGTCGAGCAGCTCATGAAGCAGCACGTGGTCCCGCGCGCGCGACTCTGCTACCAGGAGGCCCTGCGGCGCGAACCGAAGCTCGCCGGCACCGTCGTCATCGAGCTGGAGATGGCCCGCGGCGAGGTGCAGTACGCGCAGGTGGCCCGCAGCACCGCGGCGAGCGCCCTCCTCGCCTCCTGCCTGGTCGACGCCGCGTACGCGACGCCGGTGCCCGCCGTCGGGCTGGGCGACGCCGGCGAGGCGGTGATCGTGGCCCGCTACCCCCTGCGCTTCCGCCGCAGCGACGAGCGCATCGACGTCGGCGCGGCCGACGAGGGCGAGTGAGTCCCGACGGCAGGCGGTCATGAGTCGTGGACCGGTGACTCCCCGGTGAGCGGATCTCCACGCCGCGC
>DATFRY010000075.1:0-6507 GCA_035262925.1 Kofleriaceae bacterium | reverse complement strand
CTGCGCGACCCGGGGCTGTTCCGCATCTCGGTGCAGCTCACCCGCGATCACCGGCCCGAGGAGGCGGAGGCCGAGATCGACGCGGTGCTGGCCGAGCTGGCCGCCAGCCGCATCGACGAGGCCGAGGTCGAGAAGGTGCGCAGCGCGGTCGAGACCGACTACTGGAGCGAGCTCGAGGGGGTCGACGGACGGGCCGAGGCGCTCGGCCACCATCAGATCACGCTGGGCGACTTCCGCTGCCTGTTCGACGTGGCCGAGCGGCTGGCCCGCGTGACCGCCGAGGACGTGCAGCGCGCGGTCCAGACCTACCTGGCCGCGGACCGGATGTGCTCGATCGCGATCGACCCGGAACCGTCAGGCGACGAGGACGATGACGGCGGCGACGACGACGACGGCGATGACGGCGACGGCGATGACGGCGACGGCGACGGCGAGGGGCGGGCATGACCGGGCCGCTCCACTTCGAGCCGGCCGCGGGCACGCCGCTGGTCTGGTTCAGCGCCGTCACGCGGGTCGGCGCGGCGCTCGATCCGCCCGGCCGCGAGGGCCTGACCCGCCACACCGCCGAGCTGGCCCGGCGCGGCGCCGGCGGCATGGACCGCGCCGCGCTCGACGCCGCCATCGACCAGGTCGGCGCCGCGGTCCAGGTCGAGGTCGACCGCGACTGGCTCGGCCTGTCGGGCACCTGCCTCGAGCGCCACCTCGACCGGACCCTGGGGCTCGCGTCCTCCGTGCTGGCCGACCCGATCCTCAGCCAGCGCGAGCACGAGGTGCTCCTGCGCGAGACCCGCCACGAGCTCGACGACGTGCGCGACGACGACTTCAGCCTGGCCGACCGCCACTTCCACCGCGTGTGCGCGCCGGGCCACCCCTACGCCCGCACCACGCTCGGCACCGAGCCGTCGCTCGCGCGCATCGAGCTCGGGCCGCTGGCCGACTACCACCGATCGCTGTGGGCGCCGGACCATCTGATCGTCGGCGTGGCGGGGCCCATCGCGCCGGCTCGGGCCGAGCGCGTGGCCGACTCCCTGCGCGCCGCGGTGGGCGGGCGCCGGGGCGCGACCCCGCCGCCGCTCGACGTGCCGCCCTTCCCCACCGGCCGCCGCCTGATCCTGGTCGACAAGCCGAAGCGCACGCAGTGCCAGATCGTCATGGGCCACCTGGCGCCGGCCTACGGCAGCGACGACTTCGTCGCGCTCATGCCGCTCGAGACCGCGTTCGGCGGCCTCTTCACCTCTCGCCTCATGCAGGAGATCCGCGTGGCGCGCGGCTGGTCCTACGGCGCCGGCTGCCGCATGGTCAAGGGCAAGGTGCCCCACTGGTTCCGCATGTGGCTGGCACCGACGGCGGACGTCGCCCCCGAGGCGCTCGCGCTGACCCTGTCCCTGTACGAGCAGCTGGCGGCCGGCGGGCTGACGCGCGGCGAGTTCGACCTCGCGATCCGCAACCTGACCGGCTCGCTGCCGTTCGCCCGCGCCACCGCGCGCCAGCGCATGCGCCTCGCCCTGCGCCACGAGCTGGTCGGGCTGCCGGTCGACTTTCCGGCGCGGCTGCCGGCCCTGCTGGCCGCGCTCTCGCCCGAGCACGTCCACGCCGCCGCCGGCCGGTGGCTGCGGCCGGCCGACCTGTGCATCGTCATGGTCGCGAGCGCCGACGAGATGGTCCCGCGCCTCGAGCAGGCGGGATTCGCCCCGGCCGAGGTCGTGGCCTACGACTCCTATTGAGCGCGGCCGAGCACCGCCCGCGCGGCGCCCGGATCGTTGGTGATGATCGCGTCGACGCCCAGCCCGGCCAGGCGCCGGAGCTCGTCCGGCTCGTCGGCGGTCCACACGTTGATGGCGTAGCCGCGCGCGCGCCACGACGCGACCCGCGCCGCGTCGACCAGGACGCGCTCGGGGTGGAGCGCGTGCGGGCGGAGTAGCCGCGCCAGCCACGCCTCGCGCAGCGGCCGGCCCTGGCCCGCGTGGAACAGCAGGCCGCAGCGAAGGCGGGTGGAGGCGCGGGTCAGCGCCACCGCGGCCGGATCGAACGACGACACCAGGACGCGGGCCGCCGCGCCGGTGCGCGCCGCCGATGCCGCCACGCCCCTCACCACCTGGCGCAGGTGGCGGGCGCCGGGCCGCTTGATCTCGACGTTGACCAGCATCGGCGCGGTCCCGGCCAGCACCTCGTCGAGCCGCGGGATGCGCTCGCCGCCCGGCAGCGCCACGGCCGCCAGCTCGCGCCAGGGCATGTCCGCCACCCTGCCGGGGCGGCCGGCGATGCGCTGGAGATCGTCGTCGTGGAAGACGGCCAGCTCGCCGTCGGCGGACAGGCGCACGTCGAGCTCGACGCCGTCGGCCCCGTCGGCCCGCGCGCGCGCGAAGGCGCCGAGGGTGTTCTCGAGCGCGTGCGCGCTGGCGCCGCGGTGGCCGTAGAGGAGCGGCGCGCTCAAGGCGACTCGCGCAGGACCCGGTGGATGACCTGGACCAGCGCGTCGACCGCGTCGGCCCGGCAGAGCAGGGTGGCGCGCAGCGGCGAGGTGAGGATGCCCTCCAGGGCCAGGCCGGCCTCGCCGGCGGCGAGGCGGGCCAGCTCGATCGCGCCCGCGTCGCGGCCGATGAAGTCGCCCACCACCGAGACCGCGCCCAGCCCCTCGTCGATCGCCAGGTCGGGGATGAGCGAGCGCGCCCGCTCGCGCACCGCGCTCCAGTCGGGGACGTCGTCGAGCGCGAGCAGGAGCTGGGCCTCGTCGGCGCCGGCGACCAGCGCGTGCATCGGCAGCCGCTCGCCATGCGCCAGCGCCAGGAGCGCCGAGGTGGACGCGGCCCCGCGCCCGCGCAGGCGCACGAGGTTCTTCTGCCCGCTCACGCCGGCGACCCGGTGGATGCGCGCCGCCGCCTCCGGCACGTCGATGCGCGTGCCCTCGCCGCCGCCGCCGGTGGCGCGCGCGTAGAGCGCGATCTGGAAGCGCCGGGCCAGCTCGACCGACTCGGCGTGCAGCACCCTGGCGCCGTGCGCGGCCAGCTCCAGCATCTCGTCGTGCGAGATGGCGGCCATGAGCTCGGCGGCGCCGACCAGCCGCGGATCGGCGGAGTAGACGCCGTCCACGTCGGAGCAGATCTCGCAGTGCTCCGCGCCCAGCGCGGCGGCCAGCGCCACTGCGGTGGTGTCGGAGCCCCCGCGCCCCAGCGTGGTGATCTCGCGCCGGTACGACACGCCCTGGAAGCCGGCCACGATCACCACGCGGCCGCGCTCGAGCTCGTCCTGAACGCGGAACGGGCGCACCTCGATGATGCGCGCCCCCGAGTGGCGATCGTTGGTGATGATGCCCGACTGCGAGCCGGTCAGCGAGACCGCCTCGTAGCCGAGCTCGTGCACGGCCATGGACAGGAGCGCCATCGACGCCCGCTCGCCGCACGACAGCAGCATGTCCAGCTCGCGCCGCGACGGGGCCGGCGCGATCTCGCGAGCGCGGGCCAGGAGCTCGTTGGTCGTGGTGCCCATGGCCGACACCACCACGCACACCTCCTTGCCGAGGCGGCGGGTCTCGGCGATGCGCTCTGCCACCTTCTGGATGCGCCCGGTGTCCGCCACCGACGAACCGCCGTACTTCTGCACCACGATCGACCTCATCGCTCGCTCCCTGTCGGTTTCTCTTCTCGCCGATCACATCGCGCCGTGCCGGGCCGGGCCGCGCCGCGCCGCGCGCAGCGGCGCCTCACATCCTCTTATAAGCGGGTAGACCCGGCGGCAATTCCCACTATCCTACTCGTATGCGCGTGGCGGCGACGCTCCTCTGCGCGGCCGCCGTCGCGGCCTGCGGTTCTCGCCAGAGCCCGGGCGATGCGCTCGGTGAGCCGCCGCTCGCCGGCGACGCGCCGCTCGACCTGGGCGACGACGAGGACCTCGCACAGCTCGTCGCCGACTTCGCCGCGCAGCCGGACGACGCGCCCGGTCGCGCCGCCCTGCGCGCCCGCCTGGCCGGCGAGTACGCGCGCCGGCTCGGCGCCGCGCTGGCCCACGGCGATCAGGAGCGCGGCCACACCGCGCTGCGCGGCCTCCTGTCCCTGTGGAGCGCCGGCGAGCTGCGCCGCCCCGAGGCGGCCGGGCGGGAGCTGGCTCCTTACCGCGCGCTCCTCACCCGCGCGCGCGCCGTGTTCGCGCGCGCGGGGCGCGATCGCGAGACCGCCGCGGTGCTGGCGGCGCTCATGCTGGCCGAGCCGGAGCGCGCCGGCGCCCACCGCGCCGAGCTGGAGGAGATCTTCGCCTACGCCGACGAGCTCGCGCTCGCCTCCGACGAGCGCGTGCCCGGGATCCCGCGCCCGATCGAGATCCTCGAGCGCCTGATCGAGGTCCATCCGGCGCCCTGGGTGGCCGATCGCCTGGTGGCGATGTATCTCGCCCATCAGGCGGCCGCCGATTCGCGTCGCCGGCGCGGCGGCGGCGACTCCGCCTTCGCCCGGCTCGACCCGGCGCTGCGCACCGCGTGGAACGTGACCCGGGTCCTCGCCCGCACCGGCCGCGTCGAGCGCGCGCTGGTCGCGATCGAGTCGCTCGACGGGATCGGCGACGACCGCGAGCTGCGCGATCGGCTGCGGCGCGCCCTGTCGCCGCGCGCCACCGCGGACGACTGGGTCCTGCTGGCGGCCCGCTTCCGCTCTTCCGATCCCAAGGCCGGCGATCAGGGCGCGGCGCTGGCGGTGGCGCGCGAGGGCATGCGCCGCTTCCCGCGCTCGCCCGGCCTGTGCCTGGCCGCGGCCGACAGCGCGCAGCAGCTGGACCAGCCCGCCCTCGCCATCCGCCTGTACGAGCGGGGCCTGGCGCGCGAGCCCGGCCACGCCGGCGCCGCGTCGCAGCTCGGCGCCCTCTACGTGGCGCGCATCGCCAGCCTGGCCACCTCCGACCGCCCGGCCGCGGCCGGCCGCCAGCTGACCGCGTTCGAGGGCTTCCACCAGCGCGCGTCGCGCGCGCTCGGCAAGCCGCTCCAGCCCGACGTGGCGGAGGCCGAGGCCGCGCTGGGCCGCGGGCTCATCAGCCTCGGCCAGCTCGATCGCGCCCGCCTCTACCTCGATCGCTCGCTCGATCGCCGGCCGACCCTGGACGCGCTCGAGTCGCTCGGCACCATCGAGCTCAAGCGGCAGCGCTACGTCCAGGCGGCGGCGCTGTTCGAGCGCGCGCTGGGGCGGCGGGAGACCCAGGCCTTCCCCCGCTTCCGCCAGTGCCGGCTCATGCGCCTCCTGGGCGAGGCGTACGACGGCGCCGGGCGCACCGACCAGGCCGGTGCGCGCTACCGCGCGTCGCTCATCGCCTGGCACGACCTCATGCAGGACCTGGAGCTCTCGGCCCCGTTCGCCGCCGAGGCGCTGGTCGAGCAGGGCAAGGTCCTGTGGCGGCTGGGCGAGCGCGACACCGCCATCACCGCGTTCGACGCCGCGGTCGACGTCGACCCCAACGGGGCCTCCATCCACGCCGACGTGGTGTCGTTTCTCATCGTGCGCGACCAGTACGACCACGCGCTCGACGCCTACCACCGCGCGCTCGGCAGCCGCTCGATCGGCGACTATTTCAAGGTCTACATGTCCCTGTGGGTGCTGGCCGAGGCGCGCCGCCGGGGCGTGGCGCCCGATCCGGTCGCGCGCGACTTCGTGGCCGAGCGCGACGGGTCGCTGTGGTACGACGACCTGGCCCGCTTCGCCTCCGGCCGCCTCGCGCTGGCGGCGCTCGAGCGGCGCGCCACCACGCGCGCGCGCCGCGCCGAGCTGCTCTACTACACCGCGGTGCTCGACCGCGACGCGCGCGTTCACCCCGACCGCGCCCGCAAGCTGCTCGAGGGGGTCGTCGGGACCGACATGGTGTTGTTCTTCGAGTACGACATGGCGCGGCACTGGCTGGAGAACGGCTTCGACGGCGCGCGGCCCGGCCAGGCGCTCCCAGGCGGAGCGCGGTAAGGAGACGACCGGATGCTGTACGCCATCCTCTGCTACGACTCGGAAGACGCGGTCGGCGCCTGGACCCAGGAGCAGGACGACGCGGCGATCGCGAAGCTCATGGTGGTGCAGGACAGGCTCGCGCAGGCCGGGCGGCTCGGCCCGGTCGCTCGCCTGATGGGGACGAAGTCGGCGAAGACGATGCGCAAGGGCGTGCACCCGGTCGTGCTCGACGGGCCGTTCGCGGAGACCAAGGAGGTCCTGCTCGGCTTCTACGTCGTCGAGTGCGAGTCGCCCGAGCAGGCTCTCGAGACCGCGGCGGAGCTGGCCGCGGCGAGCAGCTCGGCCGGGGCGTTCGAGATCCGCCCGCTGCGTGTGTTCCGGCCGGGCGCGCTCGCCCCCTGACGATTTCGCTCGGTTAGACTTGGTGGAACAATGCCATCTCGGTGCAGGGTCTGTGGGCGCCCCGCTGATCGGTTCCGTGACCGAGTCGAGGTCGTCGGGATGAAAGTCGAGGTCGTCTGCCGGGAGTGCGTCGCCGGTCGTACCCTCGTCGCCAGTGCGGGCAATCAGGACGGGCGCCACGGATCGGAGTCCG
>DATFRY010000074.1:0-5302 GCA_035262925.1 Kofleriaceae bacterium | reverse complement strand
GACGAGGAGCGGCGCGCGCGCGAGGCGCTGGAGCCGCTGTCCCAGGAGCTCGCCGCGAGCACCTACCCGCGGCTGGAAAAGAAGCAGCGGGCGGCGGTGCGCGCCGCGCTGGTGGCGCTGCGCGCGCGCTTCGCGGCGCGGCGAGCGGCATGGAGCGCGCACACCAGCGCCGGCGAGTGGGCCGACGCCGAGCATCACGCGCGCATCGCCGAGCAGGCCGAGGCGCTCTACTCGGCGCCGGGCGACTACTTCGTGCGCGACGCCGCGATGGCCGAGAACGTGCGCTGGCTGCTCGAGCGCGAGGGCAAGGGCACGCGCATGATGCTGTGGGCGCACAACGGACACGTGTCCATGACCGACCGGTTCATGGGCCGCGCGCTGCGCCGCGCGCTCGGCCGCGACTACGCGGCGATCGGGTTCCTGTTCGACCGGGGCAGCTTCCAGGCCTTCGACGGCTCACCGGCCAAGGCCGGGCTGAAGGAGTTCACCCTCGGACCGGCCCCGGCCGCGACCCTCGAGGCCGCGTTCGCCCGGGCCGGCGCGCCGCTCCTCTACGTCGACCTGCGCGCCGCGCGCGGCCAGGTGAAGGCGTGGCTCGACCAGGCGCAGCCCTCGCGCCAGGCCGGCGCGGTGTTCTCCACCGAGCAGGCGATGACGGCCCCGCACGAGGTCGGCAAGGAGTTCGACGCGGTCATCTTCGTCGACCGCACCACCCGAGCGAGGCCGATCGGCCGCGCACCGTGAGGCGAAAGATGTCCATCCTGGTCACCGGAGCAAGCGGCTTCATCGGACGCGCGCTGGTCGCGCGGCTGGTGGAGCGGCGCAACCGCGTGCGCGCCCTGGTCCTGCCGGGCGAGCAGGTCTCGCTCGGCTGCGAGATCGCGCGCGGCGACGTCACCCGCCCCGAGACGCTCGCGCCCGCGCTGCGCAAGGTGCGCGTGGTCTATCACCTGGCCGCGGTGGTCAGCGACTGGGGCCCCGAGGCGCTGTTCCGCGCGGTGAACGTGGACGGGACGCGCAACGTCCTGGTGGCGGCGGCGGCGGCCGGCGTCGAGCGCGTGGTGGTGACCTCGAGCCTGGTGGTCTACGGCTCGCAGCTCGGGCGCGAGGTCTGCGACGAGGACATGCCGCGCGAGCACGGCTGCGGGCCCTACAGCCGGACCAAGCGGGCGCAGGAGGAGGTGGCGCTCGACTTCCACCGCTTCGGCCGCGTCCCGGTCACCGTGGTGCGGCCGGGCAACGTCTATGGCCCAGGTTCGCGCACCTGGGTCGACATGCCGGCGGCGATGCTGCGAGGTGGGCGGCTTCCGCTCATCGGGGGCGGGACCGGCGACGCCGCGCTGACCTGGATCGACAACCTGGTCGAGTTCCTGGTCCTGGCCGGGCGCGACCCGGCGGCGGAGGGCCGCGTGTACAACGCCAACGACGGCAGCGGCGTGACCTGGTCGCGCTACTTCACCGCGCTGGCCCGCGCGGCGGGGGCTCGCCCGCCGCGGCGCAGCCTGCCGGCAGGTGCGGCGATGGCGGCGGCGGTGGCGATGGAGGCGGCCTGGCGCGCGGCGCGCCGGCCGCGGCGGCCGCTCCTGACCCGCGAGGCGGTGACGCTCCTGGCCTCGCGCCACCCGGTGCCGGTCAGTCGGGCCGCGCGCGAGCTCGGCTTCGTCCCTGCCATCGAGTTCGGCGATACCATGGACCGGCTCACGCGGATTCTGTGAGGAGGATGTAGATGACCGTGCACAAGGCGCCGGACCAGTGGAACATCGTCCGGCACAAGGCGCCGGACCAGAGGAACATCGTCCGGCACAAAGCAGCAGCGCTGACCGCGGCCGCCGTCCTGTGGGCGGCGCTGGCAGGCTGCGATCCCACGGCCCGGACCGCGAGCAGCGGGACCGACGCCCCGCCCAGCGACAGGCGATCGCGAGAGCACGAGACGTGCTCGCGCTCGGCCGACTGCGCCGGTGACCTGCGCTGCTTCGACGGCGTGTGCCGCCGCGGCAAGCTCTCGCTGCTGGGCGATCTCTACTCCGCGCTGGGCGATCGCGCGGTCACCGCCGGCCAGGCGGCTCAGGCATCTGACGCCTACGCGCAGGCGATCGCCCAGTACGAGCAGGAGAAGATCGAGGCGCCGGCCCAGCTCCTGTGCTCGCTGGGCAGCGCGCTCACCAGCGAGCCGTCGCCCGACAAACCGAAGCTGGAGCGGGCGGCCCGGCTCCTCCACCGATGCCTGAACGGCGCGCCGGCCGGCTCGTTCCTCCGCTCGCGGGCGCTGGCCGATCTGGCCGGGCTCATGGACTACGGCCTCGACCCGGCGGTGCTCGGCCGCAGGGAGCCAGCCGACGTGTATCTCACGCGCGAAGGCAAGGCGGGTGGGGGCGGAGGGGGAGCCGCCGCCGGGGCAGGGGCGCCCGTCGCCGCGGCGCCCACCGCCGATGCGCTGCAAGTCGCGGTCAAGCTGGAGGGCCGCTCGCGCGCCGGCTCGTACAAGAAGTTCATCGCCTATCTGGAGAAGACGCCGGACCTGCGCAAGGCGCTCACGCCGTGCTGGAAGACGCACTTCGAGAAGACCAAGAAGGACACGCTGGCGGTGAGCTTGCCGCTGCAGTACGGCCACGCCTGGGACGAGGACGAGACCTATCTGTCGTCGTGGATCAAGCTCACCGACGGGGCCACGCCGACCGAGCCGCCGGTGGCCGAGGCCGAGAACTGCGCGCGCCAGGCGCTCGGCCCCCTGTTCGAGGCCGAGGGCAAGAAGCTGCGCGAGGAGAGCCGCTGGCAGGCGGTCGCCACCTTCACGGTCGCGCCCGGCAAGCCCGGGGACAAGCCGGCCGCCCCGCCGACGACCGAGAAGGCGGGCGAGAAGGCGGCGGCCGCCGACAAGGCGGACTGAGGGCGCGAGCGCGCGGCGGCCAACTCGCCGGATTCGCTGGCGCGCCGCGCGATCGATTTTTTTCGCCGGCCTGTGTCGATCCTCGCCGCCCCGTACGACCAGCGGGGAAGCCGGAAACCGAGGACAAGGAGATCGACATGGCAAGGCAGAGCGGAAAGTTCGTCTGGTTCGAGTACGTGACCTCCGACGTCGCCAGGGCCAAGGCCTTCTACGGCGACGTCGTCGGCTGGAAGACGCAGTCGTTCCCGATGAAGGACAAGCCCTACGAGATGCTCGTGGCGGGCGAGAAGATGGTGGGCGGCTACGCGACCCCCGAGCCGGGGCAGCGCCCGCACTGGACGTCGTATCTGTCGGTGGACGACGTCGACGCGGCGGCAAGGAAAGTCGCGGCCGGGGGCGGCGCGCTCCTGGTGCCGGCGTTCGACATCCCCGAGGTCGGCCGCATGGCCAAGGTCGCCGATCCGCAGGGCGCGACCTTCTGGATCATGACCGGCACCGGCGAGGGCGGAGACGAGCCCGACGCGCCGTCGAGCCAGGGCACGTTCCACTGGAACGAGCTGTGGACGCGCGACGCGGCCGGGGCGTTGCGCTTCTACGAGAAGGCGTTCGGCTACACGTCGAAGACCATGCCGATGCCCGAGGGCGACTACCACCTGCTCGAGGCCGGCGGCGTCCCGCGCGCCGGTGTGCTGACGTCGACCAAGCCGGAGGTCCCGCCCATGTGGCTGCCCTACGTGGCGGTCGACGACTGCGACGCCACGGCGGCGCGCGCGAAGAGGCAGGGCGGCGCGATCCACCTGGAGCCGACCGACATCCCGAACGTGGGCCGCTTCGCCATCCTCGGCGACCCGAGCGGCGCGACGTTCGCGGTCATCAAGCCGGCGGGCTGATCAGCAGGACACACCGCCGCCGTCGTTCATGACCGAGCAGCCGCTGGCCGAGTCGAAGAAGTAGGTGCTCTGGCCGTCGCTGCCCGAGTACATGTCGCCGCCCGCGCCCCACGTGCGGTGATACCAGCCGCCCCCGGCCCCGCCGGCGCTGCCACCCCAGCGCTGGCGGGCCGCCTGCACCAGGTTGATGATCGCGGGGCCGCCCTCGTAGCCGGCGTTGCCGGCGCGGTCCACCCAGTAGCGGCCGGGCTGCGGGGGGACTCCGTAGATCTGGGTCAGGACCTGGACGTCGCGCGGGTGGAGCTCGCGGCCGTTGACGAACACGCCGGTGACCCGGCCGCGCCCTCCGCCCGAGGCCGCCGCCGGCACCTTCCCGCCCAGCGGCAGCCCCGCCGGCAGGAACGCGAGCGCCGGTCCGCCCCAGATGCCGGCCGCGCCGCACGCCGGGTCGTACCAGTACTCGCCGTCGGGGATGCGCGTCCGCGTGGCGGCCTCGATCTGGAGCAGGACCGCCCATCCGATCCGGTCGAGATCGTGCCGGTTGAAGCGCACGTGGCGGCCTCGCGATGGGGGGCCGGCGAGCGCCGACACGGCGATGCAGGCGGTGAGGCAGGCGGCGACCAGAAGGGTCATGGAGTGCTTGCGCATGACGCCGCGATCGGGTGCACGGAGGATGCCAGGGCGCGCGCGCCGGTTCACGCCAGCTTGCGCGCCCCGCGGCAGCGGCGTGTGGACGGACGCGCCACGCGCTGACGCCGGCGATGCCACGGCCAGAGGCGGGCGCGCCCCGTCAGCCCGCGATGGGCGGGACGCGGGCCACCGCGGCGTTCTCGTCCACGTGGGCCGCGGTCTTCATCCCGACCAGCGAGGTGCCCATGCCCGGCGCGGAGCGGGCGAACTGCAGGGCGCGCTGCGCGGGTGTGCGCAGCGCGCCGTCGGCAGGTACCCCGCGCGGGAGGCGCGCGGCCAGCTTGCCCTGCTCGATCGACGCCGACGACACCACGTAGAGGCCGAGCCGCGCCGCCGCGTCGAGGGCCGGCATGCGCGCGCCATCGACCTCCTGGGTCGGCATCACGCGCGCCTCGGGCATGGACAGGTTGTAGGGCAGCTGCACCGCGCGGAAGTGGTGGCCGGCGCCGGCCACGTCGCGCGCCAGCCCGACCAGGGCCGCCATCGACAGGTGACCCGGATGGGTGGGCGGCACGCGAAAGCCGGTCCACGTGGCGGCGCCGTAGCAGCCGATGGCTCCCGCCCGGCACGCCTGTTCGAGCGCCTCGAACGCGCTCCGCATGCGCCGATCGAACACCGCGCGCGTCACCTCGTCGAGCTGTGTCTCGGGGTTGTGCACGTAGTAGATGTCGATCGCGTCGAGCCCGAGGTTGCCCCGGCTCTGCTCGATCGCGTGGAGCAGGAAGCGCGGCGCCAGGCTGTGGCAGCCGGCCACCACGTCGGACCACTCGAGCAGGCCCGCGCCGACCAGCGCGCGCTCGACGTAGGCTCGCGGGTCGGGCGGGCGCCCGCCGTC
>DATFRY010000073.1:0-5632 GCA_035262925.1 Kofleriaceae bacterium | reverse complement strand
TCCTGGCATCTCGATGGTCGTCGTAGTCGACGTCGGGCGGCGGCGGCGAGGCCGGCTGGCCGAGCGCGAGCGGGGCCGCGAGGCCGAGCGCGAGGAGCGCGACGGCCGCCGCGCCGCGGGACCAGGTCACAGGCCCCACTGCTGCTTCACCTCGGAGACCGCGCCGCGCCCGCGCTTGCCCTTGACCGGCCGCTTGCCCTCGAGCCGCGCGATGTTCTCGTGCGCGCGCTCGGCGTAGGGCGAGGCGGGCTGCGCGCGCAGGAACTGGCGGTAGTGGTTGAGCGCCGAGTCGGCCTGGCCGGCGGTCTCCAGGCCGAGCGCCTGATAGTAGTGGTCGTCGCCGTCGGGGATGAAGAACACGCCGCCGTCGGGCGGGTTGAGGACCTCGTAGCTGTAGCCGCCGAACCGGCGGATGATCTCGCGCGCCTTGACCGCCTGGCCGTCGCGGTCGAGCGCGACCGCCAGCCCGAAGGCGTAGAGCCGCTGCGAGGTGGTCGCGAACTCGATCGAGTCGTAGTAGAGGGTGAGGGCGCGGTCGAGCTCGCCGAGCGCCATGTAGATCTCGGCCGCGTTGCTCAGCACGCGCGCCACCTGCTCCTCCGGCGCGCTGTCGGGGTCGATGAGGCGCAGCTCCTTCTCGTAGTCGGCCGCCGCGAGCACGTAGTTGTCGTGGCCGCCCAGCTTGGTGTAGGTGAGCGAGCGGCGGAAGTAGATCGACTCGAGGCGCGGATCGCGCGGCGCGACGCGCTCGACGGCGACCCAGTGGCGGATCGCGCGGTCGCACGGCGGGCGCTGCGGATGGTCGGCCTCCTCGACGAAGTGGAGGTAGAGCACCTCGGCGGCGCGGTAGTGCGGCTCGACCGCGTGCGGATCCAGTGCCGCGGCCTTCTCGTAGGCGTCGGCCGCGCGCAGCGCCAGCGAGTTGGCCGGCTCGCCGTGGCCGAGCGTCTCCTGCTCGGCCGCGCGCAGGGTGTACTGATCGCCCAGCGCCATCGCGCGCCGGTACTCCTCCTGGCGCGGAGGGGCGGCCGCGCGCTGCCACAACCCATCCGATCGCGCGGCGCGCGGCGCGGGCAGGGCGAGCGCAAGGGCCGACGCGACGGCCGCGCAGAGCAGCGCCGGTCGCCTCACGGCGGTGTGCCTCCCCCGCCCGGCGGTGTCGGGCGCTCGGGCTTGCGGCCCGGCCTGGGCCGCGCGGCCGCGCGCTGGGCGCTCAGCAGGCGGTCGACCTCGTCGATGTGCTGCTCGGCGCGGTTGCGGTAGGGCGCGTCGGCCTCTGCCGTGTAGGCCTGCCACTCGGCGCGGGCCTCGGGCAGGAAGCCGAGCGCCTCGTACTGCAGGGCCGCGAAGTAGTGGCGCTCGATGGGCGGGACCAGCGGATTCCGGTTGGGCGGGATGTTGCCGTCGTGCAGCACGTTCATGAGCTGGTCCTGCCCCGCGCTGATGATGCGCGACAGGATGTCGTGGGCGAGGCTGATCTGCTCGTCGCGATCATACGCCACCGCCAGGGCGAACAGGGACAGGGGCTCCCACCCGTAGTAGCCGAACGAGGCCGACGCCACGTGGCCGCGCAGGAGATCGATGGCCTCGCCGAGCCGACCGGTGTGCATGAGGATCGACGACAGCAGCAGGACGCCCTGAGTGCGCGTGCGGTGCTCGGGCCGGCCGCCGAGCGCCAGGCGCAGCTGGACCACGGCGTCGTCGAAGCGGCGCTGGCGCGCGTACCAGCGGCCCAGCCGCACGCGCGCGTCGGGGCTGATGCGCTCCTGCACCTCGTCGGCCAGGTAGCGCTCGAGCGCGGCCTGGGCCGACGGGCGGTCGTTCTCGTCGGTCACGATGGCCAGCTCGCGCTCGACGTCGAGGTTGCGGGGCGCCAGCTCGAGCGCATAGCGCAGCATGTCCTCGGCGTCGTCGAGCAGCTGCGCGCGCAGCTCGGCGCGCGCCGGCGAGAACTGCGCGCCGTAGTCGTAGGGCAGGAGCTCCATGCTGCCCGCGCGCGTGCGGTTCTCCGCCACCTTGCGCAGGATGAGCTTGACCTCGGCCTCGTGCGGGTCGAGCACCCAGGCCCAGAAGTCCTGGCGGCCCTTGCCGGGCAGGGCCCGGTGCTGGCTCTGATGCTCCGGCGGCCGGCGCTCCGGGTCGGCGTCCGCCGGCCGGCCGGCCCAGCCCACGACCAGGATCGGGGCCAGACCCAGCGCCGCGGCACGCATTCTCCCAGTATGGACGGGAACCGCCCGGCAGCCAACCGCCCGTCGGAGAGCCGCGCGACCGCAAGCGTGCCGGCGACTTACCAGGCGCTGTAGCGGGTCTGGTGAAAGGCGTGTACGGCGCCTTCCACGCTCGGCGCGCTGGCGAAGCCGAGCGCGATCGCGGCCGCCCCCACCGAGATGCCGGCCCGGCGGTGGTAGTCGAGCGCGGCGTGCAGCTGCACCGCCGTGAGCGCGCCGATGGCGACCAGGTAGCGGCCGAAGATGTCGGCCGACACGGGGTCGGGCTGCGCGCTCGCGATCGCGTGCGGAAGCGGAGGCGTGTAGTCGGTGCCGAGCGCCAGGCGGTGCGGCCTGGCCGGCACGTCGTCGTCCGCGTACGAATCGTACGAATCGTACGAGCTCGCCGCGTCGCGGTCGTACGACGAGTCGGCGTCGTACTCGGCGATCACGTCGGGCGCCTCGACCTCACCGGTCGCGCCGGGATCGCCGGGCAGGTTCTGCCCGTCGGTGTTCCTTGGGACGGGCGGCAAGAGAGTACAACCGACCGTGGCGGTGGCCGCCGGGAGTTTTTCCACCGCCACGGTCGGTTGATTCGAGCTTTGAACGAGGTCGAGGAGGGCTTCGGTCGTGCGGTCGCCGGGCGAGAGTCGAAGGGCATGCCGGAGGAAGGTCTCGGCGGCGACGAGCTTGCCGCGCCGTATGGCCAGCTCGCCCAGCAGGCGGAACACCTCCGCGGTCTCGCTGCCCACCCGCAAGATCCGACTCAGCTCTCGCTTCGCCTCCTCGTCGCGCCGGAGCGCGAGCAACGCCCGCGTCCGGAGGACGCGCAGTTCCAGATTGTCAGGGTCAACCTCGAGCGCATCGAGACAGAGGGTGGCCACGCCCGTGTACTGCTGGGCCCGGTACATGTCTTGAGCAGCCGCGATCAGCCTCGAGGCGTGCACGGATTGCGTTTAGAGCAAGCGGCTTGCCAGTCTGGCCCGGCGGCAAGTGCATGATTTCAGGCGACGGCACTCACCTGTTCCGGGTGCGTATGGGGAGTGCCCTCCCCGATCTGGGGAGGACCGGACGCACAACCGCGCCGACATGGCCCCTCGGGGGCGAAGCGCGGCGCATGCGATCACAACCCCCTCGCGCACATCAGACGTCGACCTCGTCGACCTCGCGCGCGCCCTCGTGGATGAGGCGGAAGCGGGCGCCGGCGTCCTTGCCGAGCAGCTCGCCGATCGTCTGATCGGTCTCCAGCTCCTCGCCCTGCTGGATGGCGACGCGCAGCGCCGTGCGCCGCTTCGGATCGAGCGTGGTCTGCTTGAGCGCGTCGGCGCTCATCTCGCCGAGGCCCTTGAAGCGCGTGATGCTGGCCTTGCGGTTGGAGTGCTCGGCCAGCAGTCGATCGCGCTCCATGTCGTCGAGCGCCCAGTAGGTCTCCTTGCCGATGTCGATGCGGTAGAGCGGCGGCTGGGCCAGGTAGACGTGGCGCGCGTCGATGAGGGGCTTCATGTGGCGGTAGAAGAACGTCAGCAGCAGCGTCGAGATGTGGTGCCCGTCGGCGTCTGCGTCCATCAGGAGGAAGATGCGGTGGTAGCGCAGCCGCGACAGATCGAGCTTGGGCCCGAAGCCGCAGCCGAGCGCCGACACGATGTCGCCCAGCTCCTTGTTCTGGATCAGCTTGGAGGCCGAGGCCTGCTCCGCGTTGAGCACCTTGCCGCGCAGCGGCAGGATGGCCTGGGTCTGGCGGTCGCGCGCCTGCTTGGCCGAGCCGCCCGCCGAGTCGCCCTCGACGATGAAGAGCTCGCTGTCGGCCGGGTTGGTCGACGCGCAGTCGGCCAGCTTGCCGGGCAGGTTGAGCCGGTGCGAGACCGCCGTCTTGCGCGACACCGCCTGCGACGCGGCGCGCGATGCCTCCCGCGCGCGCGCTGCCAGGATGACGCGCGCCACCACCGCCTCGGCCACGCTCTGGTTCTCGTTGAGGTACTGCTCGAGCGCCGGCCGCACCGCGCCGTCGACCTGCGCCTGCACCTCGGTGTTGTTCAGGCGCTCCTTGGTCTGGCCCTGGAACTGCGGCGCCGCCACGTAGACCGAGAGGATCGCCACCATGCCCTCGCGGATGTCCTCCGCGGTGAGGTTCAGGCCCTTGGGCTGGAGGTCGTGCGTGCTGATGTAGTTGCGCACGGCCTTGACCACGCCGGCCTTGAGCCCGAGGTCGTGGGTGCCGCCCGACGAGGTGGGCACGCCGTTGACGTAGGACTTGATGTACTCGTCGGTCGACTCGGTCCACAGCATGGCGAGCTCGAGCTCGACGTCTCCGGTGCGCTCGAGGTAGAAGCCGGTCGTGCCCTGCGGCACCGGGTCCTTTCCGCGCTCGACGATGAGCTTGCCCAGGTACTCGGCGATGCCGCGCTCGTGCTGGAAGGTGGCGACCGTCGCCGGCGACTGGGTCTCGTCGCGGAAGGTGACCTTCACGCCGCGGTGGAGGTAGCTCTTGGCCTCGAGCCGCTCGGCGATGACGGCCGGGTCGAAGGCGAGCTTGGGCCCGAAGATCTCCTCGTCGGGCGTGAAGGTGATGGTGGTGCCGGTGCCGCGCGCCGGGCCGACCTTCTTGATCTTGCCGCCCGCCCCGGCCGGTTTGCCCCGGCGGAAGGTCTGCTGCCACAGCGCCCCCTCGCGCTTCACCTTGGCCACCAGCGACTCGGACAGCGCGTTGACCACCGACGCGCCGACCCCGTGCAGGCCGCCCGAGTGGGCGTAGTTCTTGCCCTCGTCGAACTTGCCGCCCGCGTGCAGCGTCGTGAGGATGATCTCGAGCGCCGACTTCTTGTACTTGGAGATGACGTCGATCGGGATGCCGCGCCCGTTGTCCTCGACGGTGATCTGCTTGCCGTCGTCGTGCAGGGTCACCTCGACGCGGTCGGCGTGGTGGTTGATGACCTCGTCGATCGAGTTGTCGAGGATCTCCCACAGCAGGTGGTGGTAGCCGGTCTTGTCGGTGCCGCCGATGTACATGGCCGGCCGCTTGCGCACCGGCTCGAGGCCCTCGAGGACCGTGATGTCCTTTGCGGTGTAACTCTGCGCCATGGCCATACCCTTCTAGTGGATCTCCTCGCCGCCCTCCACGTTGGCCAGCGGCGTGATGACGACCGGCTCTGCCACCGCCACCAGCGGCGTGCGCTTGACCAGCTGGCGCCCCTTGCCGCCGCGCGCGGCGGCCTGCTTGGGATCGGCGGCGACCTCGAACTTGCGCGTGCCGGTCTCGGTCTCGAGGCGAAGCACGTCCTTGGGCCCGCGCCCGGCCTTGACCCCGATGACCCGGTCGTCGGGCGCGGTCTTGATGACGGTGACGCCCTTGCCCGGGTTCTCGAGCTTGTTCACCTCGTCCACCTTGCAGACGAGCGCGTGCCCGCTCCGGGTCGCGATCGCCAGCG
>DATFRY010000072.1:0-7859 GCA_035262925.1 Kofleriaceae bacterium | reverse complement strand
ACGTAGAGCTCTGGCTCCTCGACGTCGAGGATCTTGCAGCCCCAGCTCAGGCTGCGGTACATGCGCGGGAACATGTTCTTGGTCACGCGCACGTTGCTGCCGATGTTGTCCAGGTAGTAGAGGCGCTCGAGGCCGTACTCCATGATCTTGGACAGCGCCTTGTCGAGGCCGGGCACCGCCTTGAGCGCGTCGGTGGCCTTGATGTCGCTCGGGTGCTGGAACTCGGCGGCGGTGATGCCGGGCAGGATGCGAAGGCGTCGCTTCTTGGTCTCGCTCACCGGCCCAGGATAGCGCAAGCCCGGGCGCGCCGGCTCGGTTGCGGCGCGGTCGCGGCACGCTACAGTCGGCGCGTGCTGCGCCTGCGCGACCTGGTGGCCACCTCCAGCGCCGTGGCCGCGACGCGGTCGCGGCTGGAGAAGATCGAGCGGCTGGCGGCGCTCCTCCGCACGCTCGAGCCGGACGAGGTGCGGCCGGCGGTCATGTACCTGGCCGGCGTGGTGCCGCAGGGCAAGCTCGGGGTCGGCTGGGCCGCGCTGTCGAGCGCGGCCGCGGCAGGCGGCGGCGGCGGCGGTCACGGTGATGGGAGCCGCGGCGACGACGGGCTGACCATCCGCGACGTCGACCGCGCGCTGGGGGAGCTGGCCGCGGCGAGCGGGCGCGGCTCGACCGGCGAGCGGCGGCGCATCCTCGATGGGCTGGTCGGCCGCGCCGGCGGCGACGAGCGCGACTTTCTCCTGCGGCTCATGGGCGGCGAGCTGCGCCAGGGCGCGCTCGAGGGCGTGATGACCGAGGCGATCGCGCGGGCGGCGTCGGTGGACGGCGGCCGCGTGCGGCGCGCGCTCATGCTGGCCGGCGATCTCGGGGCGGTGGCCGGGGCCGCGCTGGCCGACGGCGCACCGGGGCTCGACCGCTTCTCGATCCAGATCTTCCGCCCGCTCCTGCCGATGCTGGCCCAGCCCGCCGACGACCCGGCCGACGCGCTGGAGCGCCTGGGCGAGGCCGCGTTCGAGTACAAGCTCGACGGCGCGCGCGTGCAGGTGCACAAGCGCGGCGACGAGGTGCGGGTCTACAGCCGAGGCCTCAACGAGGTGACCGGCTCGGTGCCGGAGCTGGTCGAGGCGGCCGCGCTCCTGCCGGCGCGCGAGCTCATCATCGACGGCGAGGCGGTGGCGCTGCGCGACGGTGGGCGGCCGCACTCGTTCCAGACCACCATGCGGCGCTTCGGGCGCAAGCTGGACGTGGCCGCGGTGCGGGTCCAGCTTCCGCTCAGCTGCCTGTACTTCGACCTGCTCATGCTCGACGGCCACAGCCTGCTCGAGCGGCCGACCCGCGAGCGCATCGCCGCGCTGGGCGAGCTCCTGCCGCCGGAGATGATGATGCCGCGCGTGGTGACCGGCGACGTCGACCGCGCGGCGGCGATGCTGGCCGAGTCGCTGGCCGCCGGTCACGAGGGCTTGATGGCCAAGGCGCTCGATGCGCCCTACGAGGCCGGCGGCCGCGGTCAGAACTGGCTCAAGCTCAAGGTCGCGCGCACGTTCGACCTGGTCGTGCTCGGCGTCGAGTGGGGGAGCGGGCGGCGGCGCGGCTGGCTCAGCAACCTGCACCTGGGCGCGCGCGATCCGGCCGGCGGCTTCGTCATGGTGGGCAAGACGTTCAAGGGCATGACCGACGAGATGCTGGCCTGGCAGACCGCGCGGCTGCTCGAGCTCGAGTCCTCGCGCGACGGCCACGTCGTGTTCGTCCGCCCCGAGCTGGTGGTCGAGATCGCGCTCAGCGACGTGCAGGAGAGCCCGCACTACCCGGGCGGCATCGCGCTGCGCTTCGCCCGGGTCAAGCGCTACCGGCTCGACAAGCGCGCCGACCAGACCGACACGATCGACGCGCTGCGCGCGCTCCTGCCCGGCCGCTGACCCGGCGCCGTCGGCCCGGCCGGCTACTTCATGAACGGGTAGCGGTAGTCGGTCGGCGGGACGAAGGTCTCCTTGATCGTCCGGGCCGAGACCCAGCGCAGGAGGTTGAGCGGCGAGCCGGCCTTGTCGTTGGTGCCCGACGCGCGCGCGCCGCCGAACGGCTGCTGCCCGACGACGGCGCCGGTCGGCTTGTCGTTGATGTAGAAGTTGCCGGCCGCGTGGCGGAGCTCCGCCAACGCCTCCTCGATGGCGCGGCGGTCGCGGGCGAAGACGGCGCCGGTCAGGGCGTAGGCTGACGTGCTGTCGACCAGCGCGAGCGTCTCGGTCCACTTCGCGTCCGGGTAGACGTACAGGCTGACGATGGGGCCGAACAGCTCGTCCTGCATCGTGCGGTAGCCCGGGTGCTCGGCGCGGATGAGGGTGGGACGGACGAACCAGCCCTTCTTGCCGTCGGTCTCGCCGCCGACCAGGACGCGGGCGGCGCCCGCCGTGCGCGCGCCGGCGATGGCGGCCACGTGCTTGTCGAACGCGCTCTGCTTGATGACCGCGCCCATGAAGTTCTTGAAGTCGCGCACGTCGCCCATGCGCAGCGACGAGATCGTGTCGCAGAGCGGCGCCTCGATGCGGCGCCACACCGACTCCGGCACGTAGACGCGCGACGCCGCCGAGCACTTCTGGCCCTGGTACTCGAACGCCCCGCGCACGATGGCGGTGACGAGCGCGTCGGCGTCGCCGTCGGCCGACGGGTGGGCGAGGATGAAGTCCTTGCCGCCGGTCTCGCCGACGATGCGCGGGTAGTTCTTGTAGCGGGGCAGGTTCTCGCCGGTGCGCCGCCAGATGTCGCGGAAGACGTCGGTCGACCCGGTGAAGTGGAGGCCGGCGAAGTCCGGGCGATCGAGCGCGAGCGGCACCAGCTCGGCACCTGAGCCGGGCAGGAAGTTGATGACGCCGGGCGGCACGCCCGCCTCCTCGAACACGCCCTGGATGTAGTGCGCGGCCAGCATCTGCGACTCGGCCGGCTTCCACAGCACGGTGTTGCCCATGAGCGCCGGCGCGGACGGGAGGTTGCCGGCGATGGCCGTGAAGTTGAACGGAGTGAGGGCCAGGACGAAGCCCTCCAGCGGGCGCAGCTCCATCTGGTTCCACACGCCGGGCGCGCTCCGGGGTTGATCGGCGTAGAGGCGGCTGGCGAACTCGACGTTGAAGCGGAGAAAGTCGATGAGCTCGCACGCCGAGTCGATCTCGGCCTGGTGCGAGGTCTTCGACTGGCCCAGCATGGTGGCGGCGTTGAGCGCCATGCGCCGGGGGCCGGCGATGAGCTCGGCCGCGCGCAGGAAGATTGCCGCGCGCGCCTCCCAGCGCATGGCCTGCCACTCGCGCGACGCGGCCTGCGCCGCCGCCGCGGCGCGCTCGATCTCGGCCGGGCCGGCGCAGTGAAAGCGGGCCAGCACGTGGCCGTGGTCGTGCGGCATGACGACCGACTTCATGCGGCCGGTCGTGACGCGCTGACCGCCGATGACGCAGGGGATCTCGATCTCCTCGCCGGCCATGCGGTCCAGCTCGGCCTCGAGCCGCGCGCGCTCGGGGCTGCCGGGCGCGTAGTCGAGCACGGGTTCGTTGCGGGGCGGCGGGACGGCGACGGTGGCGCTCATTGACCGGTTCTAGCAGATCCGCGTCGCGGCGGTGAAGCCTCGACTCCGCGCGGCGCGCATCCTCGCGCGGCTCACCAGGTGAAGGCCGCGCCGCTCTGGTACGACGCCGCGATCCATCCGTCGCCGATGGCGTAGGCCGGCTGCGCGGTGAGCTCGAGCCAGAACGCGCGGCCGGCGGCCAGCGGCCAGCGGGCGGCGAGCGCGGCGCCGGGACGCGCGATGGTGCGGGCGTCGCCGGTGATGCCGTGGAACATGGTGGCCGGGCCGGTGAAGGTGAGACTGGGCGCGGCGGTGGCGATCCACGTGGGCCACTGGCTCTGCGGGTGGCCGGGGCGCAGCTCGGCGACCAGGCGCGGCGACGCGCGCGCGTAGAGGAGGTCGGTCGTGTTGTTGGTGACCGGCTCGAAGCCGAGGGCCATCGCCGCGACCCAGGCGGCGGCGATGCGGCCGCGCTCGAGCAGCGCGATCCGGAGCGAGGCCTCGGCGCCGGTGAGGTGCGCCGTGCCGCCGATGTCGAGGCCGGGGCGGAGGCCGCGCCGGTAGCTCACCTCGGGCAGCGGGAGGGCGATGTACTCGCGCCCGCGCTCGACCACGAGGGCGTCGACGGCGACGCCGAGCTCGCCGGTGCCCTCGGCGAGCGGCGTGGCGGACAGCCGGTTCGAGTAGCTGGCACAGCCGGTCGCGGCCACGGCCAGGAGCAGCGCGCTGCGTGCGGTCACGGCGGGGCGAGCTCGACCCAGATGGGCTGGTGGTCGCTGCCGGAGTCTCCGGCGAAGGTGCCGCTGTCCTGTGGGTCGAGGCCGCGGGTGAAGATGTAGTCGAGGGTGGCGTCGGAGCCGAAAGCCGAGCCGGTGTCGGTGGCCCGATCGCTGGCCCAGTCGAAGCCTCGGCCGGCGAAGAGATCGCGCACCTGGCCGGCGCTGCCGGGATCGGCGGTGTTGAGGTCGCCGCCGATCAGGACCGGGCCGTCGGTGGTGTCGGCCGCGTCGGCCGCGTCGGCCGCGTCGGCCGCGTCGGCCGTGCGCGCCGCGACGCCCGCGTCGGCCGTGACGCCTGCGTCGCAGGTGTCGCCCGTGTGGACCGCGTCGCCCGCCTCGCCCGCCTCGCCTGCGTCGTCGATGATGGTCTCGAGCTGCTCGAGCCGCGCGCCCAGGCCGAGCGATGGCGTCGCGATGTGCGTGCTGTAGACCAGCACCTCGCGGCCGCCGATGTCGACGTGCGCCGCCACCGCGATGCGCCGGCTGTTGCTGAACGGATCGGCGTAGGGCAGGAGCAGCTTGCGGTCGTCGGCGATCGGCCAGCGCGACAGGACCGCGTTGCCCCAGTCCCGGTCGTGCTTGACCGATGCCGGGTAGTAGACGTAGCGGAGCCCGAGCGCCCGGGCGATCTCGTCGACGCCGGGCGCGTCCATCTCCTGCATGAGCACCAGGTCGGCGCCGGCCAGCGGCCCGATCTCGAGCGCGGCGATGGCCGCCGGGACGTCGCGGCCGAAGGCGAGGTTGTAGCTCACCACGCGGAGCGGACCGCCCGGCTCGGGCTCGGAGGTCGTGCGGTCGCAGACGTAGCGCGGCCCGTCCGGATCGGTGTAGTTGGGCTCGATCGTGCAAGCGAGGGCGGCGGTGGCGACCGACGCGGCGAGCGCGAGCAGGAGTCGCATGGTCAGCCGCGCATCATCCAGTCGACGACGATGTCGGCCACTCCGTCGGGGCGCCGCACCCAGCGGAAGTGATCGACGCCGTCGCCGAGCTCGCCGGGCGCGGTGTGGCGGCGGGTGAGCGCGGCGCCGGGGAGCATGCCGGCCATGTGATCGACGGCGGCGGCGGGGGCGTAGCGATCCTCGCCGAACGACAGGGCCAGGACCGGAAGCGACGCGGCGGCCATGCGATCGGCCAGATCGGGCGGAGCGCCGGCAAAGGCGAAGCGGCCGGTCCAGCCCAGCCGGGCCCACTCGGCGATGAGGCGGCGCGCCTCGCGACCGCCGAAGCCGACCGCGCGCCCCGGCAGGTAGCCGAGCGCGGCGCTCAGGCCGCGCAGGGCGAGCGCGCCGAGCAGCACGTACGCGCGCGCCCGGCCGGAGTGGGCGCGGAAGTAAGGCGAGCCGGCGGCGATGAGCGCGATGCCATCGACCTCGCGCGGGCGCAGCGCGGCGAAGAGGATCGAGAGGTGCCCGCCCAGGCTGTGGCCGACGAGGCGGACCGGCGGCCCGGGCACGCGCTCGCGCGCGGCCGCGACCGCGCCGGTCAGGTCGAGCTCGACCAGCTCGCGGTAGCCGAAGTCGACGCGGCGCGCGGCGCGCAGCGAGCTCGAGCCGTTGCCGCGCAGCTCGGCGGTGAGCGCGGCCACCCCGCGGGCCGCCAGCGCGCGGGCGAACGGATCGTAGTAGCGGGCCTCGACGCCCATGGCCGGCAGGCACACCGCCACCGCGCGCGGCGCGCCCTCGGCGGGGACGAAGAGCCGCGCCTGGCTGCGCGCGCCGTCGGCGGACACGATGTCGACCAGCGATGGCGCGGCGGCCGCGTCGGCGCCTGGGCCGAGCGCGCCCTGGGCGTTCGCCGTCATGTTCGATCCGTATCACGGCGGGCCGGCGATGCGGGGAGGCGGCGCGCGCCGCGCGTGGTAAAGAACGGTCGTGCGGGTCGCGAGCGTGGCGGCGTTCTCGGCGGTGGAGCCTCCGCTGTGGCCGCCGATCCTGGCCATCCGCGCCCCCGGGTCGCAGAGCGGGGGGCACGCGCACCACGCGATGCACATCATGGTGTGCGCCGCGGGCGAGCTGCGCGTGCGCGCCGGCGGCGGCGGGCGCTGGCAGTCGGCGCCGGGCGTGGTGACCGGGCCCGACGTGGTCCACTCGATCGACGCGTCGGGTGCGGACATCCTGCTCGTGTTCCTCGATCCGGAGAGCGACGCGGGCGCGGCGCTGCGCGCGATCCTGCCCGGCCCGTGGCGGCTGGTCGACGAGCGCGAGCGCGCCGGGCTGCTCGCCGACGCCGAGCCGGCGTCGATCATGCGCGAGGACGGCGTGGCGTGGACGCGGCGCGCCGCGACCGTGCTCGGCGCCGAGCCGTCCGCGTCGCCGCCGCGCCGGGCAGTGCACCCGCGCGTGCGGGCGCTGATTCGCCACCTGCGCGGCGTGCCGCCCGGCGGAGACACGTCGCTCGCCACCCTGGCGGGCGCGGTCGGCCTCTCGCCCGGCCGCCTCATGCACGTCTTCACCGAGTCGATCGGCCTGCCCCTCCGGCCCTATCTGCAGTGGCTCAAGCTGCAGCGCGCCGCCGCCGCGATCGCGACCGGCACGCCGCTGGCCATGGCCGCCCATGTGGCCGGCTTCGCCGACTCGGCGCACATGAGCCGGACGTTTCGCCGCACCTTCGGCGTCCCGCCGTCGGCCCTGCGGCCGGTCGCGCAGCAGCCAGCTGGTTCAAGACCGGGCGCGCGCCGGGCCTCATGATGACGGCATGAACACGACCTATCGCTCCACGAACCCGATCGACGGCGGCGCCGCCGGCAGCACGGCCGCGCAGGACAGGCCCGGCGGCCTGCTCGCCTGGCAGTGGGCGAGCTACAGCCTCGCGCACACCGATCGACGCAACCTCCTCATCCACGCCCTGACCGTGCCCCTCTTCATCGCGGGATCCGCGCTGGTGGCGACGACCCCGCTGGTCGGCTGGCTCGGCCTCGCCGGCCTCGCGTCGATGCTGGCCGCGGTCGCTCTCCAGGGATCCTCGCACCGCGGCGAGCCCCATGCGCCGGCGCCGTTCCGCGGCAAGCTCGACCTGGCCGCCCGACTCTTCGCCGAGCAGTGGGTGACGTTTCCCCGCTTCGTCCTGACCGGCGGCTTCGCCCGCGCGTGGTACGCGTCGCGGCGAGCTTGAGCGTCGCGGCGCCGGGCAGCGTCGCGCCGCGCGGCGACCGCGGCGTGGAGGCCGCATTGCGCCGCCGGTGCACGCTCAAGAGGGCCGTCATGCGCGACCTCGCCGCGCGGGGCGCTGCGTGATGCCACGCGGCGACCTGGCCGGGCGGGGCGCCGTCGCGCGCCAGGCGACGTGGCCGGGCGGGGCGTCGGGCCCACGCGGCGATGTGGCCGGCGGGCGTCGCGCGCCGCGGCGACGTGGCGTGGCGGCTGCATTGCGCTGCCGGTGCTCGCTCAAGAGGGCCGCCGTGCGCGACCTCGCCGCGCGAGGCGCTGCGTGATGCCACGCGGCGACCTGGCCGGGCGGGGCGACGTCGCGCGCCGCGGCGACCTGGCCGGGCGGGAGGCGTCGCGCATCGCGGCGACGTGACCGCGCGGGGCGACGTCGCG